>JANNTZ010000292.1:0-8295 GCA_031394595.1 Acidobacteriota bacterium
ATCCCGCTGCTGGAGAAGGCCATCGCCATCGAGCCGGACGCGATGTCGTGCTATCTCCTGGCCAAACTGCTGTACCGGAGCAACGCCCCGGCGCCGCCGTCGATGCCGGCCACGGACCCAACTCCATCCCGGACCCCGCAAACCACTGAGACCGGCCCCCCGGGGGTCACGCCGACGGGCGCCACGACACCCCCGTGGCTGAAACGGGTCCGGGAACTCCTCGGCAGCGCCATCACGCTCCGTCCCCGGTTCGCGGCTCCCTACGTCCTGCTCGGCGCCACGCACATCGAGCCGGACGGAGAGGTGTCCGCCGGAGTCGATCTCCTCCAGAAGGCGCACACCATGCTCCCGGCGCGCACCGACATCCTGACGAACCTCGTCTACCTGCTGCTGAGAAACGGTGACCTGATTCGTGCGCAGGCGGTGGTCGACGGTGCGCTCGCCATGAGTGGCGACCTGGCGGCGCTGGAGAAGGGCCGGCGGGCGATCGCGACCTTCCAGCAGCATCTCGAGGCGAGGCAGTCCCTCTACCTGGTGCGCGAGACCCCGTCCGAGCAGGCGCGCCGCCAGGCGTGGCAGACGCAGGAGGCGAAGCTGCTCCGCGAGGCGCTCGCCCGGACGCAGGATCCGGAGGAGCGGGCCAGGATCGAGGCCCATTTGAAGCTCCTCGAGTCGTCGTCTGGACGGCTCACCAGCAACGAAGCGGTCGCCATCTACAACGAGGCGGTCGATAGCGCCAACAAGCGCGACTACACCAGGGCGCTCGCCCTGCTCGAAGGCCTCCTGCCGAAGGTTGAGAACCCCGACCTGCGGCAGACGATCGAATCCATGCTCGTGCGCTTCCGCCAGGACGCCGCCCGGTTGCAGAGACCTCCCGGGTGAGCCGCCCTCCATCGGCGACCGGTCAGGGCCCGATCGCCGTGATTCGCGCGCGCATCGTCGCTTGCCACCTGTGCCCGCGGCTGGTCGCCTGGCGCGAGCAGGTGGCGCGGGAGAAGAAGCGCGAGTTCCTCGACTGGACCTATTGGGGCCGGCCGGTGCCCGGGTTCGGCGACCCGGAGGCGCGCCTGCTGGTCGTGGGGCTGGCTCCGGCGGCCCACGGCGGCAACCGGACCGGCCGGGTCTTCACGGGCGATTCGAGCGGTGACTGGCTCTACGCGGCGCTGCATCGGACCGGCTTCGCTAACCAGCCGGACTCAACCTCCCGCGACGACGGCCTGCGTCTCGAAGACTGCTACGTGACGGCGTCGGTGCGTTGCGCCCCACCCGACAATCAGCCATCACCGGCTGAGTTCGATCGCTGCCGGCCGTACCTGGCGGAGGAACTGCAGCTCCTCCGGAATGTCCGCGTGGTGATCGCCCTCGGGCGGATCGCCTGCGACGCCTGGATGAAGGCCGCGGGATGGCGGGATCGGCTCTCTCCCCGCCTCCGTCCGCGCTTCGGTCATGGCCGCGCCACGCGGATGCCGGATGGGACCTGGTTCGTGACCTCCTTCCATCCGAGCCGTCGCAACACCAGCACCGGGCTCCTGACCCGGCCGATGTGGCACGCGGTCTTCCGGCAGGCCCGGCGGCTGCTCGACACGTAATGGCCGGATCGCGTTAGAATCTACGGCGGATATCGGGCGCTCGGCACGTCCGGATCGAGGGGATCATGCCGCCACACGCGTCACTTCGACGCGCGTTCTGCCCGGAGATCCCTGCAACCCGGAATCCCGGCGTCCCCGAGCGGGGCGCCATGGAGGCACGATGCGCCACCTCATCGCGTTCAGTCTTGCCTGCGCCGTCATTGGCGCGGCGCACGCCGGCACGCCTGCCGGCACCCCGCCGGCCGAAAAGGCCGCGGCCCAGCAGGCCCCGGAGTTCATGATGAAGAACACGACGACGGCCGACGCGGCCCTCGCCAGGCTGAAGACGCTGGTCGGCAACTGGGTCGGCAAGACCAAGGAAGGCCAGCCGGTCAAGGTGACCTATCGCACGATCTCCAACGGCACCTGCATCGAGGAGACGCTGCATTCGGACGACTCGATGGACATGGTGTCGGTCTACTGCCCCGACCGCGACGGCGTCATGATGACCCACTACTGCGCCGGCAACAATCAGCCGCGGATGCGCACCAGGGACTCCGGCGATGGGGGGCGGATGGTCTTCACCTTCGTTGACGCCACCAACCTCGCCGATCCCAAGGCCGGCCACATGAAGAACCTGGTCATGGTGTTCGAGGGGAAGGATCGGCTGACCCAGGAGTGGACCTGGTCGTCGGATGGCAAGGACGGGACGGAAATTTTCCAGTACGAGCGCGCCGCCTCCTGATCCGGTTCGCTGGCCGGCGGATCGACTTTGGCCGATGCCGGTTCCTCAGACCTTCATCGCTTTCGTGAAAGCCAGCTTCAGGACATCCTCCAGCGCGCCGTCCCCCGCGAGCACGCACACAACGGCGCCTTCCTGCCAGAACACGAGGGTCGTCCCGGCGCGTGCATAAACGTGGAATTCAATCCCGTCGTTCGGGCGGATCTCCTGCGCCGCCGGCAGGTCGGTGACGGAGCCCTTGTACATCTGGCAGACGAGAACCTGCCCCGCCGGACCTGCGTAGACGAACAGGACGCTCTGGACGGAGCGGATCCGGTGAACCCTGCCACCCACGAGACGGTGGCCCATCATCCCAAGGTCCAGAACCCGGGACTGGAACCCGGTTCCCTTCCGCGCGAAGAAGCGCTCCATCTCCACGACGTCCGCGGTTTTCAGATCGAGGTCGATCGCGCCGGTCCGATAGGCCAGGTAATCGCGGGCGACGCGGGCCGGCACGTCCCCACGCCGTGACATGAAAACGATCCCCACGGCGAGGATCACGAAGGTCAGAACGGCGACGGCGAGGGCCGGGCGGCGGGCCCTGGTCAGCCAGGGGACGCGCTCCAGGGGCGCGGCATGGGCCTCCCGATCGAGCGCGTCCCGGAGGCTCCGTTCCAGAGATTCGGGTACCGGGCCCGCGGCGAAAGCGCTCGCGACGGTACTTCGGGTCCACCGCAGGATCTCGATCTCGCCCGCGCAGCTGCTGCACGACGCGATGTGCGCGACGACGTCGCCGCTGGCCTGCGCGTCGAGCCTGCCGTCCAGCAGCTCCTGCAACGCTTCCCTGGGGTGCTGTCCATCCGCCATGTTCATCCTCTAGCGCCTCACGTAACCCAGCTTGCAGGCGTACTCCTGAAGACCCACCGCCAGGATCCTGCGTCCACGGAAAAGCCGGGAACGCAAGGTCCCGACCGGGCAACCCAGGGCCGCCGCCGCTTCCTCGTAGGAAAGATCCTCCACGTCCACCAGCAGCACCGCCGCACGAAAGCTTTCGGGAAGCCGCTCGAGCTCCCGCTGGATTTCGGAGCCTTTCCAGTCGATGTTCAGATTGCCCAGGATCTGGAGGTGGGCGTTCAGGTCCTGGACGGGGATCGACCGCTGGAATCTCTCCTCAAGATCCTCGATCGATGCCATCTCGGGCTCACGCTCTTTCCTTCGGTAGGCGTTCACAAAGATCGAGTACAGGATGGTGAACAGCCAGGCCTTGGCGTTGGTTCCCGGAGTGAAGTTCGGGAATGTGCGGTAGGCGCGCAGAAAGGTCTCCTGGACCAGGTCCGCGGCGTCCTGAGGGCGGCGCGTCAGGCGGAGGGCCATGTTGTACAGCGACCTCGTCAGGGGCAAGGCGAGGGCCTCGAACCTCGACCGGCTGTCCCGACCAGGATCCTGGGAGGACTCGCTCATTCTCGGGACACCCCCATCCGGCCGCCAACCCGTGCGTGGCCGCGCAATCATCGAAGCGGGAACTTTCCGGCCCTCCCGGATGTTAACAGATCACGTGGCTTTGAAGTTCCACGTGACCGGCTGTCCAACCATGAGGAGGGAAGAAAGATGAATCGACCGTCCCCAGTCGCTGCGTTCATCGCCGCGGGGTGCGCAATCCTGGCTCTTGGCGCCACGGCCGCCCGTGCGACGGAGTATGAAACCAGCGTGGTCCTTCGCGGGCTGAGCCGCCCGACGGGAATCGCCGTCAACGGAAGCGGTACGATCTACTTCACGCAGATCCCCATGCCGGGAATGGGCGGGGGCATGAACTCGGTGAGCCGGTTCTCGCTGGGTTCGAAGGACATCAAGGTTCTTCACCAGGGGGAACCGGAGCCCACGCACATCGCCGTCGGCGAGGACGGCACGCTCTACTGGACCTGCAAGTCGGCTGGGGTGATCCTGGAGCAGGACGAGGATGGCTTCACCAGTGCGTTCTTGACCGGCCTGCAACAGCCGAGCGGCATCTCCGTCGACCGCCAGGAGAATGTTTATTTCACGCAGCTCCCGACACCAGGCGTCTCCGGGATGATGGGGGGGATGAACACCGTCAACGTCTCCGACGGGGTGACCATCGACGTGCTGACGATGGGCGAGCCGGAGCCGACCGACATCGTGGTCGGCAGGGACGGCGAAGCCTACTGGACCTGCAAGTCGGCCGGCGTGATCTTGGAGAGGGACTCCAACGGAATGGTCAGCGTGCTGCTGCACGGACTCAATCAGCCCGTCGGCATCGCTCTGGACCACAAGGGGGAGAACCTCTACTTCACGGAGGTCCCCACACCGGGCCTCTCCGGGTCCATGGGAGGCAGCAACCGGGTCATCGAGTACAACCTCCTTTCCGGCGAGAAGACCGTCGTGGATTTCGGCGATCCAGAGCCCACGGACATCGCGGTCACACCCAACGGCAATCTCTATTGGACCTGCTCCAGCGCGGGCGTGATCGTCGAGGCCACACCCATCAAGAAGCGAGGTGGTTCTTGAGCGCGCCGATCCAGGCGGCGCGCGCGGGGGCGGTTTCGAGGTCGTCGACGCTGCCGCCACCGGCGGCGGCGATCGTCAGGCGTGACCCACCGACCTTGCCGAGCAGGCGGACCGGGACTTCGTAACCGAGCGCCAGCTGCTCGAGACGGGCCCGGCCCTCGGGGGCCGCCGACACGATGATACGTGTCGGCGCCTCGCCGAAGAGCAGGGCATCGAGTCGCCCTTTCCCTTCGATCCGGATCTCGGCGCCGACCGCCCCCTCGGGGCCGGTGATGCAGCATTCCAGGAGCGTGAAGGCGAGGCCGCCCTCGGAGCAGTCGTGGGCCGAAGCGATCAGCCCGCCGTTGCGTGCGGCGCGCACGGCGTCGTGCAGCGCTTTCTCGCGAGCCAGGCTGACAGCCGCCGGACGGCCTGCCTCGCGGCCGTGGACCACGGCGAGGTACTCGCTGGCGGCGATCGACGGTTCTCCCTCCCCCATCAGGAACACGAGATCGCCCTCCCGCCGGAACCACTGCGTCATCGCCGACCGGACATCCTCGAACATGCCGACCATGCCGATGGTCGGCGTCGGGTTGATCCCCTTCCCCTCCGTCTCGTTGTAGAAGGAGACGTTGCCACCCACGACCGGCGTCTCGAACGCGCGGCAGGCCTCGGAGATCCCCTGGATCGACTGGATGAACTGCCACATCACCTCGGGCTTCTCCGGGTTGCCGAAGTTGAGGCAGTCGGTGACCCCGAGTGGCACGGCACCGGAGCAGGCGAGATTGCGCGCGGCCTCCGCCACCGCCAGCCGCGCTCCCTCGATCGGGTCGAGAAAGCAGTAGCGGGAGTTGCAGTCCACGGTCAGCGCGAGCGCCCGCTCGGTCCCCTTGAGACGGATGACCGCGGCGTCCGAGCCGGGACGGACCACGGTGTTGGATCGGACCATGTGGTCGTAGACCTGGTAAATCGACTGCCGGCTGCAGAGATTCGGCGAGGTCATCAGGGCCAGCAGCGCCGCGTTGCCGTCGGCCGGATCCGGGACCGCGTCGAGCTGCAGATCCTGCACGGTGTCCTGCCAGGCCGGCCGGGCGCTCGGTCGCTGGTAGCGGGGAGCATCGTCCGCCAGGGACGCGGCCGGCACATCGGCGACCACCCGTCCCCCCGCCCGCACCAGGACCCGACCGGTGTCGGTGACCCGCCCGATCACGGAAGCCTCGAGGTCCCACTTATCGAAGATGGCCCGCACCCTCGCCTCGGTCTGCGGCGTGGCGACCAGCAGCATCCGCTCCTGCGACTCCGACAGCATGATCTCGTACGGGGTCATCTCCGCCTCGCGCAGCGGCACCCTGTCGAGTTCGATCTCCATCCCGGTGCCGGCCCGCGCGGCCATCTCGAGGGTCGAGCAGGTCAGGCCGGCCGCCCCCATGTCCTGGATGCCGACCACCAGACCGGTCTCCTTCATCGCCTCGAGACAGGCCTCCAGGAGCTGCTTCTCGGTGAACGGGTCGCCGACCTGCACCGTCGGCCGCTTGGTCTCCGATTCGGCATCGAACTCCGACGAGGCCAGCAGGCTGGCGCCGTGAATGCCGTCGCGACCGGTGCGTGACCCGACGTAGATCACCGGGTTGCCCGGACCGGCGGCGATCCCCTTGTGGATCTTGTCGCGGCGCGCGATCCCCAGACTCATGACGTTGACCAGGATGTTGCCGTTGTAGGACGGGTGGAAGTAGATCTCTCCGCCCACCGTCGGCACGCCGATGCTGTTGCCGTAGCCGGCGATCCCCGTGACGACCCCGCCGACCAGGTAGCGGGTGCGCGGATGGTCGAGCGATCCGAAACGCAGCGAGTTGAGCGAGGCGATGGGCCGCGCTCCCATGGTGAAGATGTCCCGCAGGATCCCGCCGACACCGGTCGCCGCCCCCTGGTGCGGCTCGATGTAGGACGGGTGGTTGTGGCTCTCCATCTTGAAGGCGGCGACGATGCCGGCGCCCACATCGACGATGCCGGCGTTCTCACCCGGCCCCTGCACCAGACGCGGCCCCTCGGTCGGCAGCGTCTTCAGATGGATGCGGCTGCTCTTGTAGGAACAGTGCTCCGACCACATGACCGCGATGATGCCGAGCTCGGTATAGCTCGGCGGCCGGCCGAGGACCTCGATGGCGTGGTCGTACTCTTCGGTGGTCATCCCATGCTGCAGCGCCAGGTCCCTGGTGACCTCGGGATCGCGGCTCACGCCCGCACCCTCCGTCTCCACGCACGGATCACAGCCGGGTCCTCCGCGCCTGCGTCCAGGAATGGACAATCGAATCGAAGATCCGCCGGCCGTCGGCGTTGCCGAGGACCTCCTCGGCGCAGCGGTCCGGATGGGGCATCATCCCCATCACGTTGCCGCGCTCGTTGCAGACCGCGGCGATCGACCGGAGCGACCCGTTCGGGTTCGATTCGGTGGTGATCTGTCCTCCGCTGTCGCAATAGCGGAACACCACCTGCTTCTTCTCCTCGATCGACTTCAAGGTCTCCTCGGGCGCGAAGAAGCACCCCTCGCCGTGGCCGATCGGGATCTTGAGCACCGTCCCCGGCTTGATGCGGCCGGTGTAGGGGGTGTCCTGACGGTCGCAGCGGAGAAACACATCACGGCAGATGTATTGCAACCCGGCGTTGCGCACCAGGGCCCCGGGCAGCAGGCCGGCCTCGCAGAGAATCTGGAAGCCGTTGCAGATCCCGAACACCATCCCGCCCCGATCGGCGAACCCCTCGACCGCTTTCATGATCGGCGAGAACCGCGCCATGGCGCCGGTGCGCAGGTAGTCGCCATGCGCGAAGCCCCCGGGCAGGACGATGCAGTCCACGCCGGCGAAGCCGTCGTCCTTGTGCCAGAGAAACGCCGCCTCGTGGCCGAGCACGTGCTTGGCCACGTGATAGACGTCGTGGTCGCAGTTGGATCCGGGGAAAATGACGATGCCGAACTTCAAGGCAGCCCAAGCCCCGCGCGGTCCGGGGTCAGTCCTCGTACACCTCGAAGCGGTAGTCTTCGATCACCGGGTTGGCGAGGAGCTTGTCGCACATCGCCTTCAGCCGCTGCTCCGCTTCGCGCCGCGGCAGCCCGCCCAGCGTCACTTCCATGCACTTGCCGATCCGCACGTCGGTCACCTCGCGATAGCCCAGTTGGTGGAGCGACGTGCAGACCGCCTTCCCCTGCGGATCGAGGGCCCCGCGTTTCAGGGTCACAAAGACGCGCGCCCTCACCTAGGAGCCTGTCCGGGTATTGCGTCGGGTCGCGTTCGGAGCGCCGTGGCGTCGGACGCGAGGCGCCGCGACGACGCGATGGGGTCCCATCGCGGAGAAGCGGCAACGAAGCGGGCGGCGTCGCGCCTCGTTGGCGATGGATCCCCATCGCCGCCTCGGCGCTCCTTGCATCCACCTCGCAAGCCCCAGGCGAGCGACCCAACGGAATACCCGGACAGGCTCCTAGGCCCGGTGTGGGAACCTGGGCCGGAACCG
>JANNTZ010000293.1:0-3024 GCA_031394595.1 Acidobacteriota bacterium
GGTAGAGCGTGCGCCGCTCGACCTCGTGCGGCGGTGGAAACGCGATCGACAGCGCCTCCGCCTGGGTGAGATACACGCGTGCCGCGGGCGCGGTGACACCGGTCAGCAGAATGACCGCCGGCACGCTCAAGCGCAGGAGGATCCGCATCGCTCAGAACAGGTAGCCGAGGGCGAAATTGACCTGGTCGATCGCCGTCTGCGCTTGGTTGTCGAAATTCGTCGCATCGACCTTCACCGCGATGTTCGGGATGGGACGGTAGGTCACGCCGCAGGTCCGCACGCTGACCTCGTTGGCTGGCTTCGCCGTACCCACGGGGGCGACCCGATCCTGGGTGTTGTAGGACTCGTAACGACAGAACGGGCTGAGTTCCTGCCCGCCGAATTGGCCGCGCGCGAACAGGTTGTAGGCTCCCTCGACGTACCAGCCGAAGGCCCGCTCGCCGATCGCCGACGGAAGGAAGGCCGCCGTCGGGTCGGAGTCGATGAGGGCGCCGATCTCGCCCGCGTCACTCAGGATGCCCCGCGCGTACAGGCCGCGCAGCCGCCATCCCTTGATGTTGTATTCGACGTGCGTGTCCCACAGGCTCAGGCGCCCATCGGGCATGCCGACGGGCGGCAGCCCCCCCACCCCGGCGCCGTCCGGATCGATCTCGACCCCCTGCCCGGTCTTACCCGAAAACCCGGAGGCCCCGAGGAGCAGCCCAGGGATCGGCGTGTAGTCGACACGTGCCGTGAACGCCAGGTCGGTGGCACGGGACTTCGCCCCGCTCTGACGGCCACCCCGGATCCAGCTCGACTCGGTGAAGCCCGACGACTTGAGACTGGCGATGACATAGGCCCGCCAGGACACCGGCCCGGCGTCTCCAAACGCCCCGATACCGTTTTCCCGCCAGGTCGTCGGCAGGATCAACTGCTCCACCTGCGGCCGCCGCGCGCCATGGAAGATCGGCGACTCGTGCATCTCGTTGAGAAACCCCATGGGAACCAGGAGCATCCCACCGCGTGCGCCGATCTCCGGGCGGGCGCGGTACTCCAGGTAGGCGAACTCGACCGCCACCTCCCCGACTTTGCCCTCCCCGGCCTGGGCATGCTCGTACTCGATCTCCGAATTGAACAGGAACCGGTCGTCGAACTTGTAGCCGAAATACAGGACGGCCCGCAGGAAATCGACCTCGGACTTGGCGTTCGCGGGGGTGTCGTTGTCGCGGTGCGAGGTGAAGTTCTGGTACAGCATCTCCCCGTAACCGCCGATCGAGACACCCCGCTGCACCTTGTAGATCTTCGACGCGGCGGGACCGAACCCATGGACCGTTTCCTTCGCCTCCGGTGCTGCGGCGGCGCCGATCTTCAGCCGCTCGATCTCGCGGGTGAGCGCGTCGATCTGCTTCTCGATCGAGGCGATCGACTGCGCCAAGGCCGCGGACCCGCTGCCACGCAGCCGCTCGACCTCCGCTTTGAGCGCCGCGACCTGGACCTCGAGGGCCTTCAGCCGCTCCAGGAGCGCCGTGTCCCCCGGCGCCCCCGCCTGCGGGGTGGCAGCCACGCCCGCAGTCCCAGCGCCGGCGGACGCGTCGGGCCCTCCGGCGCGTGCTTCGCTCATCATCGATCCCCAGAGGACTCCCAGGATCCCCCCCGCCACGAGCAGGCGGCGGCTGTCCCACAGACCGTTCGGTTTTCCGTCTGTCACGTCCACGCCAGCCTCCCGCGGGCCACCCGGCCCGTCTGATCAGTCCCCCGCACGGGCGGCGGCCGCCACCGGCAGCCGCTCCGGCGGACTCTCGTGCCATTGGAGCCGTTTGAACGCCTGCGTCCGGCGGATTTCGAGAGCCCCGCCGGCATTCCGCCAGACAAAGAGCGCCGCCACATCCCGTCCCCTCGCCCAGGCGAGCCCAGCGTCGGCGCCCATCACGCACAGGGCGGTGGACAGGACGTCGGCGCTGGTCGCGTCCGTCGCGGCCACAGTCACCGATCCCGTGTAGGCGGCCGGCCTGCCGGTCCGTGGGTCAACGATGTGGGGATCTCCGCCAGGGCCACGCCGCCCACCCGGAGCCGAGGTCGACAGCGACAGGTCGTGGACCCGCACGCGGCCGACGATGCGATCACGATCATCGGGATCGGCGACGTCGACGGTCCATTCCGGCTCCCTGGCGGGCCTCCCGATCGCCATCACCTGGCCGCCAAAATCGAGCAGGGCCGAATCCCGTCCGGCTTCCCGGATCACTCGCGCCGCCGCATCGAGGGCGATCCCCTTGCCGATCCCGCCCATGTCGAGCCCCATACCCGCCGACCGCAGGCGCACGGTACGGGCGGTCCGATCGATCACCACATTGCGCCAGTCGCCCCCGGGCCCGTCACTGGCCGGCGCCGCGACCGCGGGCCGGCCGTCGTAGGGATCGCCGATCAGACCCAGCCTTCGGACGACCGGCTCGACGGTGGGGTCAAATGTCCCGCCGGTGATCTCCGCCCACGACACCGCCCGGACGATCGCTTCGAAGAGATCGACGGAGCAGGCGATCGCTTCCCCGCCCGCCGCGCGATTGAGCCGCGAGAGTTCGCTGTCGGTCCGCCAGTTGCTGAGGATCGTCTCGAGCCGCGCCACTTCCTTGAAAACGGCTTCGAAAAGGGAAGGATCGGCCGGATCGCGGAAGGTCAACTGCAGGGGCACACCCATCAGGTAGCGGGATCGGGTCACGATCGGGACCGACTCCGGTGCCCCGGTTAGGAGCCTGTCCGGGTATTGCGCCGGGTCGCGTTCGGAGCGCCGTGGCGTCGAACGCGAGGCGCCGCGACGACGCGATGGGGTTCCATCGCGGAGGAGCGGCAACGACCCGGACGGCGCCGCGCCGCCCGAACCCTTCGGGCGCATAGGGGTTGCGCGCGCCTGCGGCGTCGCGCCTCGTTGGCGATGGATCCCCATCGCCGCCTCGGCGCTCCTTGCATCCACCTCGCAAGCCCCAGGCGAGCGACCCAACGGAATACCCGGACAGGCTCCTAGGCCCGGTGTGGGAACCTGGGCCGGAACCG
>JANNTZ010000097.1:0-4094 GCA_031394595.1 Acidobacteriota bacterium
CGACTCGACCAGCGGCGACTTCGTCAGCCGCGATCACGAGATCAACCCGCGCCAGGCCGGCTGGGAGTACGTGCAGGAGGCGCCGCTCCTGGCCGACGCGCGCAAGATCGGCGAAGAAGCGGTGGAGAAGCTGCGCGCGCCGGGAGTCACGCCCGGCAAGCGCGACCTCGTCATCGCCCCGTCGAACCTGTGGCTGACCATCCACGAGTCGGTCGGCCACCCGACCGAGTTGGATCGCGCGATGGGGTACGAGGCCAACTTCGCCGGTACGTCGTTTCTGACCCCCGACAAGCTGGGACATTTCCGCGTCGGATCGGAGGTCGTCAATGTCCACGGCGACCGGACGCTGCCACAGGCGCTGTCGACCTGCGGCTACGATGACGACGGCGTGAAGACCCGGCGGTTCCCGATCCTGAAGAACGGCATCTTCGTCGGCTACCAGACGACGCGCGACCAGTCGCACTGGATCAACCAGAACGAATCGATGGGCTGCGCCTACGCCGACTCGTTCGCCTCGGTGCCGTTCCAGCGGATGCCGAACGTCTGGCTGGAGGCGGGGAAGGGGCCAATGTCGCTCGACACCCTGGTCGCCGGGATCGAGGACGGTGTGCTGATCGACGGCCGGGGCTCGTACTCCATCGACCACCAGCGCTACAACTTCCAGTTCGGCGGCGACGCTTTCTGGGAGATCAAGGGCGGCAAGGTCGGGACGATGATTGCCGATGTCGCCTACCAGAGCCGGACGCCCGATTTCTGGCAGTCGTGCGACGCCATCGGCGACGAGTCGACCTGGTCCAACGTCGGTCTCAACCGCGACGGCAAGGGGGAGCCGATCCAGATCAACGCCATGAGCCACGGCTGCGCGCCCTCCCGTTTCCGTGGCATCACCGTGATCCGGACGGAGTAGAACGCCATGAGCCTGTCCCGGGACGACGTCCGGCGGATCCTCGACGAAGCGCTCGCGGCCCGCGGGACCGGCGAGTGCGAGGCCGCCCTCGAGGCGACCACCGCTTCGCACACACGGTTTGCGCGCAGCGAGATCACCACCTCCGGCCTGACCGAGGATGCGGGACTGACGGTCACCATCCGCAAGGACGGCAGGAGCGGCACCGTCACCACCAACGACCTGACGCCCGGGGCGATCCGCGCCGCGGCCGGCCGTGCCGAGGCGATGCGGGCGCTGATGCCGGTCGACCCGGAAGCGGTGGAGGCGCTGCCGAAGCAGGACTACCCGGTGGTCGAGAAGTTCGACGCCGCCTGCGCCGGCGCCCGCGCGGCCGATCGGGTCGGTGGTGTCCGGGCGGCCCTGGCGGTGGCGAAGAAGCACGATCTGGTCGCCGCCGGCTTCTACCAGAGCGAGTCGGTCACCAGCGCCATCGCCAACTCGAAGGGGAACTTCGGCTACCACGTTGCCACCGGCGCCGAATTCTCCACCACCATGCGCACCGGCGATGCGACCGGGTCGGGCTGGGCCTCGATCTGGTCGCCCACCCTGGCGGCCGTCGACGCGAAAGCCCTGGCGCGGACCGCCGCCGACAAGGGGATCGCCTCGGCGCGGCCACGCGAGATTCCCCCTGGCGACTACACCGTCATCCTCGAGCCGGCGGCGGTCGCCGCGCTGCTGCAGGCATTCCAGTTCGGCGGTCTGTCGCGGCGCGCCGCCGACGAGGGGCAGAGCGTCTTCTCGAAGCAGGGGGGCGGCAACCAGGTCGGCGAGACGATCTTTCCCGAGTCGGTGACCCTGGTCAGCGACCCGTTCGAACCGCGGGTGCCGGCAACCCCCTGGAGCGGCAGCGGCTTCTTCGGCACCGGCGGCGGAGCCACCGGCATTCCGAGCCGCAAGGTGGCCTGGATCGATAAAGGCGTGCTGAAGACGCTGTTCACCGATCGCTACTGGGCCGGCGCCACGAAGACCGATCCGACTCCGTTCCCGTCCAGCCTGGTGATGACCGGTGGCGGCGCGACCTTGGACGAACTCATCGCTTCCACCGACCGCGGGCTCCTGGTGACGCGCTTCTGGTATATCCGGGCGGTGAACCCGCAGACCGCCCAGCTCACCGGTCTGACACGCGATGGCCTGTTCCTGATCGAGAAGGGGAAGATCGCCGCGCCGGTGGTCAACCTGCGCTTCAACGAGAGCCCGGTGGTGATGTTGCAGAACCTCGAGGCGATGACCGCCCCCGCCCCCGCCGGCCGCATGCTCGTCCCGGCGATCAAGTCACGCGCTTTTACCTTCACCAGCAAGTCCGACGCGGTCTGATCAGGCCGTGACCCGGCGACGGGGGTTCACGCCTCGTCGAACGACTCGATGTCGTCCCAGGTGAGGATCCCTGCCTGAACCACCTGCTCGAAGGCCGCCTGCACGTCCTCGGAGGACGCGCCGCCAGGGCTGGCGAGAACGGCCAACTTGATCGCCTCGTAAGCCTCGCGCGGCTCCATTTCTCTCAAGCGATCCAGGGTCCTGTCGTCCATTTCCATGCTGGTCTCCCCTCGATCATCTTAGGCTAGAATCACCGCCACATGAGAAAACTCTGGATCGATGGGGAGTTCACCGACAGCGCGTCGGGGGCGCGTCTCGAGGTCACCGACCCGGCCACCGAGCAGGTGATCGACGCGGTCCCGAAAGGGGGCGCCGCGGAGGTCGATCGGGCGGTGGCGGCGGCGAAACGGGCCTTCCCGGACTGGAAGCGGACTTCGGCCTGGGCCCGGGGCGACCTGTTGGTGGAGGCGGCGCGGCGGCTGCGCGCCGGGTGCGAGGAGTTCGCCGTCACCCTGACGCACGAGACCGGCCGCACGTTGCGCAAGAACCGCGGCTATGTCGACTGGTCGGCGACCTGTTTCGAGTACTACGCGGGCCTGATCCGCGACCGGCGTGGCCGGGTCATCCCCTCGGCCGAGCCGGGGCAGCTCAACCTGGTCCTCAAGGAGCCGATCGGCGTGGTCGGCTGCATCGTGCCGTTCAACTACCCGCTCCTCCTGCTGGTCTGGAAGGTCGCGCCGGCGCTGGCGGCCGGCAACACCGTGGTGATCAAGCCGGCGTCGCAGACCCCGCTGCTGACGCTGGACCTGCACAAGGTGTTCGACCATTTCCCCCGCGGCGTGGTCAACATCATCACCGGGGCCGGGGGCGAGGTCGGGGACGCGCTGGTGAAGCACCCGGACGTCCCGTGCATCGCCTTCACCGGCAGCACGGCGGTCGGCCGGCACATCTACCGCCTGGGGGCCGAACGGATCAAGAAGCTGCACCTGGAGCTCGGCGGCAGCGACGCGGCGATCGTCTGCGCCGACGCCGATCTCGAGGCTGCGGTCCGGGCGGTCGCCTGGACGGCGTTCCTCAACGCCGGGCAGGTCTGCACCAGCGCCGAGCGGATCTACGTCGAGCAGCCGGTCTACAAGGAGTTCGTCGATCGGCTGGCGGCCTTGACCCGCGAACTCGTCGTCGGCCCCGGTATGGACGACCGGACCGAGGTCACACCTTTGATCGGCGCGCGGGAGCGCGATGGGGTGGCGGCGCGGGTGGCGGGCGCCGTGCAGGAGGGGGCGAAGATCGTCGCCGGTGGTCGCCGTCCGCCGCATCTCCCGAAGGGTTACTTCTACGAGCCGACGGTGATCGCCGGGGCCCGCCAGGGGATGTCGATCCTGCAGGAGGAGATCTTCGGGCCGGTCGCGCCGGTCATCCCGTTCGCGACCTTCGACGAGGGGCTGCGGCTGGCGAACGACTCGCCGTACGGTCTCGGGGCAACGCTCTACTCGCGCGACCCGCAGCGGGTGCGCCGCTACTACGAGGAGATCGAGGTCGGCAATGTCTGGGTCAACGATCCCCTGGTCGACAACCCGGCCGGACCGTTCGGCGGCATGAAGATGTCGGGTTTGGGGCGCGAGCTGGGCGAGGAAGGGCTGGAGGAGTTCCAGCAGACCAAGCATCTCCACTGGGACATGGAGGGGCGGATCAAGCCCTGGTGGTTCCCGTGGAAGAAGACGCCGGGGTAGGCCGCGCCGGGTCGCGGCCGCCCCGCCCGCCGCCGTTCACCGGCGCCCGACCGCCGTTGGCCGATTAACCGGAGACAACGCCGGCCGGTCTCCGTATTCTCCCG
>JANNTZ010000121.1:0-2454 GCA_031394595.1 Acidobacteriota bacterium
AGGCGCGCGGCGCCACATGGGTCGCGCGCGGCTGGCGCGCCCGCGTGGACGGCGATCGGGCGATCCTGCTGGATCGTGTCGACCCGCGCGCATCGGCTGCCGGCAGGACGGCCGTCGTGGGCGCCGGTGGCGGCCGGCGGACCGCAGCGGACAACGCCCGCGCCTCACACCCACGCGCCGTCCGCCTGGAGCTGTTCACCAACCGCCTGCGGTCGATCGCCACCGAGATGGGCGAGCGGCTGCGTCGCACGGCGGTCTCCACGAACATCAAGGAGCGGCTCGATTTCTCCTGCGCCGTGCTGGACGCCCGGGGCGACCTGGTCGTCAACGCGCCGCACATCCCGGTGCACCTGGGCGGCCTCGGGCTCTGCGTCCGGCGACTGCGCGAGGCAATCGCGATGGATCCCGGGGACGTCGTCGTCACCAACCATCCGGCGTTCGGCGGATCCCACCTGCCGGACGTGACCGTGGTGACGCCGGTGTTCGCCGACGGACCCGGGAACACGGCGCGGCGCGCCAGCGGCCGGCCGGCCCTGATCGGCTATGTCGCGAGCCGCGCCCATCATGCCGAGATCGGCGGGTCGCGTCCCGGGTCGATGCCGCCCGATGCCCGCACCTTGATCGAGGAAGGGGTCGTCCTGCCGCCGATGCATGCCCTGCGCCGCGGCCGGCCGCGCTGGGAGGCGATCCGCTCCCGGCTGACGGCGCCCCCCTTCCCGACCCGGAGTGTCGAGGACAATCTCGCCGACCTGCGGGCCGCGGCCGCCGCCAATCACGCCGGGGCGGATCTCCTCAGGGGATTGGCGGTCGATCTGGGGCCCCGGGCGATGGCATCGCTGATGGAGGATCTCAAGCGCCTGGCGACGCGCCGGGTCCGCGAGGCGCTGCGCGCCTTCCCGAACGGTGTGTACGAGGCGCGCGAGGCGCTCGACGACGGTTCGCTGCTGTGCGCGCGGGTGTCCTTGTCGTCCGGACGGGCCACCCTCGACTTCCGCGGAACCGCGGGCGTCCACCCCGGCAACCTCAACGCCACGCCGGCGATCGTGAGGAGTGTCGTCATGTACGTCGTCCGCCTGCTGATCCGGCAGCCGCTGCCGCTCAACGAGGGACTGCTGCGGGCCGTGACCCTGCGGATCCCGCGCGGGCTGCTCAATCCCGACTTCCCCGACGACCCGGCGCTGGCTCCCGCGATCGTCGGCGGCAATGTGGAGACCAGCCAGCGGCTCGTGGATACGATCCTCAAGGCGCTGCGTCTGGCCGCCTGCAGCCAGGGCACGATGAACAACGTCCTGTTCGGCAACGAGCGGTTCGGTTACTACGAGACGATCGGCGGCGGGACCGGCGCGGGGTCCGGGTTTCACGGCGCCAGCGGAGTCCACTGTCACATGACCAACACCCGGATCACCGACGTCGAGGTCCTCGAGCACCGTTATCCGGTGCGCCTGGATCGTTTCGCCCTGCGTCGCGGGTCGGGCGGGGGCGGACGGTATCGCGGCGGCGATGGCATCGTCCGCGCCATCCGGTTTCTCGCTCCGGTCTCGGTCTCGGTGCTCGGCCAGCACCGGGTCGTCCCGCCTTACGGTCTGGAGGGGGGCGAACCGGGCCGGCGCGGGACCCAGCGACTCGAACGGGCCGGGGGAGAAGTCCTGGAACTGCCGGGGGCGGCCAGTTGTGAAGCGGGCCCGGGCGATCGGCTGGTCATCGAGACGCCGGGTGGCGGCGGCTACGGGAGGGACATGTCCGGCCCGCCGGCGTGACGCCGGCCACCAGTCTCAGCCTGTCGGCGCCGGCCGCACGCGCTCGGCCAGAAGGATCGTGAGGTCGTCCTCGGCGGGTCGGCCGCCGGCGTGATCGCGGCTCAGTTTCATGACCGCCGCGACCGTTTCCTCGATCGAACCCCGATGACCGATGAGACCGGCGATCAACCGGTCGCGCCCGAACTCCTGACCGGCAGGATCGCGGCTCTCGTAGATCCCGTCGGAGTAGATCGCCAGCCGGTCGCCGACTTCGAACGGCACCTTCGCCACCGGATCCCGGCCGAGATCGAGCCCGTAGGACAGGAGCGGGGTGGTGGCGTGGAGCAGCCTCGGTTCGCGGCCGGACCGCCAGACAACGGCCGGCGGATGACCGGCGTTGAGGTACTCGAGGGTCCCGGCCCGGCCGTCCGCGATCCCGAGAAACAGCGTCACGACCCGGTTCTGGCGCAGCGGCGCCATGGTCTCGAGGACGGCGCTCGCCGCCGGCACCAGCCCTTCGCGGTCCTGGAGCGACCGGCCGACCGCGGTTTTCACCATCCCGACGAGCAGGGCCGCGGCGACGCCGTGACCGGCCACGTCGGCCACCATGAGGAGGACGCGCCCGTCGCCGAGCGGCAGGATGTCGAACAGGTCGCCTCCGACGGTCTCGCACGACTCCCAGGCGGCGGCAACGCGCACCGGCCCGAACACGCGGGGC
>JANNTZ010000132.1:0-5996 GCA_031394595.1 Acidobacteriota bacterium
CGGCGCGCGCTTCTTCGCCGGCCATCGTCAGCCGGTCGGCCGCAATGAGGACGAAGGCCCGCGCCGCCCTGGTGGCGGCATCCCCCGGGGCCAGACCGACGGCTCGATCGGCGGCGTCGAGGGCCACCTGCAGCCGATCCGGCGTCTCGTCGAGGCCGAGGGCGAACAGGTACGCGGAGACCCTGGCCAGACCCGCGTGTGCCGCTGCCAGATCCCGATCCAGACCGATCGCCTTGCGGAAGAGGCGTTCGGCCTCCTTCTGGTCCTCCGGGCGGGGCCGGGCGGCGTACTCCAGCCCGCGCCGGGCATAAGCGGCCGCTTCGAGCCTCCGCTGCTCGCGGCCGGGCGGGGCGACGGCCGAATCCTCCCGGGGGGGCGCAGGGGTGGAGTCCGCGGAATTCGCCGGAACCGTGTCCGCGGCGCTGACCCGAACGGAGGTTCCGCCGATCGTCAACCCAAGGACGGCCGCGACGCAAGTCGTGACCCGCCAGACAGCGGCCGCGCGGATCGTGACCCTCCGGACGGCGGCGGGCGGGTGGAAAGGGAAGGGCCGTGAGGCCCGGGAAGTCAGTTGCGGGATCCGAGCGGGCCGCTCAGCAGGCAGCGCAGACGGTAGCGCAGTTGCCCGGCCAGACGGTTGATCGGGTGCTCCCGTGGCAGGAAGTCGAACACCGGGTGGGACCGGTTGTCGTAGCGGTCGATCTCTTCCAGGATTCTCCCGTGGTTCGGCTTCAACTTCAGTCCCTTCTCGAAGCATTCGAACGCCAGCTTCTTCTGCCGGTGACGGAGATAGACGACGCCGAGATTGCACTGCAGGTCGGCGTCGAAGAAGTCTCGTTTGAGCGCCTGCTCGCACATCTTGAGTCCTTCTTCGGATCGGCCGGTGGACAGGGTCAGGGCATAGCCCAGGTAGGACAGGTATTTCATCCTGGGGTTCTTGGTCCCCTCCTGGCGTTCCTGGTCCATCGCCTGCTGGAACAGGGCAACCGACTCTTTGAAGCAGCGCTTCTCGAGAGCCAGAAGGCCGTTGCGAAAGAGGATTTCCGATTGGGGAACAGGTGGACTGGTCGGCATCATGCCTCGCTCGGAGGTACCCCGTCCGAACCATGACCCAATATAGGTCTGGAACCGGCGCAGTCAAATGGAAATTCCCCGGTGGCCCCCGCCGGTGCGCGGCGGCCGGATAAAACAAAGCCGCCCGGGGCCACGGGCCACCGGGCGGCCGTTGCTGGATAGGGGAGTACGTCGGGCTATTCTTCCTCGTCCGTCCCGGCGGTCGTGCCTGTGCCCGTGCCCGTCCCCGTGCCCGTCCCCGTACCTGTGCCCGTGCCCGTCCCCGTGCCGGTGCCGGTGCCCTTGCCCGTGCTTCCGAACGATCCGCCACCGCCGTAGACGGGCGTCCAAGGCGTCACGGGCGTGCTGGTCGCCTCCGGCACCGCCGGCGCCGCCGGCGCCGCCGGCTTGGGGGCGAGCGCCGCCATCGAGGTTTCGGTCTTGCGCGGGGCCGCCTTCTTCATGGCCGTCCGCTTCGCTGGCTTCGCCCGGCGGGCCTTCTGCTTCCGCGCCGACTTCCCGGCTGCCTTCCTTGCCGGGCGCGCCTTGCGGGAGGCCTTCCGGCGGGACGCGGCCTTGTGAGTTTTCTTTTTCTTCTTTGCCACGGTCTCACCCCCTGGGTCTTGAAATCCGGAGTTCAGGCCGGTCAATACATCACAGGCGGATCGCCTTGTCAAGACGAGGCGCGGTCAGATCTGGTAGTCCTCGTAGGGCCGCGGGTTCCAGACCCGGCCGCCGAAATCGGCCGGCCGGTTGCCGGCCAGCTCTTCGAGGATCTTGCGGGCCACCTCGAGCTCGCGCCGGGCCTCCTCCCGGTCCTGGTACATGTAGGGGTCGTCCACCGATTCGGGGGCGATCGCCACCTTCTGCTCGAGCGCCTCGATCAACTCCTTCTGGATGGCGATCGCCTTCTGGCGTGCCTCGTCGTGCAGGCTGCCGCTGTCCAGATCGCGCTCCAGGTCGAACAGCGACGCGTAGGCCTGGGCCACCCGCTCGTACACCTTCGAGGCGTTCTCCCGGGCATCGTTGAGCGCCGCCGCCAGGTCGGCGGTGGTGAGGGCCGCCGGATCGAGCGGCTTCGGGCGCTTGCGGCCCCCGAGCCGCATGTGGGTCAGATAGGAGGGGAACAGCCCCTTCACCGTGTCCCCGACCGGGCGGATGGCGCGGCCGTCGGGCCCGACTCCCTTGGGCTGGATCCCCTGCAGGATGACCTGCGCCACTTCGGGCCGCAGCACTTCCTTGGGGGGCAGGTAGCCGTAGCGCAGGATGTCCTGGACCGCGGTGCCGCTCATGGTGATGTGGAAGTCGCGCCCGTGCGGGCAGGTCTTCTCGGAGGCCACGCTGCCGCAGCGCGAGCAGTAGAACGACTCTTTGAAGAAGATCGGTTCGATCCCCATCTCCTCGCGGCTGTAGTCGGAGAAGATCTTCTGCGCCGCGTACGGGTCGTAAAAGTTGCCGAAGCCGGCGTGGTCGCGGCCGACGATGAAATGCGTGCAGCCGAAGTTGCGGCGGATCAGGGCGTGCAGGATCGCCTCGCGCGGTCCCGCGTACTGCATGGTGATCCGCAACGGCGCCATCACCACCCGGTCGGCGGGGAAGTACTCGCGCAGCGCCACCTCGTATGCCTTGATGCGGAACTCGTTGCGGAAGTAGGCGCGGCGGGTGGTCTCGACCACCGGGTGGATGAACAGCCCGTCGAAGATCTCGAGGGCGCACTTCTGGAGGTGCTCGTGGCCGCGGTGCAGCGGGTTGGCGGTCTGGAATGCCACCACCGTGTCCCAGCCGCGCTCCTCGTGGAACAACCGCCAGGCGTCCTTCGGCTCCAGGCGGTACTTCTCGAACGGTCCCCAGTGGGTCTTCTCGAGAAGATCGATCGGCCCGGCGATCGCCACGTCACCCAGGCGCCGGAAAATGGCGTCCACGCCGGGATGACGCCGGTCGGTGGTGCCGAACAACTTCTGCGCCCGCTCGTCCTTGTCGAACCCGTATTTCTCCTCGACGTGCAGCACCGCGATCGGCCGGCCGCGGTCGTCTACCAGCGCCACCCCTTCTCCCTCACGGACCCGATCGAGGGTGCGCCGCGTCTCATCGTCGTTGGGGGCCAGTGTCGGCGGCAGTGTCCAGGGCGTGCCGTCCGCGAGCCGCCCGCGATCGAGAATCGACTGGTAGTCGCGGCGACCCGCATACCCCTCGAACGGGCTCAGGACGCCGGTGGCAATCATCTCGAGCGTGACGATCTGGTCGAGAGTCAGCGCGACCTGCGGCAGACGGCGGGCGAGATCGATCGCGGCGTCGCGCTTCGCGCCGGTGAGCACCCGGTCCACCAGCTTTCCGCCGACCGGGGACGGTCCGGAGCGGCCTTCGCCACCGCGCGGTGAGGGTCCACCCTCGGGGCGCTTGCCGCTTTCGATCACCAGTTCCTTGTCACTGGGCATGTCTCGTCACCTCGATCCGGGGTTCAACGCCCCGTAAAATGAAAAACCCCCTCCGGGAGACCAGAGAGGGTTCACGATGAAGCCCCGGACAATCCGTCCTGTCTCCCGGTACTACCGTGCGCCGGCGGCGTCGCGGGAAAACTCGTCCCCGTGACGCCGGCCCCGACCTAGCGCGTACAGCCGCAGGCCGGGGTGACAGGACAACAACAGCGGCAGGAGGAAACGGGCCGGCCGGCGCGGGATTTCCCCACGCCCGTCATGCTCAACGATGAGTCTTGCCCGTTCCTGATCATGAAACTCCCGTTTCGCTGCTGAGAACGGGACTATACGGTGGGCCCCCGGCCCTGTCAACGGAAATCAGGGCCGCGGTCTCTCCAGTTTGCGACGCCGCGCCCTGCAGTTGCCGGGCACGGGTCCGGCGTCGCTGCGCGACACCTCCCCTCCCTTCGCCCCTCGCCCACCCACCGCGCGGGGGAGCGCGCGGCGGGGCCCAGCGCGGGGTCTGCGCGGGCCCGGCAACCGCAGGGCGCGGCGTCTCAGCCTGTGGGCCCCACCCGACCGGCGCCCGGAAATGTCGCGCGGGCGGGTGGCGGGCCGCGGAACAGGGCCGGGTCGTCCGTCATCAGACCGTCGGCACCGAGAGCGACAAGCCGGGCAATCAGCGCCGGATCGTTGACCGTCCAGACGTGGATACGGAGCCCCTCCCGGCGCGCGGTGGCGAACCGGCGCGGGTCGGCCAGCCGGAGGTGGGGATGCACGGCGTGGAGACGCAGGCGACGGTGCACGGTGTGCAACCCGCGCAGCGATCGCGACAGCAGCAGCGCGAGCCGGGCCCGCGGCAGCGCGGCGCGTGCCGCTGCCAGGGTAGCCGGGGAAAACGACGACAGGAGGATCGGGCCGTGATCTCCGACCCGCCGCATGGCCGCCGCCACGGCGCAGGCCAAAGCGCTGTCGCGGGCCCGCGTGCCGCCGGCGCGCGCGCCGCCACCCGACTTCAGTTCCAGGTTGAGAAGGCAGCGTCCGCGCGCGAACTCCAGTGTCTCTTCGAGCGTCGGAACCGGCTCGCCACGGAAGCGGCGATCGAACCAGGCGCCGGCGTCGAGCCGGCGGAGTTGTTCGAGGGTCATCCGGGCGACCGCCCCGCGGCCGTTGGTGGTGCGGTCGACCGTCGCGTCGTGCAGGATCACCGGCTGGCCGCCGGCGCAGATCTGGACATCGCATTCGATGGCACCGGCGCCGTCGCGGACCGCCCGATCGAAAGCAGCGAGGGTGTTCTCCGGCGCCCGGGTGCTGGCACCGCGGTGCGCGAACAGGATCAGACGCCGTCGGTGCGCGATCATGGTGCGGTTGGCCGGATCGCGGGCGGGTTACGCAGCATGCCGTGTCGGCGGGGGTTATTCGATCGTGAAGCGCGACGACCCGTCGGTCAGGGGGCGGACGATCGGCCGGCCTTCGGCGCTGCGGGGGGCCTTCTTCTCCATCAGGATCTCGCGCATCGAGTTCTTCAGGAAATACAACTCGACGATGGTCAGGCCGGCGAACAGTTTCTCGATGTCGCGGTTCTGATAGACGTGCCGCGCCATCGGCACATCGGTGACCACATCGAAGGCGACCCGCTTTTCGTCGAGGATCCGGTAACGGCGTGGGTGGTCGGGTCCGTCGAGACGGCGGGCGTGGAAGTAGGCGAGCAGCAGGCCGCCCGGCTTGAGGACCCGCCGCACTTCAGCGGCCAGGTCGCGGATCGATGCGGCATCGTAGAAGTTGAAGATGTCCCACGCCACGATGGCGTCGAACGATTCGTCAGGATAGGCGAAGGTCCGCGGCAGGTCCTTCGAGGGGATCGTCGGGGCCGCTCCGAAGCGCGACGGCGCCCGGCCGGGGATGTCGGGTCCGGCCGACGCACGTTTCGCGAAGGTTCGCGGTGGCAGGACTATCCGGCGCGAAGGTCGCGCACCCGGCCGGCTCGGATCGGCCGGTTCGTGGTGCACCGTGCCGATGCGCGCAAACGATCCGGTCTTCGCTCCGGGGGAGGTCCGTGCCGCGGGCGATCCAGTGGCCGCGCCCGCCGGCGTGCCGGCGTCGTTGCCGGCGAGAAGGACCGGCGCGGACGGCTCGGTGCCCGGCTCCGCGGGGCCGGTGTGGCTGTCCGCCGATCCCGAACTGCCGGTGCCGATCAGATCATCGACCTGGACGCGGCAGTGGGCGTTGGCAAAAAACTCGATGTTGGAACCGGAGAGACGACCGAGATCGAGGAGGTGCGGTCGATCCATCCTGAACAGGCGCTTGAGGAACTTCCCCAGGATGTGCGAAGCGAGGACGGCTGTGCCGCCCGTCGATCCGTCGTCGGCCCCCCCGCGGAAGAGGTGGAGCATCGTGGCGTCGCCGTGGCGGACGGCCCGGCCCGGTAGCTGACGGGGTCGGGCCGCCGCCGATCGGGCTAGACCCGGGGACTCCGCGTGGCGGAGTCGTCCTTCGCCTCGGGGATGCGCCGCAGGTCCTCGGTCTTGG
>JANNTZ010000171.1:0-8321 GCA_031394595.1 Acidobacteriota bacterium
CGCTTTCTGGCCACCGCGACAACGGCACCATGCGTCACCACGACCATCGCCGACCGCAACTGACCCCGGCGTCGAACGACCGGCCAGCGCCCACTTTAGAAGGTACCCCCTGGTCCGGTCGCCGCACGTGTCAGGACACCAAACTCGCGACCCCAAAGCCGCACTCGGATGCCGACCCGCCGACGCATGCACCGCCATCATCTATTTCGTGGCCGAAGCGGCGGCACGCGGAGGTTCGCAGCGGGAACGATCGATCATCTGCCCGACGTGATTGACCCCGCATATCCAGAGTCGTCGACGTGAACGAAGCCACGAGACGCCGCCGTGGGCGACCGATGCCTGCGATGCGCACCGTGCCTCCCGCGTCGAGAGAACTCGCCCACCCCATTGTGACCATCCTTCATGCTTTCTGTATAACTACAATTAGACGGAACTACCATAAAGCATAGTACTGCGAGGCGGTCGGCCTAATCTGGGAAACACCGCGAGAGTGGGCCGGACAGCCTATTCCGGAAAACACTGCGAGCGACGGGATCATCGAGTTGGGTCCAGGGGGCTGATGACGCCGCGGCCGCCGCGGTTCAGGACGTGCGTATAGATCATGGTCGTCGTGACGTCGCTGTGCCCGAGAAGCTCCTGGATGGTTCGGATGTCGTAGCCGGACTCCAGGAGGTGGGTGGCAAACGAGTGGCGCAGGGTATGGCAGCTCGCGTTCTTCGAAATGCCGGCCTCCCGAATGGCGGTCTTGACGGCGCGCTGCAGCACCGACTCGTGAAGATGATGGCGGCGCCACTGTGCGGTGCCGGCGTCGTAATAGGTCCGGGTTGCCGGGAAGACCCAATGCCAGGCCCACTCCCAAGGAGCCCTGGGGTACTTTCGGGCGAGGGCCCCGGGGAGTTCGACGGCCCCGCGTCCACGGGCCACGTCGGTCTCGTGCTGGTGGCGGACGCGGGTTAGGTGGGCTTCGAGGGGCTGTCGCAGGGTGGCCGGGACGAGGGTCACGCGGTCCTTGAAACCCTTGCCGTCGCGGATGGCGATCTCCCCACGTTTGAGGTCGAGATCCTTGACGCGGAGGCGGCAGCATTCCATCAGGCGAAGACCCGACCCGTACAACAGCGAAGCCATCAGGCGCGGGACGCCGTCCAGCTTGGACAGCAGAGCCGCAGCCTCGTCACGGCTGAGCACGAGGGGCAGGCGCACTGGCTTGCGGGCCCGGACCACCCCTTCGAGCCATTCCACCTGGCGCTGCAGCACGTCCTTATATAGGAACAGCAACGCGCTCAAGGCCTGATTCTGGGTCGAGGCGCTGACCTTTCCCTCCGTCGCCAAGTGGGAAAGGAATCGAACAATCTCCTGTTCGCCCATGTCGAGGGGATGGCGTTTTCCATGGAACAGAATGAATCGCCGGATCCACTGGACGTAGGCTTCTTCGGTGCGCGGGCTGAGGTGGAGGGCCCGCATCAAGTTGTGGACGCGATCGAGCAGGCGCGGCTGGCCGGGGGCGGGCGGGAATCGCGGTTCGCTGACCGCGGCGTGCCGTAATCGGGGGGCGCGGAACACCACCGCTCCCCTTCCTCCGAAGGGCTGTGCCATCGAACTCACCTTTCGGGGCGGGCGTTCTCGAATACTCCGATGCCGGAAACTATACGCCGGTTTCGGGACGGGGGCAACGCGCATGACGGGGGCAACGCGCGGGATGGGGGCAACGCGCATGACGGGGGTGCGCGTGACGGGGCTGGGACGGGCGCGTGCGTGGCGGGCGCGTTGCCGGGACAGGCCGCGGGTCGGCGGCTCAAGGCCAGTGGATCAGGACCGGTCGGTCAGGCCGCGATAGACTTTTTGTAGCCGCAGCCTTCCTTATCGCAGAAGTGGGTGGTGCCGTCCTTCTTGGTGGTCTTCTCAAGGAGGTAGGGCTTGCTGCAGGACGGGCAGGCCTCGGCGATGGGGCGGTACCAGGTGACGAAGTCGCACTTCGGGTAGTTGTTGCAGCCGAAGAATGTGCGACCGCGGCGGGACCGGCGTTCGACGATGCGGCCGCCGCATCCGTCCTTGGGGCAGTCGATGCCGACTTCCTTCAGCTTGATGTACTTGCACTCGGGGTATGCCGAGCAGGCGGTGAACTCGCCGAAGCGGCCATCCCTGACCGCCAGCGGTTTGTCGCACTGGGGGCATTTCTCATCGAGGATCCGGTCGGGTTTGCGGGTGACGGTGACGTTCCCTTCGCGGTCCATGGCAATCTTCTTGGTGTTCCGGCACTTCGGGTAGGCGGAGCAGGCGAGGAACGCTCCGAAGCGACCCTTGCGCACCACCATCTGCGATCCGCATTTCTCGCAGGTGCCGTGGCTCTCGGGGATCATCGGAGTGGCGCCGACGGTACCGTTGGTGCCGGCGGCGGCCGATCCGTTGACCCCGGCGACCGGCGCGAGCTCCTGGGTGTTCTTGCAATCGGGGTAGCCGGAGCAGGCCAGGAAGCGGCCGTAGCGTCCCCACTTGATGACCATCGGTTTGCCGCACTTGCTGCAGGTCTGGTCGGTCGGCTCTTCCTTGGTCTTGATGTTCTCCATGTTGCGGTTGGCGGCCTTGAGATCCTTGCTGAACGCCTTGTTGAACTCCTTGAGTGCGTCGGTCCACTCGAGGCGTCCTTCCTCGATCTCGTCCAGCTCTTCTTCCATGCGGGCCGTGTAGCCGACGTCGACGATGTCGCTGAAGTGACTGACCAGCAGGTCGGTGACCGTCATCCCGAGCTCGCTGGGGATGAACTTCCCTTCGGTCTTCTCGACGTACTCGCGGTTCTGCAGCGTCGCCAGGATGGAGGCGTAGGTCGAGGGCCGCCCGATGCCGTTCTCCTCAAGCTCCTTCACCAGCGACGCCTCGGTGAAGCGGGGCTGCGGCTGCGTGAAGTGCTGCTTCGGATCGAGTTTCTGGAGCGCCAGCTTCATCGCGGCCCGTAGCGGGGGCAGGGCGCGCGAGGCGTCGTCCTCGTCGCCGTTGGCGCCCGCGGCGTCGTCCTTCTTTTTTTCGGCGATGTCCTGATAGACGGCGAGGTAGCCGGCGAAGCGCATGGTCGATCCGGTGGCACGGAACAGGCAGCGGCCGGCCTGGATGTCAGCGGTGGTGACGTCGAACACTGCCGATTTCATCTGCGAGGCCACGAAGCGGTTCCAGATCAGACAGTAGAGCGAGAACTCGTCCTTGCCGATGTGCTTCTTCACCTGGTCGGGCGTCAGCTCCAGGGTGGTCGGGCGGATCGCCTCGTGCGCCCCTTGGGCCAGCTTGCCGCTCTTGTAGACGCGCGGCTCATCGGGGAGGAAGTCCTGGCCGTGGGTCTGGGCGATGTACTTCCGGACTTCGTCCAGCGCCTCGGGGGCGACGCGCGTCGAGTCGGTTCTCATATAAGTGATGAGACCGACGGTGCCGATCTCGCCGAGATCCATCCCTTCGTACAGCCGCTGCGCCAGCATCATCGTCTTCTTGACGGTGAAGCCGAGCTTGCGGGAGGCGTCCTGCTGCAGCTTGCTGGTGATGAAGGGCGGGACCGGGTTCTTCTTCTTTTCCTTCGCCTCGACGGTGGAGACCTTGAAGGTCGCGCCTTTCAGCCCGGCGACGACGGCGTCGGTCTCCGCCTGCGTCTTCAGCTCGGCCTTCTTGTCGTCGACCTTGAAAAGGCGTGCCTCGAACGGCGGCGGCTCGTCGGCCATGAGGATCGCGCCCAGGGTCCAGTACTCCACCGGCTTGAACGCCAGGATCTCGCGCTCGCGTTCGACCACGATGCGCAGCGCCACCGACTGGACCCGGCCGGCGGACAGGCCGCGGCGGACCCGGTCCCACAGGAGCGGCGAGATCTTGTAACCGACCAGCCGGTCGAGGATGCGGCGCGTCTGCTGCGCATCCACCTTGTGGCTGTCGATCTTCTGCGGGTTCTCGATGCCATGCTGTACGGCGCGCTTGGTGATCTCGTTGAACATGACGCGGTACAGGTTCTTGTTGACCTTCTTCAGGACCTCGGCGAGGTGCCAGGAGATCGCCTCGCCCTCGCGGTCCGGGTCGGGCGCCAGGAAGACCTTGTCGGCGCTGCCGGCGGCCTTCTTCAGCTCTTCGATGATCTTCTTGCGGCCGGGGAGGATCTCATAGGTCGGCTTGAAGTCCTTCTTCTCGTCCACCCCCAGGGTGCGCTTGGGGAGATCGCGGACGTGACCCATCGAGGCCTTGACCGTGTAGTTGCGGCCGAGGAACTTGTTGATCGTCCGCGCCTTGGCGGGCGACTCCACGATGACCAGCGACTTGCCCATGATCTTGTTGATCCGCCTTCCTTGCTTATTCGTCCATCTTCCGGCGGCCGGGTACCCGCCGCCGGGGACGCAAAATATAGGCTGCCGGCAATTTTTTCAAGCGCCGGTCTCCGGAGGGCATCCTTGGACGGGCCCCTGACCGGGTTCCTGACCGGAACCAGGATCGGCGCATAACCCTTGTCCTGCAATGGTTACCGGCCCGCCGCCATCCCGCCGATCCCGCAAATAACGCCCCCCCGGAAGCGACCTGACCAGCCCCCGCAATTCCAGGTCGAGGAGCGCCGCCGCCAGTCGGCCGGCCGGCAGTCCGGATCGGTCCGCGAGACGGTCGACATCCACGCCGCGCGTCGCCGGCAGGAGGTCCAGAACACGCCGGGCCTCGGGCGTCAGCCCCTCAGCGGTCGGCCGACCGGCTGCCGCGGCGCCGCCCCGGGGGTCGCCCGGGCGTCTATCATCTTGATCATGTCCCGCTGCCCCTTGATCATGTCCCGTCGCCCCGGCCCCGACCACCCTTCCCGCCAGCAGAGACGCCGCCTCGACGATCTGGGGCGCGAGGTCCTCGATGACATCGCGTGCGCTCCGGCAGATCAGAGCCCCGTCGCGCAGCAGGGCGTTCGTGCCGTCGGCGTTCGGATCGCCAACCGGTCCGGGAACGGCGAACACCAGCCGGCCGGCTTCGAGCGCCAGATCGGCGGTGATCAACGACCCGCTCCCCTCGGCCGCTTCGACGACCACCGTGGCCCAGGCGAGCGACGCGATGATCCGATTGCGTTCGGGGAAGTGCCGCGGCAGCGGCCCGGTCCCAATCGGGAACTCGCTCACCACGGCCCCCCGCCGGGAGATCGCCTCCGCGAGTTCCCGGTGCTCCTCGGGATAGATCCGATCGATCCCGGACCCGAGAACAGCGATCGTCCGGCCGCCTGCGTCGAGCGCGCCGCAATGTGCCGCGGCATCCACGCCACGCGCCAGCCCACTGACCACGGTGAACCCGGAGGCGGCCAGGTCATGAGCGATCGCCCGGGCCATGGCCGCACCCTGCGGCGTGACGCGGCGGGCCCCGACCACCGCCACCGCGAGAGCGTCCTCCGCCTGCAGGTTGCCGAGCGTGTAGAGCACGAAGGGCGGGTCGGGCGCGACGCGCAAAATTTCCGGGTACGCGGCGTCATCGGGGGTCAGGACGGTGGCGCCGATCCTCCGGGCCCGATCCATCTCCGCGGCGGCCGCCTCGTGCCACGCGCTTGCGGGTTCCGCCCGGTCTCCGCGTTCCGCGACCGCCCGCAGACGCCGGCGATCGGCCGGCCTCCCGGCGACGCGCAGGTTCCAAGCGGCCCAGCGCAACGCCGAGCCCTGCATCCGAACCTCGCTTCCGACGCGGAGTGCCGCGACGTTAACCGCCGCGGGCCATCCTTGTCAAGCCGAGGCGGATTACGGTATAAGCGGGACGGCCTTCCCGATCCGGCCTCCTGACGCGTGACTGCCATCATTCCAGATCGATTGAAACCGTTCGTCCTCGGATGTCTCCTGCCCGCATGTCTCCTGGCGGCGACGGCAGCCTGTGGAGTCTCCGACCCGTCGCGGGCGGCGTCGGGAGCGGCCAGCGAGGGCGAGCCCCGGGAACACCGTCCCCGGGCGGCCCGCAAGGCGAGTGAGCCGATCGTCGTCCTGGCGCGCGCCCGCGACGGGAGGCTGTGGGTGCCGGCGGCAGGGCCGCGTGCCTCCGGCGATCGTTCGCACACCGCCGACCGGCCGATCTTCGTGATGGGGGTCAACTTCGGCGTTGCGCTCCCGGGGCGCTGGCCCAGCGAGTTCCCGGAGGACGAAGCGACCTACTCCGAATGGCTCGACCTGGTCGGCGCGATGGGGGCGAACACGGTCCGGCTCTACACCCTCCTGCCACCCGCCTTTTACGCCGCGCTCGAGAAGCACAACCGGGCCCGAGCGCAGGCCCATCTGTGGCTCGTTCAGGGTGTCTGGACGGAGCTGCCAGAAGGGGATGACTACGTCGGGCCGGTCTTTCTCGAAGGATTCCAGGATGAGATCCGCCGGGTGATCGACGCGGTGCATGGCAACCTCGATCTGCCGCCGCGGCCGGGCCACGCCTCGGGGCGCTACCGGGCCGACGTCTCGGGCAGCGTCCTCGGATGGCTCCTGGGCCGCGAATGGGAACCGCATTCCGTCCGCGCCTTCGACCGGAAGGCGGGGGCGGCCGCCGGAGGCGCGGGGGCGGCCAGCGGCGTCTCGTTCAGTGGCGAGTACGTCGTGGTCGAAGGCGGAACGCCGTTCGAGGCGTGGCTGGGGCGGGTACTCGATTTCACCATCGGCCACGAGACCGCGCAGTATCGCGTCCAGCGGCCGGTGTCGTTCGTATCGTGGCCGACGCTCGACCCGATGACCCACCCGACCGAGGCGACGGTCGCCGAGGAGAAGGCCTGGAGGCGGCGGCGCGGCGAGGATGTTTCCGGGACGCCGATCCTGGAATACGACAACGATGGAGTCAGCGTCGATCCGTCACGGATCCGCCCGACACCGGCGGCCGGCGGCGGGCTGTTCGCGACCTACCACGCCTATCCGTACTATCCCGATTTCATGCACCTCGACCCGGGATACGCCGGGGCGCGCGGCCCGCGCGGTCCCAGCCGCTACCTCGGCTACCTGCGCGATCTGCGGGCGCACCATGGCGACCTGCCGATCCTGATCGGCGAATTCGGCGTCCCGTCGAGCCGCGGTCTGTCGCATTTTCACCCGCAGGGGTGGAGCCATGGTGGCCACTCGGAGCGCGACCAGGCGCGGATCGACGCGACCTTGATGCGCGACATCCACGAGGCGGGGATGGCGGGCGGCGTGGTCTTCGCCCTCCTCGACGAGTGGTTCAAGCGCAACTGGTTGGTGGCGGAGTTCGAAGTCCCCGCCGACCGCAACCCGTTCTGGCTGAATGCACTCGATCCCGAGCAGAACTACGGGATCCTGGCGGCGCGACCGGGGGCCTCGGGCTGGAAGGTGACGATCGACGGCCGGGGGGAGGACTGGGAGACGATCCCGCCGTTGATGACCCGCGCCGGGGCCCCCGCGGGGGCGGGATATGCGGCCGTGGGAGTGACGGCGGCAGGAGCGACGGCGGCTGGCCCGGAGCGGCCGGTCGGCGACGGTCACGATGCGGCGCGCGCCATCCGGGGGCTGCGGGTGGCGTCGGACGAGGCCTACCTTTATGTTCGCCTCGATGTGGACGACCTCGATGCCGACGATGACGGCCGCCCGGAGTGGAACCGCGCCGCTTACCTCATCGGCTTCGACACCTACGACGAACGCCTCGGCGATCACCGGCTGCCGCTGCGTGATCCGCTGCGGTCGCCGGTCGGGCTGGAGTTCTGCGCCATTTTCGACGGACCCGGCACCGCCCGCCTGCTGGTCGACACGCCCTACGATATCCACACGCACCGCTATCGCCGGCCCTACCGATCGGCGGAGAATAACGACGGTCGTTTCGTCGAGATCCGGGTCGAGACCAACCGGCGGCGGTTCGGCCGGGACGGCAGGGTCTACCAGGCGCGCGAACACAACCGGTCGCCGCTGCTGCATGCCTCGATGGATCCGCGCGACGCCGACTACGACAGCCGGGCCGACTGGCACGTCGGCCTGGACGGACGGTTCATCGAGATGCGGATCGCCTGGGGGCTGCTGAATGTCACCGACCCGTCGTCGAGGCGCGTGCTGCACGACAATCCGGGGAACCTCAAGGTGATCGGCACCCGCGTCACTCCGGGATTCCGGTTCTTCGCGGCCTCCTACCTCCTGGAAGGCGCGGCGGCGGGGCACGCGCCGATGCGCGGGCGATGGGCCGATCGTCTGCCTGCCGGCGATGGACTGCAGGCATCCAATCTGCCGCTGTACACCTGGCCGACTTGGGACCAGCCGACCTGGAGGATCGAGAAGAAGGAGGTCTGGACGGCTTTGCGGGACACCTTCGCCGATCTAGGAGCCGGTCCGGGTATTGCGTTGGGCCGCGCGCCTGGGGCTTGCGAGGTGGATGCAAGG
>JANNTZ010000172.1:0-20912 GCA_031394595.1 Acidobacteriota bacterium
TGGCGCGCGCCCGGGCCGAGGACCGGCCGATCTTCCTGTCGATCGGCTACTCGGCGTGTCACTGGTGTCACGTGATGGAGCGGGAGTCGTTCGAGGACCCGCGGGTCGCGGCGGTCATGAACGAGCGGTTCATCAACATCAAGGTGGACCGGGAGGAGCGGCCGGACCTCGACGACATCTACATGGCGGCGACCCAGATGCTGAGCGGGCAGGGGGGGTGGCCGAACTCGATCTTCCTCACGCCCGACATGAAGCCGTTCTTCGCCGGCACCTACTTCCCCCCGGAGCCGCGCTGGGGACGCCCGTCGTTCGAACAGGTGATCGTCGGCGTGTCGGATGCCTACCGATCGCGCCGGGACGACATCACCAAGGTCGCGGAGGAGATCACGGAGCAGATCCGGCGGATGGCCGACATCACTCCGTCGGCGGAAACCATCGGCGCCCCGATCCTGAACCGGGCTTTCGGCGATCTCTCGGGGCGGTTCGACGGCAAGGACGGCGGCTTCGGCCCCGCGCCGAAGTTCCCGCACAGCATGGACCTGTCGTTCCTGTTGCGCTACTTCCGGCGCACCGGCAACCCCGAGGCGCTGCGAATGACGGTCATCAGCCTCGACCGGATGGCGCTGGGCGGGATCCGGGACCACCTGGGCGGCGGCTTCCACCGCTACTCCGTGGACGCCCACTGGCTGGTGCCGCACTTCGAGAAGATGCTGTACGACAACGCGCTGCTGGCGCGTGTCTACCTCGAGGCGGCGGTCTGCGTCGCCGGTCTGCCGGTGTCGCACGCGCTGCTGGCGGGTGGGCGCGACACCGCCCTGTTCTACCGCGGCGTGGCGCGCGACACGCTCGACTGGGTCCTGCGCGAAATGACCGCCCCCGACGGCGGGTTCCACTCCAGCCTCGACGCCGACAGCGAGGGGGAGGAAGGGAAATGTTTCGTCTGGACACCGAAGCAGGTCGCCGAGGTCGTCGGACCGCAGGAAGCCGCGCTGTTCTGCTCGGTGTACGGCGTCACGGCGCAGGGGAACTTCGAGCACGGCAGCAGCATCCCGCACTTGAAGAACACGATCGACGCGACGGCGGAGGAACAGCGCACCGACCCGGCCGAGCTTCGGCTGCGGCTTGCCTCCTGCCGGACACGACTGCTGCAGGCCCGTGACCGGCGGCCGCAGCCGGGGCGCGACGACAAGGTCCTGGCCGACTGGAACGGCCTGATGATCGGCGCCTTCGCGGCCGGCGCGCGGATCCTCGACGATGCGCGCTATGCCGACGCGGCGGTGCGCGCGGCGCGTTTCGTCCTCGATCGGATGCGAATGGAGGGACGCCTGCTGCACGCCTTCATGGATGGCCGGGTCCGGCACGCGGCGCTGCTTCCCGATTACGCCCACCTGGTCGCCGCCTGTCTCGACCTGTACGAGACGACCTTCGAGGCGCGCTGGGTGGAGGAGGCGCGCGCCCTGGCGGCGCAGATGGTGGACCTGTTCTGGGACGATCGGCAGGGCGGCTTCCTGCTGACGCCGCGCGATCACGAGTCGATCCTCGCCCGGCCGCGCGAGAACAGCGATGGCGCGACGCCGTCCGGCGTTTCCGTGGCGGCCCTGGCGCTGCCACGGTTGGCGATTCTCACGGGCGAGGACGATTACCGGAAGAAGGCCGACGCCACGCTCCGACTGTACCGCGATCGGGTGGAGCGCTTCCCCTCGGCGTTCGGAATGATGCTCTGCGCCCTCGACCAGCACGTCGGGCGGCAACGGCAGATCGTTCTGGCGGGACGCAACGATGCCGCTGGTCTGCAGGCCCTCGTGCGCGGTGTGCGCGAGCGTTTCGACCCGAATGCCCTCGTCGCCCTCGCCGACCCCGCCGACGCGGACGCCGCCAGGGCCATCCCCCTGCTGGCGGGGAAGACGGCTCCCGCCGACCGTCCCGTCGCCTACGTCTGCGAGAACGGCACCTGCGCGCCACCCGTCCCGACGGTGCAGGAAATCCCCGTCTGAACCGGGAAAAACTCTAGGGCCTTGACAGGGTGTATCTCTCCGGCGTAGCTTTCCCCGCATCCGTTTCCCTTTCCATCGTGATGAGTTGGGCGGCCCGGGACCGGAAGGGGCTGACGCGGGAGTCAGGGTTGCTTTCCTGCAGGCTGGCGCCTGCGGCAGGGTCGCTGTAACGTTGTTCGGTGCGTGAGGTGTGAGTATGGCGCGAGGAACGATCGCCAAGGTCATCCGTGATCGTGGCTTCGGATTCATCCGGGGCAACGACGGCAAGGAAGTTTTCTTTCACCGGTCAGGGCTCATCGGCCTGAACTTCGACGATCTTGAGCAGGGCGCGGCGGTGGACTTCGAGGTTGAGAATGGTCCGAAGGGTCTGCGGGCCGCCAACGTCCGCAACGTCGCGGGAACCGACACCCAGACGGTCTGAGGCCGTCGGGTCACAGTTCGCCCCGAAACAGGCCGGGAAATAACCTCGCCGCATTCCCGGCCGATCGTTTTACTCTCACCCGCCCGCCGCGCATGTTCGGAGCCTGCCCCGACCCCGCCGCATGAGACGCCCCGGGACGTCCCGAGGAAAAAAACCGAGACCGCCGGGCGCCGCGAGCGTCCGACACAGGCGCCGGCCCGTCGGGGGGCGGCGGCCGCCGCGACGTCTGAAGGTCGCCGGCCACCTGATCGACTCGGGTCTGATGTCGCGGTGTCTCGATGTCATCGTCGAGAACGGTGGCGCCTACGATCTGCACCGCTTCGACATCGGTCGCACGGTGCACGACTTCTCATCCGCCGAGTTCTCGGTCACCGCCCCCGACACCCGGCGTCTCAATCTCATCCTCGAGAACCTGACCTCGATCGGCTGCCACCTGCTTGAGGAGCACGATGCCGTCCTCAAACCGTCGGAGGGCGATGGCACCGTACCGGACGACTTCTACTCCACCACCAACCATCGCACCGTGGTGCGCGCCGCCGGCAGGGAGATCGAAGTCGAGAACCAGCGCATGGACGGCTGCATCCTCGTCCGGGACGGCCGGGCCGTCTGCACCAAGCTGCGGGACGTCCGGCGCGGTGACCGGGTCGTCTGCGGCCACGACGGCGTGGATGTCTTCCCGATCTTCAAGGACCGCGAGACACGGGACTTCGTCTTCATGGCGAGCGACGTGTCATCCGAGAAGCGCGTCGAGATCACGGTCGCCGGGATCGCGGCGCTCGTCCGGGACGTCCGCAAGCGCCGCGGCCGCCTGGTCTGCGTCCCAGGTCCGGTCGTCGTCCATACCGGCGGCGGCGAGCACCTGGGGCGGATCCTGCGGGCCGGCTACATCGACGCGGTCCTGGGGGGCAACGCCCTGGCGGTGCACGACATCGAGCGGGCCCTGTATGGGACCTCGCTGGGCGTCGATCTCGACACCGGCATCCCGGTCATGGAAGGTCACAAGAACCACATGCGGGCGATCAACGCGATCCGCCGATGCGGGTCGATCGCCCGGGCCGTCGAGAACGGCGTCCTGAAATCTGGGGTGATGTACGAGTGCGTGAAGAACCGGGTGCCGTTCGCCCTCGCCGGCAGCATCCGCGATGACGGCCCGATGCCCGACACCATCATGGACCTGATCCAGGCCCAGGACGAGTACGCGCGGCTCCTCGGGAATGCCGAGGTGGTGCTGATGCTCGGTTCGATGCTGCATTCGATCGGCGTCGGCAACATGATCCCCGCCTGGGTCCGGACGATCTGCGTGGACATCAACCCCGCCGTCGTGACCAAGCTCGCCGACCGGGGATCGGCCCAGGCGATCGGCGTCGTCACCGACGTCGGCCTGTTCCTGCGGCTCCTGGCCGAGGAACTGACGCCGCGGGGCTGAAACCCGCCCCGGACCGGCCGGCGCCGGCGGCGCCCCGGCCGGCGTTGGCGCGCGTGCCGCCAGCGGTCACCCGATCAGGTACGGCTCGTGGGACACGGCCACGCCGGCGCGGCGGTCCTGCCGTCGCAGGGCGAAGGCGATGATGAACGGCCCGACGCGGCCGAAGAACATCGCCGCCACCAGCACCAGGTGCGCGGCGGGCGGGAGGGACGCGGTGATGCCGCGGCTCAGACCGACGGTGCCGACGGCGGAGGCCGATTCGAACCAGATCCCCCCGATCGCGGCGGCGGTGATCCACGAAATGAGGACCCCGGCGGCGGTGAACACCGCCGGCACCGCCACCGCGACCGCCAGCGCCCGCCGGCGGTAGGCGGCGGCCTGGTGGCGCGCGGCGATCGCCCAGAAAGTCGTCGTCTTGATCCCGCCCGCGGTCGAACCCGGAGCGCCGCCGATGAGCATCAGCACGATGATCAACGCCGACCCGGCGAGGGTCAGCCCGCCCAGATCGGTGGTCTGGAATCCGGCGGTGCGCGAGGAAACCGACAGGAACAGCGCGTTCAGCAGGCGCGTCCCCTCGGGGCAGGCGGCGAGCGCGCGATCGCGCTCCAGGACCCAGATTCCCAGGCCGCCGGCGGGAATGAGGACGGCGATCGACAGCAGGGCGGCACGCGACTGCGCCGTCAGGCGCACCCGGATCAGGTCCCACAGAGTGCCGAACCCCAGACCGCCGGCGACGATCAGGGCGGCGATGATGCCGAGCGTCAGCGGATCGTCGCGGTAGCCGGCCAACTGATCGGAGAACAGGGAAAACCCGGCGTTGCAGAAGGCCGACACCGAGTGAAAGATCGCCTGCCAGACCTGGCGCATCACGTGGCCGTCGGGGTTCCACCAGGTCCGGAACAGGAGCAGTGCGCCGGCCGCCTCGATCAGGGCGGTGAGCATCAGCGGGCGGACGAGCGCAGCCCGCACCTGGGGCAGGGCGTCGGTCTCGGAGATCTCCGCCAGGCTCCGCCGCTCGCGCGACCCCAGGGGGCCGCCGCCGAGGAGCGCGACCGATCCGGTCAGGGTGAGGATCCCCAGACCGCCGAGCTGGATGGTCGCCAGGATGACCCCCTGGCCGAACGGCGACCAGTGCGTCCCCGTGTCCACAACGCTGAGACCGGTCACACAAGCGGCCGAGGTTGCCGTGAACAGCGCCTGCACCCAGGTGACGCTCCGCCCCGGCGCGGCGGCTCCGGGCGTCATCAGGAGCAGGGTCGAGAGTCCGATCAGGGCGGCGAACGAGGTCCACAGCGCCGTGATCGCCCCGAATGGCAGCGCCAGGAGGGCGCGATGGAACCAGGGGGACTTCAGGATCACCAGGAAGACGAGGTAGCACTGGATGGCGAGGACGTTGATCGCGTCGAGCGATTCGGCGGCGCCATGACCGGCGAGATAGCGGAATTCCGGCGAGTTCTGCAGGGACGCGGCGGCGACCAGGCCGAACACCAGCAGAAACATCAGCGCGTAGTCGAGCCGGTGCTCCCTGAGGTGGCGGAACGGGTTGAGGGACACGGCCGGGCGCGCGCATTGCAGCAGGATGAACAGCAGCGCGCAATTGGTCTGCACTTCGTGCCAGATCGCCGTGTGCCGCGGGTCCGGGAAACCGTACTCGATGAACAAACCCGCAAGGGCCACGAAGGCGACCGCCCCCATGGCGAGGGTGATGTTGCGCTGGCGTCGCCGGGATCGGGCGACCGCGTCGGGCGGCGGGCCGGGTTCTCCCGATCGCCCGCTCATCGCGGCGGGGCGGCCCCCGTCCCGGCGCCATCGGCCGGTGTCGCGGCCGCGCCGCCCGGCCTGACGGTCCGGCGCGTCAGGACGAGATGGTGCGGGATCCAGGCCTCCTCGCCGGCGTCGGTCCGGATCACCGTGTGCAGCAGGTCGTTCCGCGCCACCGTCCCGCGCACGCCGTCCGCCTCGAGGCGCGACCCGACCGGCGCGGCCCGGCGGTAGGCGAGGAGGATGCCAGCGGCGATCTGGCGCGCCGCGGGCACCAGCGACGCCGCCACGACGAGGAGGATCAGCAGCAGCGCGATCCCCATCGCGCGGCCCCCCTCGCCCGGGATGACCAGGGCCAGGAGCGCCACGGTGGCGAGGCTGATCGTCACCTTCACGATCGCCTCGCTCAAGGTCACGGTGTCCGGTGCCAGGGCCCGTGTCGCGTTGAGCTCCTCGCGGCGGACGCGTGTGAACAGCAGGCCGGCGAACCGGAGCGCCAGGCGCGCCGCGACGATGACGATCAGGGCGGCGTTCAGCGGCGGGAACCATTCGAGGACTTTCTCCAGGGTCGCCAACAGGAGGTGGGTGACGAACGCCAGCATTCGCAAGGCGTAGGCCCGGGTTTGCGGGAACTGGGCGAACAGGACCGCCAGCAGCGTATAGCCGGCGACCAGGGCGACGAGGATCCGGATCCCGTCCAGCATTCGCAGGGCGATCCGCCGCAGGGCGGGGACGCCGATGGCCGTCGTTCCCAGGACAGAGAACGCGGGCCAGGCCGGGTCCGGGACCCGCAGCATCCGCAGTTTCAGCCGATCGATCATCGCCAGCGCCACCCAGGCTAAGACCAGGATCGCGGCGGCGTAGATCAAGCGCCGGATCCACCTGCCGAGCAGGAGCAGCGAGAAGGACTCTTCCTTGTGTGCCCCGAGCGCCGCGCGGATGCGCCCGGCCCAGTCCTCCGCCAGGGCCACCGAAGTCGTCCCGGCGCCGGCGGCATCGGCCGGGGTGATCTCGATGATCGCGTGCGGGCCGGCCTCGATGGTCAGCGTCTCGCCCCGCGTTTCGATCCGGACCTGTTCCGGCCCGATTCGCGGATCGCGGGACGCCAGGAGGAGTTTCCGGGAGGCGACGGCGGCACGCTCGGACGGCGCGATGGTGCCGAGAGAGGCCGACAACGAGAAGACCTCGGCTCCTCCCAGGCCGACGACAGCGCGATCGTCCGGGAGCGCCGTGCCGATCGGGACGAGGCCGACGGTGGCACACGCCAGAGCCACGATCGAAATCCAGAATCGTCGTACCCGGGGACGGCTCGTGGCGGGGGCGGTTCTCATGACGGCGCCGAAAGACTACTTTCCTTTCAGCACCATCGTCCAGGTGCCGGTCTTGCCGTACTCCTGGCTGACCAGGACCCCGAGCGGACCGGCGACGTAGACAATCCGGCCGTCGGCGCTGCACGCCACGGCCACGCCGCCGGTGTCGCCGCTCCAGCGCAGCTTGTCGCTGAAATCCGCCTGGATCTTCTGGGCGTAGGTGTCGCCCGGACCCGACAGCGCCTGCAGGATGAAGACCAGACCGCACAGGGCCAGGAATCCAAAGATGGCGCGCGTCACCGCGCGCCGGCTAGGAACATCGAAACGTACGCCGAGCATCATGACCGCCTCCTGGATGTCGATGCCGGCAGGATCATTCCGTTGCCGGCCCGCAGAATATAGGGACCGGGAAGCGAAAAGTCCCGTACCGGCCCCGCGTTGACCGCCGGCCGGGGCCGGGATACGATGCGGATTGCGTCCCGCACCGTCGGCGCGGCGAGAGGAGCGGCCCACATGGACGGTCGACACGGATCTGACGTTCGGGAAGGGATCGAGAAGGCGATCCACCTGCTGCAACGGGCGTACGAGCGGCAGCGGGCCGGCGACCTGGAGGAAGCGGTTCGTCTCTACCAGGCCTCGATTGCCCTGCAGCCGACCGCCGAGGCCCACACCTATCTCGGATGGACCTACTCCTTCATGCAGCGCTACCCGGAGGCGATCCACGAGTGCAAGGAAGCGATCAAGATCGACCCGGAGTTCGGCAACCCCTACAATGACATCGGGTCGTACCTGATTCACCTCGGACGGCTGGAGGAAGCAATCCCCTGGCTGGAGAAGGCGAAGTCGGCGCCGCGCTACGAGCCGCGGCACTTCCCCTACCTGAACCTGTACCGGGCCTACACCAAGCTGAACCGCCCGATCGACGCGCAGCGCGAGTTGCAGCAGGCGCAGTTCATCCAGCAGGGCATCCAGGTGATGACCGACGCCGCGCCGGACGACGACCAGAACGCGACGCTGAACTGAAGGGCCGGTCGGCCGGAGACGCCGACCTGCCCCGCGCTACTGACGTCTCTGCCGACTGTCGGAAGGCGGGCATTTGGCTTAACCGCCGTCCGGGGCGCAAGCGGGGGCCAGCCGGCGCGCCCACACGGGGGGCTGCGGGGCCTATAATGCGCCCGCGCGACCCGTCCGGGCCCATAGCTCAGCCTGGTAAGAGCAGCTGACTCATAATCAGTTGGTCCCTGGTTCGAATCCAGGTGGGCCCACCCGAATCCTCTTCGCGCGTCTCTTTCGGTCGGAGGACCCCATCATGAAGGAACGCGAGTCCGGGTTGAAGATGAACACGCTGGCAGTCCACGCCGGGGAGCCGCGTCCGGGACCGGAGGGGGCGGTGGTCTTCCCGATCTTCCAGGGGACGGTGTACCAGACCGAGCCGGGGACCGGGTATCACGATCAGAAATACATCCGGCTGAACAGCACGCCGACGCAGAAGTACCTGCACGACAAGCTGGCGGCGCTGGAGTCGGCCGAAGCGGCGCTCGGCACCGGTTCGGGGATGGCGGCGCTCACCGCCATCCTGATGAGCACCCTGAAGCCCGGCGACCACTTTCTGGCCGGAGACGTGCTTTACGGCGGGACGCTCGATTTCGTGGCGCACGACGCGCCCCGTCACGGCTGGACGCACACCTTCGTCGATCCGCAGGCACCGGAGACCTGGGCTGCCGCCGTGAAGCCGAATACGCGGCTGTTCCTGGTCGAGACGATCACCAATCCGCTGGTGCGGGTGCCGCGGTTGCGCGAGGTGGTCGCCTTCTGCCGCGAACGCGGCCTGGTCTCCGTGGTGGACAACACGCTGGCGAGCCCGGTGAATTTCCGGCCGATCGCGAACGGATTCGACCTGGCCTTCCACAGCGCCACGAAATACCTCAACGGCCACTCGGACCTGGTCGCCGGGTGCGTCGTCGGCCGGCGCGACCTGGTGGACCGGGCGCGGATCACCCTCAATCACTATGGCGGCACGCTCGACCCGCACGCGGCGTTTCTGCTGGCGCGCGGCCTGAAGACGCTGGCGCTCCGGGTCCAGGCGCAGAACGCCAATGCCCTGGCGCTGGCGCGCGTTCTCTCCACGCATCCGAAAGTGGCGCGCGTCAACTACCCGGGGTTGGAGACTCATCCGGATCACCAGTATGCGCGCGCGCTGCTGTCCGGCTTCGGGGGCCTGCTGAGCCTGCGCGTGAAGGACGGTGCCGACGCGGCGGAGCGGCTGCTGACCCGCGTCCGCCTGCCCTACGTCGCGCCGAGCCTCGGCGGCGTCGAAAGCCTGATCACCCGGCCGTGCATCACCTCGCACGCCGGCATGAAGAAGGAAGACCGGGAGCGGATCGGCATCACCGACGATCTCGTACGGGTGGCGATCGGGATTGAGGACACCGACGATCTGATCGAGGACTTCCGGCAGGCGCTGGATTAGAGCCCGCCAGACCCCTGTCCCGCCGCCCGCGCTGGCCCGGCGGGTTCGTACCCCGGGTCGGGGCTCAGCCGCCGCTGAGGGCGGCGACGATCTGCACTTGATCGCCCGGCCGCACCGCGTGATCGAGCGTGCGCGCGACCGTGCCGCCGACGAAGATCCGGATGTGCGGGCGGATCCGATCCTGCTCGTCGATCATCCGGAAGCGCATCCCGGTGTGCCGGGTCTCGAGGTCGGCGAGCAGATCCCTCAACGTCGCGCCGTGCCCTTCGATCGTTCCCTTTCCTCCAGTGCAGGAGTGCAGCGGCGACGGTACCAGGACGCGTGTCATAAGGCCCGCCATTCTAGCCGGGCGGAGCGCGGGTGACGACCGGGCCGTCATCGAGCGCGGCGATCTCAGCGCAACTGGCGCGAACGGAAATCCTTGAGGATCTGCTGCGCCGCGTTGTATCCCGGGGCGCCGGTGACACCGCCTCCCGGGTGCACGCCGGCGCCGCACAGGTACAGGCCGCGTACCGGCGTGCGATAGCGCGCCCAGCCGGGGACCGGGCGGCCGAGGAACAACTGGCCGAGGTTCAGGTCGCCGTGGAAGATGTTCCCTTCGGTCAGCCCGAAGCGTTCCTCGAGATCGACCGGCGACAGGATGTCGCGCCCGATCACCGTGGCGCGGAACCCGGGCGCGACCTCTTCGATGGTGTCCACGACCCGGTCGGCGAGCTTCTCGCGCTCGGTCTTCCAGTCCCCTTCCGCGAGGCGGTAGGGGGCGTACTCGACGAAGGCGGTCAGCACGGCGTGTCCCGGCGGTGCCAGCGTCGGATCGAGGTGCGTCGGGACCACGCAGTCCACGTACGGCTGGCTCGAGGCGCGGCCATGCTTGCATTCGTCCCAGGCGCGTTCGTGATAGTCCATCCCGTGGCTGACGGTGAAGTCGGACTTCTCCGCCGGCGACAGGTTCGCGGGCCATTGCGTCAGGGTCGGGGCGTGGGTGAGCGCGAAGTTGACCTTGGCGCAGGGGCCGGCCATCTTGATCCGCCGGATGTCGTCGAGGAACCGCCCTTCGAGGTGGCGCGGGTCGATCAGCTTCAGGAAAGTCCGTTTCGGGTCGGCGTTGCTGGCGACCACGCGGGCGCGGATTTCCTCGCCCGAGTCGAGGACAACACCGGCGGCCCGGCCGTTCTCGACCAGGATCCGCGCCACCGGGGCGGAGGTCCGCACCACGGCGCCGTGCGCCTTCGCGGCAGAAGCCAGGGCCTCGCTGATCGTTCCCATGCCGCCATGCACGTGCCCCATGTACCCCTGCGACAGCTCGTCGCCGCCCGACAGACTGTGGAACACCAGCCCCGACGCCGAACCCTGGGACATCGGCCCGTTGTGGGCCCCGAGGACGTTCGAGGCGGCGATCAGGTTCCTGACTTCCGGGGTCTCGAAACGCATCTCCACCAGGTCGGCGACGCTGGCGGTCAGGAACAGGACGAGCCGCCCCGCGTCCTCGTCGGTCAGCCGGCGCATCCGCAGACCAATGCGGGCCAGGTCCTTGAGCGATCCGAGACCGCCGTCGAGCGCGGGCGGCGGTTCCATGAAGAACTGCTCGAGGTAGGAGGCGAGCCGCTTGATCTCCGCGTCGAACTCCAGGAACGCCCGGGCATCGCGGAGCGAGTATTTTTCGATCCCGGCGGCGGTCCGCCGGGCGTCCTGCCAGAGGAACAGCGGCCGACCGCTGCGGCTGGGGACGAAGAGCAGCGGGTCACAGGGGGTCATTTTCAGACCGTACTGCGTCAGACCGAGGCCACGGATCACCTCCGGCCGCATCATGCTGGCGATGTAGGCGGCGGTGGAGGCGCGGAATCCGGGAGCGATCTCCTCGGTGACGCAGGATCCGCCGACCAGGGCGCGCCGCTCGGCGACACAGACGCGCAGACCGCCGCGCGCCAGGAAGCCGGCGGTGACCAGGCCGTTGTGGCCGCCGCCGACCACGACGACATCGTAGGTATTGGCAGGCATCGCGTGTCTCCGTGGCGCCGGGGGCCGATCCGGTGGCCGGCGCGCGGGGCGCGCGCGGCCGACCGTCCCGGTCTCAGGCCATGATCGGGTCGTCTTTGTAGAGCGACCTCAGGAGCTGCCCCTTCGCGAAGCGTTCGAACGCGAGCGGGGCGATGTCGAGGCTTGGCTTGCCGTCCACGATCAGCTCCGCGATCAGCCGACCGGTCACCGGCGCCTCCTTGAAGCCGTGGCCGGAGAAGCCGTAGCAGAGGAGAAACCCTTCGACCCCGGGCGCCTTTCCGAGGATCGGATGGAAGTCGGGCGTTCCCTCCAGCAGGCCGGCCCAGCCACCGCGCGGCGTGCCGCCGGCGAGGCGGGGCATCGCCCGGGCGAGACGCAGGGAAACATCCTCGATGTAGCGGTCGGACGGCTGCGTCGGGTAGCCGTCCGGATCGAGCGTTCCCTTGTAGTAGGAATTCCCCTCGGCCACGACCGTCTGCCCGGTCCCCTCGGGCCGGAACGACAGGCCGTTGACGAAGTCGTAGACGCTGGGAGTGTGGATCGGGTAGTCGTCGGGAGGTTCCACCCGGATGACCCCTTCCTCGATCAGTTCCAGTTTCAAGGGCTGTTCGAGCCCGGCCCAGCGTGCCACGCGATCGGCCCACGGTCCGGCGGCGTTGACAACGATGCGGGTGGCGATGGTCTCCGTCCGCGTCTTCACCCCGATGACCCGGCCATTGTCGATGGTCACGCCGATCGCTTCGGTGCCCTGCAGAATCGTCGCGCCCTTCTGCTTCGCGCCATTGGCGAAGGCGACCGTGGTCCCGTAACCGTCGCCGAAGCCGGCGTTCTCCTCGTAGGCGAACGCGACGCCGCCGTCGGTGCACAGACCGGGGACGAGCGCTTCCGCCCGCTGCCGGTCGATCATCTGCGTCGGGACACCGTGTTTGCGGCCGAGCGCCACGTTGTGTTCGAGCGCGGTGCGGTCCTTCTCGGTCACCATGAACACCAGGCCGCACTGCACCCAGCCGGAGTGCCCGCCGACCACTTCGTCGAGAGTAGCGAAGAAGTCCCGCCCCTGCTTGGCAATCTGGGTCACCAGGTCGGTGGAGTAGTGCTGCCGGATCATGCCGCCGGTCCGGCCGCTGCAGCCGGAGGCGAGCGTTTCCTTCTCCAGGATCACGACATCGGTCACACCACGACGGGTCAGGTGCCACGCGACGCTGGCCCCCTGGATCCCCCCGCCGATGACCACGACATCCGCAGTTCGACTCATCGGATTCCCCGCCCGCCTGCCGGAAGATCGCATCCTACCACAGCGTTTCGTAATGCTGTTCAGCGTTTCAGGACGTGGCCTTCGGATTGGGCGACACAGACCGCCACCGTCAGATCGCCGGTGACGTTCAGGACGGTCCGGCACATGTCGAGGATCCGGTCGACCCCGATGATGATGCCAATCCCCTCGGCCGGGACGCCGACGGTGACCAGGAGGGCGGTGACCAGGGGAAGCGAACCACCGGGGATGCCGGCGGTCCCGATGCCGGCGAGGATCGACAGCAGCACCACGATGATCTGCTGGCCGATCGACAGATCGATTCCGAAGAATTGCGCCAGGAAGAGAACGGTGACTCCCTCGTACAGGGCGGTGCCGTTCTGGTTGAGCGTCGAACCGAGGGTCAGGACGAACCCGCCGATGGCGCGGGGTACACCCAGTCCCTCCTCCGCCACCCGTAACGTGGTCGGCAGCGTGGCGTTGCTCGACGAGGTGGAGAAGGCGGTCAGCATCACCTCGCGGATGCGGGCGAAGAACTGACGCGGCGGATAGCGGCCGATGAACTTCAGGACCAGGCTGTAGGTGCCGAACTGGTGCACCAGCAACGCCGCCAGCACCGTCGCCATGTAAACGGCGAGACGCCCCAGGACCTCGAAACCCGAGCGCGCGGTCAGCGTGAACAGGAGGGCCGCGACCCCGTAAGGCGCCAGACGCATCGCCAGGTCGATCACCTTCATGGTCACGTCGAAGACCGCCTGCAGCCAGCGCAGGAGCGGCTCGGCCCGATCGCGGTCCACCAGCGTCAGGGCGACGCCGCACACCAGCGCGAACACCATCACCGCGAGCATGTCGCCGCGGAAGGCGTTGACCATCGCCTCGACCGGGTTCTCGGGGAACAGGTCGAGGAAGATCTGCAGCGGCGGCTTGCGTGGCGGCGGTTCCTTGAGTGTGGCGGCCGCGCTGCCCATGACCTCGGTCAGCGCGCCACGCGATTCCTCGGAGAAACCGGCGCCCGGGCGGATCAGGTTGGCGAACCCCACTCCGATCAGGACCGACACGGCGCTCAGGACCAGGGTGAACGCCAGCGTCTTCAGCCCGACGCGGCCGAGACGCCGGGGGTCGCCCAGCTCCGCGACCCCGAGGATGATGGCCGAGACGATCAGCGGGATGACCACCATGAAGATGAGACGCAGGAAGATCTGGCCGGCGGGGTAGGTGACGTGCGTGACGAATCCCCGCAGGCGGTCGGGGCCGACAAGCAAGTTCGCCAGCAGGCCGAGAACCGCGCCCGCGACCATGCCAATCAGGATCCGCGTATGCAGAGGAAGGCGGCGCACGGCGCGTACCCTAGCACAGGACATGCCGCCGCCGGCCGGTGTCGGGGACCGCTGCACGCCGCCGGGATGGCGTGCTATAATCCGCCGCTCCAGACGACGCGATTCTCCGGAGCGACCCGTGCCGCTGTTCCTGCCGATCCTGAAAGCCTCCCATACGATTGCAGGGATCACTCGATCCGGGCCCGGCGGGCCCGGCCCGGCGCCCGGCCGCCTCCGTCTCTTCAGGACCGGAGCCGGCCGATGAACGAGGATCTCCGCCGGCTCGTCCGCCTGCAGGAGATCCTCCTGGCCACCGAAGACCTGAAGATCGCCATCGCCGCCCTGCCCGCCGAGATCGCCCGCCTCGAGAAAGACCAGATCGCCACGGAGAAGAAACTCGATGTCGAGCGCGCCGCCGTGCAGTCGGCCCAGAAGGAGCGCCGCAAGTACGAGGTCGAGCTGATGGGAGTCGAGACCCGCATCTCCAAGTACCAGACGCAGATCAACGAGGTGAAGACCAACAAGGAATACCAGGCGATCCAGCACGAGATCGAAGCCTGCCGCGCCGAGCGCGCGGCCCTGGACGAGAAAATCCTTCTCGAGATGGACGCCGGCGACACGCACACATCCGCGATCAGGAAGGTGGAGGACGAGATCGCCGCGATCCGACGCGCCACCACCGAAGGGAAGACGCGCGTGGAGACGCGCCGCAAGGAGTTCCAGGGACGGGAGCAGACGCTTGAAGCCGAGCGCGGCGCCCTGGAGACGCAGATCGGGGCAACCTATCTTGACCCGTTCCTGCGGGGCGTGAAGCAGCGCAAGGGGCTGGCCCTGGTGGCGGTGCGGGGCGGACTCTGTGGTGGCTGCAATGTGCGCGTGCTGCCCAAGCTGGTGCAGATGGTGCGGCGATCCACAGGACTGATTCCCTGCGATTCCTGCAAGCGGTACCTGTACGTCCTGGACGAACCCGGGAAGGGCGTGGGGGCCGTTGCCGGCGGGGAGGCGGCGGCCGACCCTGAAACCGCGGCCCACGCCGAGGGGGCGACCGACGGAGATCGCTCGCCGGCCGGGGACGCGCCGGCGCAGTGAGCGCGGCGCCACGGGTCCGGCGGACGGGGAGCGCCACCGGCGGGACGGCGCTGGTCGCGCACATCGATGGCGGGGCGCGCGGCAATCCAGGCCCGGCCGGTTACGGTGTCAGTGTTCGATCGGTCTCCGGGGATCCGGTCGCCGACCTGTACGGCTACCTCGGCGAGACGACCAACAACGTCGCGGAGTATGCCGCCCTGCTGGCGCTGCTCGAATTCGCCGTCGACGCGGGAGTGGCTTCGCTCGCGGTCCGGTCCGACTCGCAGCTTCTGGTCCGGCAGATCGCGGGGCAGTATCGGGTCAAGGACCCGAACCTGAAGGTCCTCCACGCAGCGGCGCGCCGCCTGATGGAATCGATTCCCGAGGTGAAGGTGGTCCATGTGCCCCGCGAGGAGAACCACGAGGCCGATGCGCTCGCCAACCAGGCGATGGACCTGAGGGGAAGCAGCCACCCTCTGCCGCGGGCGGTGCACGACCTGCCACGCCGGCCGATAGTTTGACAGTTCTGCCTCGGTATCTATATTGATCGGCCATGACGGGGAGCATCGCGGGGAATCTGGAGGAGATCCGCCGCCGGATCGAAGCGGCGGCCCGGCGTGCCGGACGCAATCCCGCGTCGGTGACGCTCGTTGGCGTCAGCAAGACCATGCCACGGGAACGGGTGCGCGAAGCGATCGACGCGGGGCTGCGGGACCTGGGCGAAAACCGTGTGCAGGAGGCGCGCGAAAAGATCCCGGCGCTGCCGGATGGTGTGCGGTGGCACCTGGTCGGCCACCTGCAGGCCAACAAGGCGAACGTGGCGGCGAGATTGTTCCAGGTGATTCACTCGGTGGACAGCGTCGATCTCCTGGACCGCATCGATCGGGCCGCCAATCGCGAGGGGCGCACGATCGACCTTCTCGTGCAGGTGGACCTCGCCGGTGAGGCGACCAAGACCGGGGTCCCCGAGGCCGGCCTGGACGACATCTTCCGGGCGGCGCAAGACCGCCGGAACGTCGTGATGCGGGGATTGATGATCCTGCCGCCCTACGATCCGGACGCGGAGCGATCGCGCGGCTGGTTCCGGCGGCTGCGGGGGATCCGGGACGAGGCGCAGCAACGGCACCCGGCGCTGCGGCTCGACGAGCTGTCGATGGGAATGTCGGAGGACTTCGAGGTCGCCATCGAGGAGGGCGCCACGCTGGTGCGCGTGGGGCGAGCCCTGTTCGGCGATCGGATTCGGCCGGAGGCTCATCCCCGCCCGGGCGGCAATCCCGGTTCCTGCGGGGATACCGGGCCGGCGTGACGGCCCGTTGACGAGGGAGGCGTTCATGAAGATCACCCCGATCGACATCAGCGGTCATCACTTCGCAAAGAAGATGCGGGGCTTCGACCCGGAGGAAGTGCGATCGTTCCTCAACCTCGTGTCGGGGGAGTTCGAGAAGCTGGTGATCGAGACCCATACCCTCAAGGAAGAGCTGGCCCAGTTGAAGGCCGGAGTCGCCGACTACAAGGAACGGGAGCGGATCCTCAAGGAAACGCTGCTGACCGCCCAGAAGCTGGCGGAGGACATCAAGGAAGCAGCGCGCAAGGAGGCCCAGTTGATCGTCAAGGAGGCGGAGATCAAGGGGAACCAGCTCCTCGACCAGGCGGCACGCAAGGCGAGCGCCATCGAGGGGGTGCTGATGCAGCTCCGGGTGGAGCGCGACACCTTCGAGCAGCGGATCCGCAACGCCGTCGAGCAGCATCTCCGGCTCCTCGACATGCACAAGCAGGAGGAGCACGTCGAGGACAAGCTGCGCTTCATGAAGAAGCCACCCGCCTCCTGATCCGGACCGTCCCCCGGGCCTCGCAAGTCCCTATAATGCCGGCATGATCGATGCCGACCTGGCGGTCGTCGACGCCGCCGAACTGGTCACCGTCCCCGGCCCGGCCCCGAAACGGGGGCCCGCGCTCAGGGAGATCGGGATCGTTGCGCAGGGCTGCGTCGCGGCCCGCGATGGGGCGATCGTCTTCGTCGGCGATGCACGCGACTACCGCCGCCAGGTCCACCTCCGGAAAAGCGGCGTGGAAATCGACGCGTCGGGCTGCACGGTCCTCCCCGGTTTCGTCGATCCTCATACCCACCTGCCGTTCGCCGGATCGCGCGAGGACGAACTGGTCGAACGGATCCGGGGCGCGACCTACGAGGAGATCGCCGCGCGCGGGGGCGGCATCATGGCCACCGTCCGGGCGACGCGCGCCGCCAGCCTGGAAACGCTGGTCGAGGCGGGGAAGACCCGGCTCAACCGGATGCTCTGTCATGGGACGACCACGGTCGAGGCGAAGAGCGGGTACGGTCTGTCGTTCGACGACGAGATCAAGCAGTTGCAGGCGATCCGGACCCTCGACGCGCTGCACCCGGTGGACCTGATCCCGACTTTCCTGGGAGCGCACGTCGTGCCGCCGGAACGATCCGGCGACCGGACCGATTACATAAACGAGCTGACGACGCGGATGATCCCGGAGGTGGCCCGTTCCGGGCTGGCGCGGTTCTGCGACGTGTTCATCGAGGCCGGAGCGTTCAGCGTTGCCGAGGGGGAGGCGATCCTCTCGGCGGCCGCGGCCTGCGGCCTTGGGCTCCGGGCGCACGTCGATCAGCGGACCGCGGCGGGTGGCGCGCGACTGGCAGCCCGGCTGGGGGCGGCGTCGGCCGACCACCTCGAGCATGTCACCGACGGGGCGATCGCGGCCCTGGCGGCGGCGGGCACGACGGCGGTCCTGCTCCCCGGCGCGGCGTTCTTCCTGCGGGACGCACACTGCCCGCCGGTCCGTCGGATGATCGAGTCCGGCGTGCCGATCGCCCTCGGCACCGACTTCAATCCGGGAACTTGTCCGACCGAGGCGATGACCGCGATCCTGCCGATCGCCTGCCTCGCCTACGGGATCGATCCGGCGGAAGCGATCGCCGCAGCGACCTTGAACGCCGCGCACTCGCTCGGGATTGCAGACCGGTCCGGCAGCCTGGAGGTCGGCAAGGCGGCGGACCTTCAGGTCCTGGATGTGCCCAACCACCGGCACCTCGCCTGGCACTTCGGCGTGAATCTTTGCCGCACCGTGGTGAAATCGGGGCGCGTCGTCGTCGAGGCCGGGCGCCGGCTGGGGGGCGGCACGGATGGATCCCATGAAGATCAAGACTGACAAGGACTCCACGGGATCCTGCTCTTGACTCGGACCCGGCCACGGGGTAGATTTCTCGCCACACTGCGACGTGGCATGGCCCGCTTGTCGGGACTCGTGTTCTCGAGACTCGTAATTCGGGGTGCCGGAGATAGAGAAGGAGAATACCAGATGCTTGAAAAAATGACCGTCGAGGGATTTTTGGAAGCTGTCGCCTCATCGTCCCCGACGCCGGGCGGGGGCAGCGCGTCGGCCCTGGCTGGAAGCCTCGCGGCGTCCCTGGTGGTGATGGTCTGCGACCTGACGATCGGGCGGGAGAAATATCGCGTGCACGACGAGGCGATGGCCGCCGCCCGACAGCGAGCCGCCGCCCTGCGCCGCGACCTGCTCGTCCTGGTGAGCCGGGACGCCTCGTCGTACGAGGCGGTGATGGCGGCCCGCCGGTTGCCCAAGGGGACCGAGGCCGAGGCGCGCGTCCGGGAAACCGCCATCGCCCAGGCGACCCTGTTCGCCACCGAAACTCCCCTGGCGACGGCGGAGGCCTGCGCCGCCGTCCTCGAGATCGCGGTCGAGGTGGCCCACAAGGGAAATGTCAATGCCGTCAGCGATGCCGGTTCGGCCGCCATGCTGGCCTACGCCGGCCTGCGCGGCGGGGTGATGAATATCCGGACCAACCTGAAGGGGATTCCCGATCCGGCGCGCCAGGAGGTCATCCGCCACCGGGTCCGTCGCCTGGAAGTCGATGGTGAGCGTCGCCGCGAAGAAGCCCTGGCCGCGGTGTTCAGCCGGATCAGCCCTGTCTGATCCCGCCCTCAATAACGCGGAACCCAGGCGCTCGGATTGGCCGGCGTGTGGGAGTTTGCGTTTCTCATACAGAAACGGAATGCCTTTTTGTGTGCCATATAGTGGGATGTCAAGATTCTGTAAGTTCTTGTTTTCCGAGGACAAATACAAGTTGACATTGCTTTCCTGCCACCGTATCAAATAGCGAATCCATCGGCGCCCATCGCGGCGGATCCACGCGCATTGCGGGATCCAACGGATCGAGATGAGGCGGCCGGCAGAGGGTTGAGCTGACATTGTCGACGCGTTTGAAATCGTCAAGTGCCCCTGATCGGAGAAGGGGCCTGTCCCTTTTACGGGAGGTACTGATGAACCGGAACTCCAGACTGCGCACGGTTCGGGGCGTTCTCCTCGCCGGACTGGTTCTCGCACTGCTGGTGGCTGTCCCTGTCGTCACGATCTGGGCGGGCCGCGGCCGTGTCAACACCAATCCTGGCGACACCATGGATGCCAGGCTGGCGGCCCGGGTTGCGCGGGCGTTCCGCCCCGTGGGGCACGAGCGTGTCCCCGGCGTCGCCGCCTACCCGGCGGATTACCAGCCTGCCATGCCGGCTCTCGACAAGCGCCAGGGGCTGATCGGCAGCGCCGCCGGTTTCACCGACCTGAAGAAGGGTGCGGGCCGTCTCGCGCATGCCCCCCTGGAGTTCCGCGGAGCCGAAGCCTCCGCCCGTAAGAACGGCAAGGGCGTCGGGCAACCGGGCGGCAATTACGTCCAGGTGGACGCGGCGGCCCTGAGCGCCATGGGGTACGAGCGGGTGGCCGAGGCCATCAATCGTCACGGCCGCATCGTTGCGACGGTCTTCGATCGCGCCTTCGTGGTCCGGGCCGACGCGGCGGGGATCGACGCGATCGCGGCGCTCCCGTTCGTGGAGGCGGTGGATGCGATCCGCGGGGCGGACAAGATCGCCCGGAACACAGGGAGGACGCCGTGGATTTCCCGCGATCGGGCCGCCGAAACGTCGTTGCGCCTGACTGTGCAGCTTCTGCCGGGGGCGGACACCGAGGTGGTGCGGGGCCGGATGGCCTCCATCGTCGGTGAGAAGAACGTCGGCCTGTACTCCTCGGCTGGGGATGTTCTGGCGATTCTGGCGAGCCGCGCGCAGCTGGCGAAGTTGGCGCAGGACGGTGACGTCTGGGCGGTGTCCGAGGAGCAGGAGTACATGCTCAACAACTCGGAGGCCCCCTCGACCCTCATGGTCGGGAACACCGAAGAGAGCTTCGGATCGCGGCCGTATCACGACGTGGGCGTGGATGGCGGCGGTATCGACGGCAACGCCACCGGGGTCAAGGACGGTCAGAGGATCAACAACGGAACCGACGTTATCCCGCCGCAGATCGTGGCGGTGACCGACAATGGCATCAGCCCGGACGCGGTGCACTTCTCGCAGACGGCGACCCAGGTGACCGACCTGGCACACCCGTTCGGTCAGACACACCGGAAGATCCACTCGATCCAGAACCCGGTGGACAACGGGACCTCGTGCGACGGACTCCTGTCGGGTTCGAACACCCACGGCAACGTCGTGGCGGGGATCATCGCCGGCAACCCGGGTCAACTGGGGTTCACCTTCACCAAGGCGATCGATCCGAGTGACGGCGGGGCGCTGACCGGCCTGAGCCTCGACGCGCTGGCCCGTGGGTCGCGCATCATCATGCAGGACGCCGCGTCATCGAACGTCTGCGTCTACACCGAACTGATCGAATTCGGCGGCAACGTCAGTCCCGGCCCGATCTCCGACCGGCTGAACGACGCCATCTGCCCGAAGACCGGCGGCGCCACCTGTCCGCGTGGGGTCGGCGGCGGCGAGGAGGTTCACCTCCACGTCATGCCGTTCGGCGTGCCGCAGTTCGATAACATCCTGAACAACCCGGAGAACGGGACCTACCCGCAGGC
>JANNTZ010000239.1:0-4369 GCA_031394595.1 Acidobacteriota bacterium
ACGCCGGCCGGTGAGGAAACGAGGCGGGAGCACCACGTCCTCAGGGTCGTGGTCCCGAATCTGCGGGCGGCCGAATTCGCACAGATCTTCAGCCGGGCCGGCATGTAGCGTGCATTCGCCCGGCTGCGACCCGGGGCGCCCCGCCATTCCCTACGCGTCGCGGTGTCGCGGTTGACATCCGTAGAAGCATGTCGTATATGGATCAATCAATAAGGAGGGGTACTGGGACACTTCATGGTGCCACTCTCCATCCAGTGGACGACGCCTATGATCAACACTCTGCTCCAATCAATTCCGGCCGATCCCGGAATCGGGACGTCGGTGCGCCCGGCTGATGAAAGAAGGTGTTGCAGACGATAGGTTGGAGCCATTCGAGAAAGGCTCGTGCGTCATTACATTGGAGGCCGAAGCCGATGAAGACTAGAAAAATGTTGCGCGCCGGGAGCTACTTGGTGATGACCGTGAATGCCAGTCTGCTCCTGTTCTCGTTTGCCGGCCATGTCATTGGGGCCCCCCCCCCCCGCCGATCACTCGGATAAGCGGTTCTTCTCGGACCGCGATGCCCTGATCGTCAGCTGGCACGATCGAGCCACGGTACAGGACAAGGACACCGAGCTTGCGCGGGTTGGATCGCTGAGGTCCCACCATTTCGAAGCCCTTCCCGTGTCGGTCGTTCTGCTGCCGTCGGCAGCGGCGCGCGAAGTCCTGCGGCGCTCCCCGAAGGTGCGGCTGGTCGAGCCCAATCTGGAGTTCGTTCTCGACGACCTGGATTCCGCCCTCTGGCCGATGGCGCCGCCCAAGTGCCTCGACTGCGACGGTGGTGGTAACCCGCCCTCAAGCCAGCAGGCCCTCACCGCGAACATCGCTCGGATCGGGGCCCAACCGGGCAGCGTGCCGTACACCGGCAGGAACGTCAACGTCGCCGTCATCGACACCGGGATCGACGTCACGCACCGCGACTGGGTGCGGCTGGACGGGACGCGCGTCGTGGAACCCTGGAACGGCTATTTCGTCCCCTATTGCGAGCATCGCGACTATGTCGGTCACGGAACACACGTCGCCGGCATCATCGGGGCGGCCGACAATGTCGTCGATCTGGTCGGCGTCGCGCCGGGTGTGACGATCTACTCGGTGAATGCCTGGGACTGCAACACGGGACGGCTCGACATGGCTTGGGTGTTGGAAGGCCTCGATTGGATGCTGAGCATCGGTTATCGCTGGGATGTCGTGAACATGAGTTTCGGGGCACGCCGGGACGATCCTCGCCTATTGCCCGGACAGGTGACCGCGCTCCAGAATTTCATCCGGGAATTGGTGCTGGTGAGAGGGGCCGTGGTCGTGGCCTCGGCCGGCAATGATCCGACAATGGAGGTCAGTCAACGTATTCCCGCCGGGTTTCCCGAGGTCCTGGCGGTGGCCAGCACGACAACCGATAACGGGGGAAAGGACCGGTCGGCCGGTTGTGCGCCATACTCGCCGATCCTCCTGAATACCGCCTCCTGTTTCACCACCGACGGGCGTTTCGATCCGGTCACGGAGATCGGCGTGACGATTTCCGCCCCCGGAGACCTGGAGGAAGTCCTGACGGGCGCACAACTGTTCTGCAATCGCACCTGCGACTACCTGTCCCGGGGCGGCGTCATCGTCGGGATTCAATCACTGAAGAACCTCGGGGGGACGATTCAGATTGCAGGGACCAGCATGGCGGCGCCGCACGTCACCGGCGTGGTCGCCCTGATGAAGGAGCAGGCGGCATCCCGCGGCCAGAGCCTCGGTTACCTGAGCGCCCGCACGCGCATCCGGCTTTCGGCCCAGGAGCCGGGCACCTGGCCCTCGAACAGCCCTCTGCCCAACTACAGTTTCGACGGTGAGCGCGAGGGGGTCCTGTGGGCCCCGGGCGCCCTGGCGCAGCCATGAGGGGCGAGGATCGGCCCGCGCCTCCGGTCCCGCCGCCTGGAGGAGAAGGTTGAGAGCGGGACTCTGGAGTGCGGCGCGGTGGCGGCCCCCCCTCCCGACGGGGGGGGGGCGCGCGCTCGCGCTATTGATCTGGGCCTGGACCGGGCCGGCGGCGTTCGCGGGCGACCTGCTCTTCCCGTTCCCGCAGTTCGCCGTCGGGGAGGCCCCCGGGTTTGTCGCCGGCGCCGACTTCAATCTCGACGGGGCGGCCGACCTGGCGGTGGCGAACCAGGGGACGAACGATGTCTCCATCCTCCTCGGGCGGGGGGATGGGACATTCCGGCCGGAGATCCGCTTTCCGGCCGGGGCCGGGGCCGCCAGCCTGGCGGCCGGAGACTTCAACGACGACGGGTTCGAGGACCTGGCGGTCGGGAACTTCGGATCGGGCGACCTGTCGATACTCCTCGGCCTGGGCGACGGCCACTTCGCCCCCCAGTCGCTCCACCCGGCGGGGTTGCGGCCCGCCGCGGTCGCCGTGGCCGACTTCGATGGCGACGGCGGGGATGACCTGGCGGTGGCCAACTTCGGCTCCAACGACCTCACCATCCTGATCGGTCGCGGCGACGGGACGTTCGCGGCGACGGACCCCGTGGCGGTCCGGTCCGGCCCTTTCCACCTCGCCACCGCCGACTTCGATCTCGATGGGGATCAGGACATCGTGACGGCGAACTGGAATTCCGACGATCTCGCCGTGCTCATGGGTCGCGGGGACGGGACCTTCGCCCCCGGGATCCGCCTGCCGGCCGATTACTGGCCCAGCGCGGTCGTGACCGCCGATTTCAATCTGGACGGGGTGCCGGACATCGCGGCCTCGATCTATGGGTTTGAAGTCATCGCTGTTTTCCTCGGCCGGGGTGACGGGACCTTCGACGCGCGGTCGCGATTCGACGCCGGGGGAATCGGAATCTCCTTCTTCCTGGCCGCCGGGCAGTTTGACGACGATGCGCTGCCCGACTTGATCAGCGCCAATTACAACACCAGTGAGGTCGCCGTCTTCCTCGGGAACGGCGACGGTTCGTTCCGGGAGCGCGGGACGACCGGGACGGGGGGCACGCCGGTCGGCCTCGCGATCGCCGATTTCGACGGCAACGGACGCCAGGATGTCGCCACGGCGAACTACGCCGGGGACGACGTCAGCATCCTTCTGGCGGGAGACGACGGGAGATTTCTCCACGAACCACGTCTCGATGGCGGTCGGTTCTTCAGCTCGATGGTCGGCGGCGACCTGAACTCCGACGGCCATCCGGACTTGGTGGCGGTGGGAAGCCAGTACGAATCTCCGGGGGGGCCGGTTTCGGTCTTCCTGGGCCGTGGGGACGGCGGCTTTCGCCCGCGGTTGTCCACCCCGGGCCCGGATCATGCTTTTGCCGTTGCCATCGGCGAACTGACCGGCGACGGCCTGCCGGATCTCGCTGTCACCGGGACCAGGTATCGCACCCCCGAACTGCCGGCGATCGCCGGCGTCTGGATACTGCCCGGCCTCGGGGACGGCTCGTTCGGGCCGGCGACGATTCTGCAGGCGCCGGAGCTGACCTGGCGTTCCCTGGCGCTCGCCGATTTTAACCGGGACGGTGTGACCGATGTGGCGTTCGCAGGAAGCCGGAACGCCGTGGTCTTCCTGGGCCTGGGGGGCGGCGCCTTCGGCCCGGCTGCGAGGTTCCCCGTCGGCCCCATCCCCGAGGGAATGGCCGCGGGCGATTTCAATGCCGACGGCGTCCCCGATCTGGTGGTGGCGAACACCAACTTCTACTGGACCGCCGAGGGGGACCCGGTCCTCGGACCCGGATCGCTTTCCGTCCTGTTCGGGCGCGGTGACGGCACCTTCCACCCCCAGGTGCTCCTGGAGGCAGGACTGTATCCGTCATCCGTGGCGGTCGCCGATTTCAACCGGGACGGACTGCCGGACATCGTGGCCGCCAACAGTTCCTCGATGGACGTGTCGATCCTGCTCAACGCCGGGGGCGGCGCCCTCGCCCCGCAGGCGCGCTTCAGAGTCGGCGCGGGGCCGGTGGCGGTGACGGTCGCCGATCTCGACGGCGACGGCGCGCCCGACCTGGCGGTCGCCAACGCAGCGGCCAATTCGGTCACCGTCCTGCTCGGGATCGGTGACGGCACTTTTGTGACGCACGGATCGTTCCGCGCCGGGTACACGCCCTTTGGCATCGTCGCGGCGGATATGAACTCCGACGGCAGCCCGGATCTGGGCGTGGCCAATTTCGCCAGGGATGTGTCCATTCTTCTGGGCCTCGGCCCCCCGGACACCGACCGGGACGGCGTGCCGGATCATGCGGATGACTGCACCGACACTGACGGAGACGGCTTTGGCGATCCCGGGTTCCGGGCCACTGTCTGTCTCCCCGACAGGTGCCCCTTCGCGGCCGACGCCGATCAGACGGACCTCGACGGCGACGGC
>JANNTZ010000320.1:0-2035 GCA_031394595.1 Acidobacteriota bacterium
GGCCGCTCGTCGAGCCGCGCGCCGACGCCGTAGAGGACCGCGGCGACGTGCTTGCACATCGACGCCCAGTCCGGGCAGCTACAGGCGAGCGTGATCTCGGCGGGCGCGGGGAACAGACCGGTGCGCTCCCGGCAGAGGCGCTCCATGACACCTTTGGCGAGACGTCCCTGCAGCAGCTCGACGAGCGAGTCGACGGCGCCCGCGCAGTCCCGGCAGAGGGCGCGCCAGCGCGCCGGCGCGACCAGCGCGATCTTCACGGTGATCTTGTAGATCATGGACCCGCTCACCAGGGCGGTCACCGCGCCCCGGGCGATCTGCAGGTCGATGACCGAGCCGTTGCGGACGTAGGTGCGCCCGCGGGGCAGCCGGTTGGCGAAGTCGCTGTAGCGCTCGAGGTTCTCGCACCAGGCCGTGCCCCAGAAGGTCCGGGTGATGGCGCGGCCGTCGACGACGACCGGCGAGAGGCGGCGGCCCTTCTTGGCGAGCCGGGCCGCCTCGCGCGCCGCGCGCTGCCGGCGCTGGGCCACGGGGACGTACGGTCGCCAGCCATAGAACATGGGGTCATCCCTCCGGCAGCGCTGCGTGGATGTCGAGGGCCACGAGCTTGAGCAGCTCGTCGTCGCCCATCTCGGTCAGGAGCGCCTCGGCGCCGACGTCGAGGAGGTCCCGGACGAGCCGCTGCTTCGACTCGATGAGCTGGTCGATCTTCTCCTCGACCGTGCCCCGGCACACCAGCTTGTGCACGAGGACGTTCTTGGTCTGGCCGATGCGGAAGGCGCGGTCGGTCGCCTGGTTCTCGACCGCCGGGTTCCACCAGCGGTCGAAGTGGATCACGTGCGAGGCGGCCGTCAGGTTCAGGCCGGCGCCGCCCGCCTTGAGCGAGAGCACGAAGAACGGCGCGTCGTCGTCCTCCTGGAAGCGCCGCACCAGCTCCGCCCGCTGCTTGACCGCGGTCTCGCCGTGGAGCACGAGACCCGGCCGCCCGAACACCGAGCCGAGGAAGGCGGCGAGCGGGGCGGTCGCCTCGCGGAACTGCGTGAAGACAAGCGCCTTCTCCTGCCGGGCGGCGATGACCTCGGCGAGGTCGCGCAGGCGGCCGAGCTTGCCGCTGTCGGCCTCGGCCCACGCGCCGTCGCCCAGCCACTGCGAGGGATGGTTGCAGATCTGCTTGAACCGCATCAGGAACGCCAGGACCAGGCCCTTGCGCTGGATGCCGCCGGCCCCGTCGAGCTGCCGCGCGAGGTCGTCGACGGCCCTCTGGTAGAGCGCCGCCTGCTTCGGGCTGAGCGGGCAGAACGCCTTGACCTCGGTCTTGTCCGGCAGGTCGGCGATGACGCGCGGGTCGCTCTTGAGACGCCGCAACAGGTAGGGACGCACCAGCTCGCGCAGCGGCCCGTACGGGTTGTGGGGCCGGTCGGCCAGACGCTTGGTGAAGCGCGTGAACGCCTGGCTCGAACCGAGCAGGCCGGGGTTCAGGAAGTCGAAGATCGACCAGAGGTCCGAGAGCCGGTTCTCGACGGGCGTGCCGGTGAGGACGATCCTCGCCTGCGCGTCGAGCTGCTTGACGGCGCGCGTCTGCTTGGCGCCGGGGTTCTTGATGGCCTGCGCCTCGTCCAGCACCACCAGGCGCCAGCGGATCTTCGCGAGCCCGGGCAGGCGCAGGAGCGCGCCGTAGCTCGTGATGACCAGGTCCACGTCCGGGAGCGGTCCGTGGCCAAGCGCCCCCAGCTCGGCGGCCGGCATCGCCGACGGGTGCGCGATGAGCGCTCGCAGGCCCGGCGTGAAGCGCTCGGCCTCCAGCATCCAGTTCGCCAGCAGTGAAGCCGGCGCCACGAGGAGACTGGGACGTGGCGCCGCATCGCGCTGTCGCTTCAGGGCGAGCAGCAGCGCGAGCACCTGGATCGTCTTGCCGAGCCCCATGTCGTCGGCCAGGCACGCGCCGAGACCGAGGCCCGAGAGCAGATGGAGCCACCGCACGCCGACCTGCTGATAGGGCCGCAGCGTGGCGTGAAGGTCGGCGCCGGGTTCGATTCGC
>JANNTZ010000334.1:0-1911 GCA_031394595.1 Acidobacteriota bacterium
CCTGCGACAGCTCGGGCGCGACGCCCGCAGAATTGCCGAGTTTGGCGCGGTTAGTTGCGCCACAACCCGTAGTGGCTCAGATTCCCCTTGACACCAGGGGTGGCAAGTCGTAACTTGTGAGTATGGCGATCAGAGTACCAAAAGACCTAACGGAAAGCCGAAACTTCTTCCTCGATCCGGCAGGCCCTAAACACCGCATGTATGAGGCGCTCAGGGCCTACTACGTGGACGACCGCTCCTCTGCAGACACGGCCAAGACCTTCGGTTACACCCCAGGGTCCTTCCGCGTCCTCTGTCACCAGTTCCGGCACGACCCCGATCCCGTCTTCTTCGTCAAGGGCCTGCCCGGACCGCGCTCCCAGCCCAAGAAGTCCGCCGCCCGTGACCTCATCGTGGAGCTCCGCAAACAGAATCACTCTGTCTACGAGATCAGCGAGGCCCTCAAGGAGCAGAAGATCGGCCTCAGCCCCACCGCCGTGGGCGAGGTCCTGAAGGAAGAGGGCTTCGCGCCACTGCCCCGGCGCTTGGACGAGGAGCGGTCACCCCGCCCCGGCCCCCGCGTGGAGGCGGTTGCCGACGTTCGCTCACTCTCCCTTGCCCCGCACACCTTCACCACCGCCTGCGGAGGCCTCTTCCTCTTCATCCCGGACCTGATTCGCCTCGGGGTGGGCAAACTCGCCCAGGCGGCCCAGCTCGCAGGCTCCAAGATGATCCCCGCCGACCACGCCCTGCGTGCCTGCCTGGCTCTCAAACTCTTCTGCGTCGAGCGCAAGAGCCACATCATGTCCCTCGTCGCCGATGAGGGCTTGGCCCTGTTCGCAGGACTCAACGTGATTCCCAAGAAGAGCTACTTCTCGGAGTACTCCTCGAAGATCCATCCCGCCAAGAACGGCCGGCTCCTCGCCGCCTGGCATCGAATGATGGAGGACCAGCACCTCTTCGCCGGCCAGTCCTTCAATCTCGACTTCCACTCCGTCCCCTACTACGGCGACGACTCCGTCCTGGAGCGTCACTACGTCTCCGCGCGCAGCCGCCGCCAGCCCAGCATCCTTGCTTTCCTGGCCCAGGACGCCGAGGGACGTGCCTTCTGCTACTCCAACGCCGACATCCGCAAGGGCGAGGAAGCCGAGGAGATCTTCCGCTTCATCGCCTTCTGGAAGCGCACCCACGGCCAGAACCCCAAACACCTCGTCTTCGATTCCCGCCTGACCACCTACGCGAGCCTGGCCCGTCTCCACAAGATGGGAATCACCTTCATCACCCTCCGCCGCCGGTCGCCCAAAATCCTCCAGGAAATCGCCGCCCTGCCGCGGTCAGCCTGGCGCACCATCGAACTCGACGTCCCCACCCGGAAGTACAAGACCCCGCGCATCCACGAGGTCTCGGTCGCCTTGGCCGGAGAGACCTTCCGCCAGATCTACATCAAGGATCTGGGACACGACGAGCCCACCCTCCTCCTCACCAACGACCGCAACACCGGGGCGACCAAGCTGATCACCCGCTATGCCCAGCGCATGCTCATCGAGAACGCCCTCTCCGACGCCGTCCGCTTCTTCCACATGGACGCCCTCTCCTCCGCCGTCGGACTCAAGGTCGACTTCGACATGACCCTCCTGGTCATCGCCAGCGGCCTGTATCGGCTGATGGCCAGGCGGATGCGCGGCTATGCGGACGCCCAGGCCCGCTCGGTCTTCCGGGACCTCGTTGACACGCCCGCCACCGTCACCGTCGGACACAGCGAAGTCGTGGTCACCTTCCAACCACGCGCACACCTTCCGATCGTCCTGGCGTCAGGACTGCTCCACAAGCCCGTCAGTGTGCCGTGGTGGAACGGCCTGAAGCTACGCCTCACCGCGGTAGCCCAGACCGGCCCACGTTAAGGAGAATCTGCTACGTGGAAATCCAGGCTAG
>JANNTZ010000345.1:0-1641 GCA_031394595.1 Acidobacteriota bacterium
AAGGGGGCTATTCCGCCTTGGGAGGATTACCAATGAGGTGCCGCCTGTCACCCATGTTCCGCCTGTCCCTCGGTCTGTTGATCCTGCTCGCCACCGCCGCCAGTCCGGTCGGCGCCGCCACGCTGACTCCCTACACCAGCGAGGGGGCCTGGTTGGAAGCCCTTCCGGGGTCCCCGACCGTCGAGGAGTTCGATGGCTGGGATCACGGGACGGTCCTGACCACGCAGATCACCGGCCTGTCCTTCTCGTCGCCCAACGCGGAGACGGAAGGCTACCTGCCGATCCAGGCCTACTCTTACGAGGCTGCGTCGAGCCTCCCCAACGTTTTGAACGGCGGCGGCGTCCCCGGCGTCAGCGGGACGCTGCAGACGATCGTCATCGACTTCAGCCCGCCGATCACGGCGCTGGCCTTCCAACTGGGGGCCTATCACCCGGAGGCGACGCCGCTGTCGGTCTTCTTCGAATTCACCGACGAATCATCCGCTTCGGCGAGCGTGTCCAACGACACCGAGGATGAATCCGCGAATGTCTTCTTCGGCGCCATCGCCGACACGCCGGTTTTCCGTGTGACGATCACTTCCGGCATCGAATTCGGGGGCTACGAGGAGTTCGTCCTCGATGATCTGGCATGGTTGTCGGAGGAGGACGGTGACGACGTCACCCCACCCGTCTGTACCGGCACGCCGATCCCTCTCGAGGGTGGTGGCCTGTTCATCGCCGGCAGCGCCACGGACGCGGGCGAGGAGGACAGCGGCATCGCCACGGTGGTGCTGGCTCCCGGATCCATGAACATGGATCTCGTCGTGGACCCCGAGTTCGAGGTGGGCGCCAGGACGGTGCACTTCACGGTCTTCTCGAGCGACACCGACCTGGACGCTTCCGGATCGGTTGTGGCGACCGACGTGGCCGGGAAAAGTTGCACCCTGCCGGTTGACTTCCGCGCCCTGCCGGCCGGGCCGCTGAGCGGTGAGGTCCTCTGCTCGGGCGAAGGAATCCTGCTCAGCGTCAGCAACGATTCGGTCACCCCTGCCGGCACCGCGGCCTGCACCGCGACCCTGCCGCAGCCGACCGACCCAGTCTATCCGCCAGGCTACGAACCGTCACCGGAGGGCGATCCGACGCCCTGTCGTGTCCTGACGATCGACTCACCTGTCGCCGGCCTCACCGACATGGCCTACAAGAAGGACGGCACCTATGACCCGCGTCTGCGACTGCTGTTCTCGCGTTCCGACGGGATGGCATTCGCACCGTTCTCCGACATCACTCTGACGGTCGAACCCATTCTCACGGTGATCCCCGACCCGACGCGTCTGACGGGCCGCAGCCAGTGGTCGCCGGTCAAGATCGCCTGCGCCCTGCAGGCCGAGATCTGCAACGGTCTCGATGACGACGAGGACGGCGCCGTGGACGAAGGCCTGCCGGTGGGAGAGCCGCCGGTCGACGCCGACGGGGACGATTACCCGCTGTGCTCCGCCGCGGGCGTCGCCGCCGACTGCAACGATCAGATCAAGGCCATTCATCCGGACGCCGCCGAAACGTGCAACGGGATGGACGACAATTGCGACACCACGATCGACGAGGGCGACCCTGGCTCCGGTGCGGACTGCGCAGTGGCGGGAGAGCTCGGCGCCTGCGCTGTCG
>JANNTZ010000377.1:0-10068 GCA_031394595.1 Acidobacteriota bacterium
TAGTCATCCTGCTCGACTCGATCACCCGTCTCGCGCGCGCCCACAACACCGTGGTGCCGCACTCCGGCAAGATCCTCTCCGGCGGCGTCGACTCGAACGCGCTGCAGAAGCCGAAGCGGTTCTTCGGCGCCGCCCGGAACATCGAAGAGGGGGGCTCTCTGACCATCATGGCCACCGCCCTCATCGAGACCGGCAGCCGCATGGACGACGTGATCTTCGAGGAGTTCAAGGGGACCGGCAACATGGAGATCCATCTCGACCGCAAGCTGGCCGACCGCCGGATCTACCCCGCCATCGAGATCACCCGATCGGGAACCCGCAAGGAAGAGCTGCTCCTCCCCAAGAAGGAGCTGGACCGTTCCTGGGTGCTGCGCAAGGTGCTGAACTCGCTGTCGCCGGTCGAGGCGATGGAGCTCCTCATCGAGCGGATGCAGAAGTCCAAGAACAACGAGGAGTTCCTCGACACGATGAGCAACGCGGGGTAGACCGGGAGCCCGCCTCACCGGGGCCTCCCGGGAACCCGCTTGGCGGGGGAGGCCCGGGGCGGTTATAATCCCGCTTCCAATTCAGGACAGTCGGAACGGCCGGGCGGGGACCCCCCGTGCGGTCCGCATCCGGGGAGACGCCAATGAAAGAGGGAATCCACCCCACGTACCATACGGTCACGGCCGTCTGCGCCTGTGGCGAGACGTTCCAGACCCGATCCACGCGCCAGGAACTGCGCTTGGAGATCTGCAGCAAGTGCCACCCGTTCTTCACCGGGAAGCAGAAGCTGATCGACTCGGCCGGTCGCGTCGAGCGGTTCCAGCGGCGCTACAAGGACGCCGGCAAGGAAGCGCCGAAAGACGGCGCGAAGAGCACGGCTAAGGCCGCTGGCGGCAAACTCCCGGCGGCCGGCAAGACGCCCCCCCCCGGCAAGGGGAAGGCGACCGCCTCTCCGGCCGGCGAAGGCGCCGGATCCTGACGGCAAGCCACAACCCCCCCCTTCGGGAAGGTAGCCCCCCGCCCATCATGGTGCTAGATTGAGGCGCGGGGGAGCCTGCGCGTGGACCAGTTGGAAGATCGACTGAACTCCCTGGAGCAGAAATTCGAGCAGCTGGCGCTGCAGATCAGCGATCCGTCCCTGCTCGCCGATCAGGACCGCTACCGCCAGGCGACCAAGTCCTACTCCGACCTCGAAAAAACGGTCGTCAAGTACCGCGAGTACAAGGAAATCCTGCGTCAGATCCGGGACTCCCAGGCCTTGATGACCGACGACGAGTTCAAGGCGATGGCGCGGGAGGAAATCGCCGCGCTGGAGGCGCGCCGCAGCACCCTGGTCGCCGAATTGCGCTCGCTGGTCCTGCCGAAGGACCCGAACGACGAGAAGAACATCATCCTCGAGATCCGCGCCGGCACCGGCGGCGAGGAGGCGTCACTGTTCGCCTCCGAGCTGTTCCGCATGTACAGCCGCTACGCGGAGCGGCACGGCTGGCAGGTCGAGCTCCTGACGTTGAGCACCAGCGATCTGGGCGGCGTCAAGGAAGTCATCGCCCTGATCAACGGGAAGCAGGTCTACAGCCGGCTCAAGCATGAAAGCGGCGTGCACCGTGTCCAGAGGGTGCCGGCGACCGAGTCGTCCGGGCGGATCCACACCTCCACCGCGACCGTGGCCGTCCTCCCCGAGGCCGACGATGTGCAGATCGAGATCAACGAGAAGGACCTCCGCATCGACACCTTCTGCGCCACCGGGCCGGGCGGGCAGGGGGTCAACACGACCTACTCGGCGATCCGCATCACGCACGCCCCGACCGGGCTGGTGGTGCAGTGCCAGGACGAGCGTTCGCAGCACAAGAACAAGGCGCGGGCCCTCAAGGTGCTGCGGTCCCGGATGCTCGACCTCGAGATCCAGAAGCAGAAGGATGCCATCGCCCGCGACCGCCGCAGCCAGGTCGGCACCGGTGAACGTTCCGAGAAGATCCGCACCTACAACTTCCCGCAGAACCGCCTGACCGATCACCGCATCAATTTGACGCTGCACCGCCTGCCGGAGGTCCTGGACGGCCAGATCGAGCCGGTCCTCGACGCCCTGCAGGCCCACCATCAGGCCGAGCAGCTCAAGGACGAGGTGCGGGTCTGACGGTGGCGACCGCCGCCGCCCTGATTCGCGACGCCCGCGAACGCCTCACCCATGCCTGTGTTCCCTCCGCCGCGGTCGACGCGGAGGTTCTCCTGGCACAGGCGATCGGCGTGGATCGCGTCCGGCTGCATGTCGATCCCGACCAGGTCGTCCCGCCGGCCGCCGCCCGCGCGTTCGAGGATCTCGTGGGCCGCCGGGTGGGGCGCGAGCCGCTGCAATACCTGACCGGCGTCCAGGAATTCTGGTCGCTGCCGTTTCATGTGTCGCCGGCGGTCCTGATCCCGCGGCCGGAGACGGAGGGGATCGTCGAAGCATTTCTCGCGATCAACCGGCGGCCCGACCCGCTGGTCCTCGATGTCGGAACCGGCAGCGGCTGCCTGGCGGTCGTCGTGGCGCGCGAGGTCCCGGGGGCGCGCGTGCTGGCCTGCGACCTGTCAGCGGAGGCGCTGACGGTCGCCCGCGACAACGCCGCCCGACATGGTGTGACGGAGCGGGTCCGGTTCGAGTGCGGTGATATCTTCGACGCCTTCGCCGGATCCGGTGTCGCCGGTCAGGCCGACTTCATCCTCAGTAATCCGCCGTACGTCCCCGAGGGCCAGCTCGCCGGCCTGGTCCCGGAAGTGCGGGACCACGAGCCGCGCACCGCCCTGGTCGCCGGACCCGACGGTTTGGACGTTCACCGCCGTCTTGCCGCCGGGGCGCACCGGTTTCTGCGCCCCTCTGGAGGCACCGGGCCAGGCGGTCACCTGATCGTGGAATTCGGGCTCGGCCAGGAGCCGGGAATCCGCGCCGTCTATGGACCGGCCACCGGTTGGGCCGTCGTCGTGGTACGGGCCGATCTCGCGGGCATCCCGCGCATCGCGGTCGTCCGGGCCGCCGGCTGATCGGCCCCGGCGCTATACTCCCTGATCGTGAAGACCGGCCGGACCTTGTCGCTCGAAGAGGCGTTGCAGGTCGTCCTGCAGACCGCGCCGATCCTGCCCGCCGAGCCGGTGTCGATCGATTCCGCCGCCGGCCGCGTCCTGCGCGAGGACATTCGATCGGATCGCGACTTCCCCGACTTCGACAAGGCGATGATGGACGGCTACGCGGTCCTCGCCGCCGACCTGCAACAACCGCCGTGCGATCTGCGGGTGCTCGAGGAGATTGCCGCCGGCGCCGATCCCGGCCGCCTCCGGGCAATCACGCCGGGAACCGCATCGCGGATCATGACCGGTGCCCCGTTGCCACCGGGCGCCGACGCCGTGCTGATGGTCGAGGAATCCGTGCCGGTCCCCGGCGATGCGGCCCTGGTCCGGGCACAAGGATCGGTACGGCCGGGCGAGAACCTGGCCAGGCGCGGGGTGGACGTTCATGCTGGCGACGTTCTCCTCAGCGCCGGCGACTTCATCGGCCCGGGAGAGATCGGCGTGCTGGCGTCCTGCGGCCGGACGGTCCTGCAGGCGGGACGGCGGCCCAGACTCGCCGTCCTGCCGACCGGCGACGAACTGGTGGAGCCGCACGAGGCCCCGGGCCCCGGCCGGATCCGCAACAGCAACGGACCGCTGCTGCTGGCGCTGGCGCGCGAGGCGGGGGGCGACGCAACCTACCTCGGGATCGTCCGCGATGATCGCCGGGCGCTCGCCGTGGCGCTGGAACGCGGTTTGGGACACGACGTGCTCGTGCTGTCGGGCGGCGTCTCGATGGGTGTCTACGATCTGGTGGGTGAGGCCATCGCCGCCGCCGGCGTCGAGATCCTCTTCGATCGCGTGGCGATCAAGCCGGGCCGACCTTTCACGTTCGGGCGACGGGGAAACACTCTCGTCTTCGGCTGCCCGGGGAACCCCGTCTCCTCGTACGTCATCTTCCAGATGTTTGCGCGCCCGGCCCTGAGAAAAATGATGGGGCACCCCACCCCGGTTGCCGCGCCGCTGCGCGGCGTGCTCGACACCCCGGTGCGGCAGAAGCCCGGTCGCGCCGGCTGCTACCAGGCACGCGCCCGTTTCCGTGAGGGTGTCTGCCGGGTCGAGGTCCTGCCGACAAGCGGATCCGCCGACTTCGTCTCCTGCGCCCGCGGCAACGCCCTGGCGCTGGTCCCGGCCGGGGCGGCGGCCCTCGCCCCCGGCGATCCGATCGACGTCCACCTCCTCGATGACCACGACGTACGCTGACGACCACGACTTACGCTGACGACCACCGGTCACGTTGAAAACCGCGACCTCTGAGTCGCCCGGTCCCGCACGCCCCGGCGAATATAGGGCGCAAGGACATGGACCACCCAGTCAGGCCGGCACTGCGGGGGGACCCCCGGGCGCAGGTGGCGGGCCGCCGCGCTGCGGCCCGCCACCCGAGCCTGGGGATGCCTCAGCCACGACCCGCGTTGACACCCTTTCGGGGCGTGTGGTACGGTGCGGCCCCGTCGTGCCGTGGTTTGCCCGCAATCGCACGCTCCCGCCGTCGGGGCGGGAGACCCGGCCCCAAAGGCCGCGCCCGCCCGGGCGGCGCACGGATCGACACAGAGGTCTGGCGTGGCCAAGATCACCGTCCTCATTGCCGACGATCTGAAGCTGTTCCTCGAGATCGAGAAGTCCTACCTCAAGCGGGGCGGCTTCGAGGTGGTGACCGCGGAGTCGGGGGAGAAGGCGGTGGAACTCGCCAGCCTGGATCCGCCGCACCTGATCCTGCTCGACATGGAGATGCCGAAGATGGATGGCGCCCAGACGTGCGCAGCGCTGCGCAAGGTTCCCGCATTGGCCCAGATCCCGATCATCGTGATGAGCGCGACCGACTCGCAGGAGAACAAGGACCGCTGCCGCAAGGCGGGCTGCACGGAGTTCGTGATCAAGCCGGAAAAGCCGGACGAACTGCTGGGGATCGTGGCGCGCATCCTGGCGCTGCGGCAGCGCGAGGCGGTTCGGATCACGGTGGTGTTCAACGTCACCGGCGAGGTCGGCGCCAGGCAAGTGGTCGCCCAGGCGCGGGACCTGAGCGCCACCGGCATGCTGCTGGAGACCACGATGCCGCTGGCCGTGGGGACGACGTTGCCGCTCGAGTTCTACCTGCCGAGAACCCGCGCGCAGATCAAGGTCACCGGCACGGTCCAGCGCGCCATGAAGACGCCCGAGGGGGCCCACCAATCGGGCCTCCGCTTCAACGACCTGAGTCAGTCCGACCAGGAGGCGATCCTGGACTACGTGTCCGGCTGAGCAGGTCGCGGTAGAGCTTCTGCAGCGCCGGATCGTCCGGGGTCCTTTCCAGCCCTTCGCGAACCACCTCGATCGCCCGATCCATCCGGTTCATCTCGGCGTTCGCCAGGGCGATGCCGAGCAGCGGCCCCGATCCCTGGCTGTCCAGGGCGCGCGCCCTCTCGAAGGCGGCCAGGGCGCGGCGGGGGTCCTTCAGCCGGCGATAGACGGATCCCAGCTTCATATAAGTGGGCGCGGCCGGGGCGAGGGCGGCGGCGCGCTCGTAGGCGGCGGCCGCCTCCTCCCACTTTTCGAGTTTTGCGAACGCCCCCGCCAAGTTGGCGGCGAACCTCGCATTCAGGGGGGCGAGCGCCTCGGCCTCCCGGAACTCGGCGAGCGCGTCGCCCGCCCGGCCCTGCCCGGCCAGGAGGATCCCGAGGAGGTTGTGATACTCGTCGATGCGCGGGTCCTGTTTGAGGGCCCGGCGAAGGATCGGCTCGATCTCCGCGGCGCCTGAACCCGCCGGCAGGAGCGCCCCGAGGCGCTGGGCCGCGACGACGCGCGTGGGATCGGCGGCAAGCGACCGGCGGAACGCCGCGACGGCCTCCCCGGTCCGGCCGGATTGATCCAGCAGCAACCCCTGGATCGCGTCGTCGAGCCCCGGTTTCGTCGCCGTGCGCGCCGCCCACCGGCGGGCCGTCCCGGCGGCGGACCTGTCCGGGCCACCGGACGCCGTCCCGCCGGATCCCGGGTCGCCGGGTCTCCGATCGCCGGACCCGGTCGTGCGACCCGCTGCCAGTTGGATCTGCACCATGAACAGGACCGACTCCGGATCCATGGTGTCGAGGGCGCGGAGGCCCTCCTCGAGCGCCGCCAGGGCCTCGTCCTGTTTCCCCAGGCCGAGCAGCGCCTCGGCCAGGAGTTGGTAGTTCTTCCCCAGCCGCTGCCGATCGTTGGCGAGCCGAAGCTGTTCCGCGGCGCGGGTGTAATCCTGCTGCTTGAGAAAATAGGTCGCCAGGTTCCGGTGGTAAAAGACCTGCGTGTCCGCGCCGGACAGCCCGTCGCCCGTCGCGCTGCCCGGCCCTGCGCCGGTCTTCGGATCGGTGCGCCGGCCGTCATCCGCCGGCCCCTCGTCGTCCCCGCCGATGTAACCGAGGGCCCGCAGGCTGGCCAGCAGCTCAGCCTCGGCCGCCTCCGACCCGTCGGTGGTGCCGGCCACGACATCCCGGCGAGGGCGACCGATCGACTCGTAGGAGGCGACGCTGCGCAGCGGGTGGGCCTGCGCGAACGCCGGCTCGATCGCCTCGAGCAGGACGCGTCCCGGCATGTCCTCGGCAGCCGGCAGCCCCATCAGGTAAAGGATCGTCGGCGCGATGTCGAACAGGGTGGCCCGGTGCAGCAGGCGGCGCCCGGGGCGCGCGGCCCGGCCGCTGAGGATGAAGATGCCGTCCTCGTCGTGCCATTCCACCGGCTGCTGCGTGGTGTAGGGGAGGACTGCGGCGGGACGGCCGGCACCCGACTTGAAGCCGTGATCGGAGACGACCAGCACGGTCGCGTCCTCGCCGGCGGCGGCAAGGATCGACCCGATCAGCGCGTCCTGCCGGACGTAGAACCCGGTCACCGCGTCGCGAAATCTGGTGTAATCGTCCCCGGGACACAGATCGGTGCGGGGCGGCATGCAGTGCTGGAACCGGTGCCCCATCATGTCGATCCCCTCGAAGTAGACCGCCGTGAGATCGAGCCGGCGTTTGGCCAGGTCGGTGGCAATGGTGGCGTAGTTGCGCGACCCGGTGAGGATCGAAAGGGCGAGCGGCACCGGCTGCTGGACGAGTTGCCGATCGCGGTTCCCGGCCGACGGATCCGGCGGGGTCAGCACCTCGCGGCGCGCCGCTTCGAACTCGGCGCGTTCGATGTGCAGCAGGCCGCGCAGGTCCTCGAACTTCAGGTCGGCGACGGTGGACAGGCGCGGCAGGACGGTGTCGAAGTAGTCTGCCGGGAACGTCAGCCCCGGTGCGGCGGGTTTCGCGGGCCGGGGCCGCAGGGTCTCGAACGCGACCAGGTTGCTGACCTGGAACCCCTCCACCTCCTCGGCCGGAAAGGAGGCCCACCAGCCGACGAAACCGCTGTTCAGGCCCGCGTCGCCGAGGATGTTCCAGACTGCCTTGACCTTCCGGAAACGGCTGGTGATCGGCACGCGCCGGCCGGAGGCGGCGTCGACCGCCTGGAAATCGGCCACGCCGTGGACGTCGGGGCCGACCCCGGTCACCATCGTCGTCCACAGGAGCGGCGAGATCATCGGGTCGTAGGATCGAAGGGGGCCGCTCGCTCCGCCCGCCACCAGGCGTGCCAGGTTCGGCAGCCGTCCCTCACGCAACAACGGATCGATCAGGTCCCAATCGGCCCCGTCGAGGCCGATCATGAGGATCCGCACCCCGGTGTCGATGCGGGTGACCCGCGAACCGCCCGGTCGGCCGGCCGACCCGACGGTAGGGTCGCCGCCGCCGTCCGCGGCGGCAAATGCGGCCGGAACGCCGATACGGCCGTGGACGCCGGAAGCCTCGATCCCCGATTCGCGGAGGGCGCGCACCACCGCCTCGATCGCAGGCGGCGGCAGCGTCGCCCAGCCGGCGCTGGCCTGCAGCTCCGGGGGGATCAGGACGGCGGCCGGGATCGGATCGAGCGCCTCGCGGGCCAGCCGTCCGGCCAGCCCCTGGACCCCGTCAACCCTCAGATCCCGGGCCCGCGACGCCGCCTTGACGGGATCGAGCCGGTACGCGCAGGCGATCCGGATGAGGAACTCGGCTCCCTCGGGGGTGCGACGCAGCACGTCGATCGCCCCCAGCCGGCCGGACAGAGGGATGGAGCGTGGCCGGGCGAACGGCACAACCAGGTGCCAGCCGGCCCTGAGGATCCGGTCACCGCGAACGGCGATCGACCCATCGGGGACGCGGAGGATGGCGCCGGCGGCGACCGCCGCGGCGGCCAGGAACGCGATCAGGACAAAGGCGCCGGGGCGGCGCCATGCAGCGGGACGCACGAACGGAGTATAGACCGGGAGAACGGCCCGATCAGATCCCGGCTGGTGTCAGGTCGGCTTCAGAAGTCCCAGCGGGCCGCGAGTCGCCACGAGCGCGGCGCCTGGAAGGCGGCCGGCTTCAGGTAATCGGGATCGGTGACGCCAGCGGTGAACTCGACCGTGTCCACGAAGCCGGTCGCGTCCTCGGTGCCGAGGGCGTTGAACACATCGATCATCAGGCTGAGACGCGATTTGCCGAGCTGGATCGGATAGTCGGCATGCAGGTCGAGGGTCATCAGGTCGGGTGTGCGCCCGAGATTGCCGCGCTTGACCGACGTGTACGAATAGAGAAACACGCGCCCGCTGAAAGCGTCCGGATCGGTCAGCGCCACCGACAGGTCGGGGGTGGTGCGCACTTCGAGGCTGCCGCCGCCGTCGTCGGCCCAGTAAGCGTACACCGGGTCGATCCCGGGGATCTCGCCGCTGTTCTGGTAGACCGGATGCGCCAGCAGGGAAGTGCGCGGCACGCCGGAGACCCAGGACAGGTTCCCTCCGACCCGCAGCTTGTTGCCGAAGGTGTATGACGGGTAGACGTGCAGGACGTGCGTCGAGTCGACCGGCAGCACGCCCGACGTGTATTGCCCCGACATCAGCGGCGTGTTGGGGAAGTCGTACACCGAGGACAGGTTCGGATCGCTCTGCCCGTTGTCGTTGCGGAACAGGCCCTCGTAATTTCCCGTGAGCTGCGCATAGCGGTAGTTGGCGTACAGCGACCAGTTGTCGCTGTAACGCTTGGTGTAGACGAACTCGATCGCCCGGTACTTGCGCTCGGGCTTCGGGAAGCCGAACAGGCCGCCGGCCGGCACCGCGTCGTCGCCCGGGTTGGCCAGCTGGTAGGCACCGAACGGGGCGAAGGGGAACGATGCGCTCAACGGCGATCCGGTGCTCCCGCCGAACGGATCGTACGGGTACCCGTAGGCGTAGCCGTAGTAGAAATTCAGGATCTGCTCGGCGGCGTTGACCTGCACGTCCTCGAGGACGCGCCCCTGGGTCCGGAAGATGGTCCGCACCTCGAACGACGAGTTGGCGCCGGTCTCGAAGGCGAAGCCGGCCGACAGTTCGTCCTCGTAAGGCAGCTTGGTGTCGTTGACGATGGTGGTCGGGTCGAGACCATGGATGAAGGCCGGACCGAGCACGTCGCACGCCGTCGGTCCGCCGAAGCCGTCGTCGCAGGTCGCCGTCCCGAGGACGCGCGGCGAAGTCAGGGCGCGGTCGGAGAACTCCTGCAGGCTGAGCGCCACTTCGTTGCTGAAGGCCCGCACCGCCAGGTCGTTCGGCACTCTTTCGAAGTAGCGACCGTAGTGGGCGTAGAGACGGCTCTTCCCGTTCGCTAGGACATCCCACGAGACGCCCAGGCGCGGCGCCCAGTTGCCGTCGAACGTGTAGGAGGAGGGCGTGAAGGACGTCGTTCCCGCCGTGTAGATCCGCTGCGAGTAAGGCCCGAAAGTCAGCACCTGGGTCCCGAACGGCATGGTGAAGGACCCGGTTCCCGCCATCTCTTCCGAGGTGTAGCGCAGCCCCGCCTTGACCGTCACACGGGGGTGGACCTGCCAGGTATCCTGGACGAACAGGTTCGTCTCGTTCGACGAGGTGGCCGGCAGCTCGGGTCCGAGCTGGGCACGCACCACGCGGAAGCGATTGGCGCTGTCGTACGCGACCGTCGGGTCGGTGCCAATCCCGTTGCGCACTTCGACGACTCCGCCGCCCGC
>JANNTZ010000389.1:0-2911 GCA_031394595.1 Acidobacteriota bacterium
GAACCGCCTCGACGGCGTCCTCCAGCCCCTCTCGGCCGGCGAGGCGGTTCTCGGTGCGCTTGAGCACGATGGACTGCCAGCGGTAATGGGACGGGTGCCGGATCCCGGCAAGCCTGGCAAGCGCATCCGGCACGCGCTTGGCACACTCGTAGGAGGTTTGATCCGTTGCCATCTGACCGTCCTTGACTGGGGCGCATTGTATCGCGGACGCGGGCCCCAGGAAACAGGGGGGCCACATCGCGAGGCGGGCTTCGCGGACCGGGACGGCGTTCAGCAGCCCGCGGATCGGGATCGGCCGGCTGCGGCGGCGTTGTCGGAGACTGCTGGAGGCGGCGCTCCGATGGCCGGAGTGCCCATCCTGGAGTTGCGGGACAGGCACACCGATGGCCGGAGTGCCCATCCTGGAGTTGCGGGACAGGCACTCCGATGGCCGGAGTGCCCATCCTGCAATGGCATGAAGGGTACACCGTTGGCCGGAGTGCCCATCCTGCAACTGCGAGACAGGCACACCGAAGGCCGGAGTGAGGATCCTGCAACTACAGGAAGCCTTGCCGGCCAACGGGATCCCCCGGCTAGCGAAAGGCGAGTGACGCGAACGCGCAGCGAGCGGCGCGAGCGGACACCACCCAGAGCGGCCTGCGACTGACCGACGGCACCGGGCGCAGCAGATGCAGCGGCAAACGCCGCCAGAACTGCCCGCGGCTAACCGACTGCCACGGGCGCCAGCACCTGCAGCGGCAAGCGCACGGGGACCGCGCCGCGCTGACCGAACCAGTATTCGAGCTCCTTGACCATGTCGAACTCGAGCAGGTAGTCGCCGGGCTGCTCGGGGGCCTGCAGCCGCATCCGGAGACGACTGGCCTCGCCGGGGTGCATCTGCCGGGGCAGCTCGGCGCGGCCGAAGTCCATGATGAAACCGCCGTCGGCGTGGTAAAGCTTCACGCCCTCGGACAGGAAGCGCTTGTGCTGGTCGTAGATCTTGGCGCCGACCGACAGCGTGCGGTCCGAGGCCAGCCAGGTACGGCCCTCGACGAGGTTCTGCACGCGCAGACCTAAGGCGGGGTTGGAGTCCGCTCACGCCTCATGATTCAACACTCGTTTCGAGTTAGGCCTTTACCCTGCTTGGAGATCGAGATGTTCCTTGATCATCAAGAGCTTATCTGAGCCACTCTTCTGGAAGGTATCGACGCCTTCGTTCAGAGCGAGGTATTCCTGGATGATCATGATCTTTTCGAAGCCGCGGCCGATGACCTGCCAGCCCGGATCGCCGTTGTGCTTCAGATGACCTCCCATGGCGGCGACAGCCAGCAGAGCCTGCCGGATGGTGGGCTCCGGGGGCAGCTTGTCGTTGGGGCGAGACCGGCGGAGAATTTGGACCTGTGTGTCGGAAAGCACGACCGTGGCGGGCAGAGCCGGAGCAGAACGAGCCAGGGAGCGCAGAAGCAGCAACCGATGGGCGATGGGCAGGAAGATGGCCAGAGCATTGAGCAGGGCCTCCTTGGTCTCGAGCTGGCGCTTCTCGATGGAGCAGCCGCTCTTGAGGGCTTTGAAGAACTCCTCGATGACCCAGCGGGCTCGATAGAAGTCGACGATCTCGAGGATCTGCTCGACGGTGTCGATAGGCTCGGTGGTCAGCAGATACCACTCCACCGGCACGACTCCTTCAGGAGCATCGACCTCCCAAACGCGCACGACGTTGAGTTCGATAGAAGGAGAAAATTCGGTCTTGGCCAGCTCGGAGGGCCGCTTGATGCGCACGCGCGCCGCAGCGCCATGGAGCTTGGCCACGCGGCCCTCTCGAGGCGGATGAGTCTTGAGCTTCTCGGTGGAACGGTCCTTCTTTCGAGGAGAGAGATTCACGATCCGCTCGAAGACCACATGCTCTTGGCTGAGCGCTTCGCGCACCTTCCGAGGCGCCTCTTCCCGCTGGTCTTTGCTGAGGCTCGAGAGGTCCAGCAGCCGGTCATACTTGCTGCGGATGACAAAGTGCTCCTCATCGCACAGAAGCGTGTCGAGCAGTTCGTAGTCGTCGGCCTCGCGGTCCATCACATGGATCAGCAGCGTGCCACTGCCTTCGAAGAGCTCCTCGGTGCTCTGCACGGCTCGACGCCAGCGGAGCGATTCCTTGTTGGGGTCGTTTCGCTTCTGTCTCCAGGTCTTGGTCTTGTCCGCTGGCTCGGTGCGGCAGATCGTCTCATATCCGAGGATCCCGAGCGGCAAGCGGTGCCCATCGGCCGAGACGCACAGCGACAGATGCAGATAGTAGCCGTGTCCTCCGTCGTTGAGCGTCCCGAGCCCATCGCGCTTGCCCTGCCCTCCATAGCTGATTCCGCTCGTATCATGCACCGCCAGGACCCGCCTCAGCCGGTCCGCCCTCTCACAGGTGGCCAGAATATGCGGCTCGAGGATCTTCTCGGCGGTCAACTCCCGGTTGCTCATCAAGCGATAGAAGGCCGCCAGGTCCTTGTTCTCGGTCATCAACTGCGGGAAGCTCTTCTCCGGCGCCGAGCTGAGCACCTCCAGCACTCGGAGAAATCGCTCCTTGAGTCGCTTGGGCAACTTCACCTCACCGAGTTCGAAGCCCAGCGGCTCGAGCTCAGCGAAGAACTCGGCCGCCTTGGAGGCGATGTGCGCCTCAGCCTGCTCGATGGTCTTCTCTTCGATCGTCAAAATCCTCATCAGCACAGCGGATTACCCCCATCCTGGTGTTCTTCCGAAAGCTCCACCTTCGGACTTTCCCCTTCGCGATCCATCCAAGATAGGCTGTATCAGCAAGTCGTTCGAAACGAGTGTTGAATCATGAGGCGGGAGCGGACTCCAGCCTGAAGAAGCCTGACACGAAGCCTGGAAGCTCGGCAAGGGCCGGCGGCTGCAGCTCAGGGCGTGGCCGCGATGGCCGCAATGGTCGAGG
>JANNTZ010000407.1:0-2579 GCA_031394595.1 Acidobacteriota bacterium
GCGGGCGGCCCGGAAGAACGGGCTGGTCGTCGAGGCGGGGCTGGGTGACGCCCTGGGCGGTCTGGAGCCGCCGTTCGCCTATCTCGACTTCGAGACGGTGAGCCCGCCGATCCCGGTGTGGAACGGCTGCCGGCCCTACGACCAGGTGCCGGTTCAACTGAGCGTCCACCGCGAGGCGTCCGGAAGCCGCCTGACCCACCACGAATGGCTCGCCGACGGTCCCGGCGACCCGCGGGAGACGGTCGAGGGGAGGCTCCGGGATCTTCTCCCCGTGGTCCGCGACCATGTCTATCACCCGCGCTTCAACGGCAGCTTCGGTCTGAAGAACGTGGCCCCGCCGCTCGTCCCCGGGATCGACTACGACAGCCTGGAGGTCGCCGGGGGCGGGGATGAAGGAGGCGGACAAGCGGCGGCTGCGGCGGGACCTGCTGCGGTATTGCCGGCTGGACACCGAGGCACTCGTCAAGGTGCACCGGGCGTTGGTGGGGGTGGCGTAGGCTGGGTCGCGGGGCCGTTGACGTTACGGCCCGCCGGCCCCCCGTTCCCGCACCACCATTCACCCGGCATGCCGGCCGGCGCTCCCCGAAGTCCTGGACAAAAAGATTGACACTTGATAATAAGTGATGTAATTATTGTCCGGTCATGGGAAAGCCTCCGCAAAAACGTAAGGTCATCGAGACGTTTCGCCGCGCCGGCGGGATGCTCAGAACCGGGCAGGCCCTTCGGGTCGGGGTGCATCGGCGCGACCTCTACGCCCTGCGCGACGGAGGAGTCCTCGAGTCCCTGAGCCGGGGCGTTTACCGCCTGGCCGAGCTTCCGCCCCTCGCCGACCCCGACCTGGTCACCGTAGCGACCCGGGTGCCCAGGGCGGTGATCGCCCTCATCTCTGCCCTCCACCTCCACGGGCTCACGGCGCAGATTCCTCATCAGGTCAGCATCGCCCTGCCGCGCGGGACGGCCCGGCCGCGGCTCGACTGGCCGCCGCTGCGCGTCTATCGAATGTCAGGCGCGATGTTCACCTCAGGAATTGAGACCCACCAGCGCGACGGCCTGCCGATTCGTGTCTACGGGGCGGCCAAGACGGTGGCCGACTGCTTCAAGTTCCGCAGCCGTATCGGGATCGAGGTCGCCATCGAGGCCCTGCGCACCGGGCTCGCCGAACGCGCGTTCACCCCGGCTCAAATCCTCCGCGCGGCGAGGCTCTGCCGCGTCGAGGCAGTCATCCGGCCGTACCTGGAGGCCATGCAGTGAGCCGCGCCGGGCCCACGGGCCTGGTCCATTCGATCCAAGCCAGGCTCAAGAACCAGGCGCGCGAGACGGGCCGGCCGTTCGCCGAGTTGTCGGAGGTCCGTTACTTCTAGGAGGCCTCGATCTCCAGGATGTAGTCCCGGACCTGCTGGGCATCGGGGGCGTCCGGGCGGAGCTCGAGGTAGCGGCGGAACGCGAGCAGGGCGGCGGCGCGATCGCCGCGCCGGTACTGCAGGATCCCGCGGGCCCGGTGCGGGTCGGCCTGGCGCGGGTCGATACGGATCGCTTCGTCATAACGCGCCATCGCCTGATCTTCGAGACGCCGCGCTTCGGCCCGGTCCTTCGTCTCCGCCGCCCGCTTCTCGTGGATTTGGCCCTGCACGTAGTGCGCGACCCCGTCCTGCGGCGTGAGTTTCAGGACGCGGGTGATTTCATCCTGGGCGAGGCTCAGCCTCCCCGCCTCCAGGTTCTGCAGCGCATCCTCGCGGACCAGCACCCGGGTGCGCATCTGGAAATCCCGCGTGTCCACGACCCGCCCCTCGGCCGCCAGACCGGAGTACCGCGTCGCCAGTATTTCGTTCGTGCTCTCGATCCGTTCCTGCAGCCGCGGGTGGTTGCCGAAGAAGAAGACCTCGGCCTTCGTCGGGTCGCCATGGTCGTCCTTCAGCAGCTCGAAGACGCGCGGCGCGCGGCGCGGATCGTAGCCGGCGGCGACCAGCCGTTCCAGCCCGACGACGTCCGCCTCGCGCTCCAGGTCGCGCCCGAAACCATTGACCGCCGCCAGGAACCCGAGCTGCAGGCCGAGTCCCACCAGGATGTTGCCGACCTGGTTGATGACGTAGGCTTTCTCCCAGTCCCCCTGTTCCGCGGCGTTGCCGGCCTCGCCGGCGATCAGGACGCTGGCGGCCATGGCGGCAATCGAGAAGCCGATCATCTTGTTGCGGGCGCTGCGATTGAACTCGAGCGCGTGACGCTCGGTGGCGTGGGCGATCTCGTGCCCGAGGACCGTGGCGAGCTGGGCCTCGTCCTCGAGACGGGCCAGAAGACCGGTGTGGATATAGATCGATCCGGTCGGGTAGGTGAAGGCGTTGAGCGACGGGTCCTTGATGGCCTGCACCCTGATCTTCAGCACCTCCTGCGCCGCGGCCTGCGCCGGCACGAGCTGCTGCGCCACCCGGTTGAGGTAGTCGTCGAGGATCGGGTCGTGGTGGATCGCCGCCTTGGATCGAAGTTGCCGTTCCTCGTCACGCGCCTGGTCCCACAGACGCGCCTCGTCGTGCTCCAGGGTGAAGGCCCCCTCGGCGCCCACCGGCGGGACCCTGGTGGGTCCG
>JANNTZ010000429.1:0-4863 GCA_031394595.1 Acidobacteriota bacterium
ACTGCCCCTTGCCCGCCATCACACCGACCACCCGGAAGCGCCAGTCGCCGACCCGAAGGGTGCGGCCGAGCGGGTTCTCCGTGCCGAACAGCTCGCTCTGCACCTTGCGGCCGATGACCGCCACCGGCGCCCCGCGGTCGAGATCCACGTCGGGCAGGAATCGCCCCGAGGCGATCTTGAGCCGCCGCACCTCCGCGAGATCCGGCGTCGATCCCAGGACGGTGATCTCCCGCCGCCGCTCCCCGTAGCCGACACGCGCCGTCCCGACCGACAGCGGCGCCAGCCGGCGGATCCTCGGGATGCGCCGCTGGACCGCCTCCGCGTCCAGAAGCGTCAGGTCGCGTGGCGAGCCGCCGACGAACGGCGTGTTGCCGCTGGTTTCGGTCTTGCCGGGCAGGACGATGATCAGGTTGCTGCCGAGGGCGGTGAATTCCCCCTGCACGTAGAGCCGGGCCCCCTCGCCGAGGGCGGTCAGCAGGATGACCGCCGCCACTCCGATGGTCATCCCCAGCAGTGTCAGGATGGTTCGCAGCCGGTGACCGCGCAGGGCGCCGGCCGCGAACGCGAAGATGTCGGCGCTTCTCACGGTCCCGCCCCGGTGCCGCTCACTGCGGCTTCCCGTCGTAGTCGACGCGGCCGTCCACCAGGCGGATGACACGGCGCGCCCGATGGGAGATCTCCGGATCGTGTGTCACCACGATGAGGGTCAGGCCGTCGTGGTTCATCCGCTCGAGCAGCTCGATGATCTCGCGGCCGGAGGATCGATCGAGGTTCCCTGTCGGTTCATCCGCCAGCAGGATCGATGGACTCATCACCGTGGCGCGGGCGATCGCCACCCGCTGCCGCTGGCCGCCCGACAGTTGCGCCGGGCGGTGATCGGACCGGTCGGTGAGACCGACCGAAGCCAATGTCCGGCGGGCCTGCGCCCGGCGAGTGGCCGGCGCCTGCCCGGCGAGCGTCATCGGTAGTTCGACGTTTTCGAGCGCCGTCAGCCGCGGCACCAGATGGAACGATTGGAAAACGAAGCCGATCTTGCGGCTGCGGACGTCGGCGAGATCGATCTCGCGCAGGGTCGCCACCTCGCGCCCGTCGAGACTGTACGACCCGTGCGTCGGCCGGTCGAGACAGCCCAGGATGTGCAGCAGCGTGGACTTCCCCGACCCGGACGGTCCCATCACCGCGACGTACTCGCCCGGATCGATCCGGAGGGTGACCTCCTCCAGGGCGTGCACGGTCTGGTCACCGACCAGGAAGTGACGCGTCAGACCGGCAAGTTCGATCACCTTCCCGGACCGTCCCCCCCGCCGTCCGGCGCGCCGGCCCGGCCCGCCGGCGTCTCGGGGGCGTTCGATTCCTTCTCGATGCGGGCGATGGCGCCGGCCTTCACCTCGGCGCGGTCGAGCGACACGACCACCCGATCCCCTTCCTGCAGGCCGGAAGTCACTTCGGCGAACTCCCAGTTGCGCAGGCCGGTCCCGACCTCGCGGTCCTCCAGGCGACCGTCGTTGTGCACCAGCACCCGGTCCCCTTCCAGGAGCGCGTAGGTCGGGACGCGCAGGACGTCCCCCTTTGCCTTCAGGATGATCTCGATGTCGGCGGAGGTCCCCGGCAGCAGCGTGACCGCGAATCCCGCGTCCGTGAAGTCGACCTCGACCTCCAGGGTGCGGTTCTGCTCCTCGATGTCCTGCACGTAGGGGGCGACCCGCGTGACCCGCCCCTCGAAGGAACGGTCGGGATAGGGATCGAGGGTGATGCGCGCCGGCAGCCCCTTCACGATGCGCCCGGCGTCCACCTCATCGAGCGGCGCGCTCACGTAGATCGATCGCGGATCGATGAGGTCGAACACCGGCGGGATCGGCACCGCCGGCGGCGAGGGCGACACCCACTCGCCGACCTCGGCGTCGAGATCGGCGATGATGCCGTCGAACGGTGCGCGCAGGATCACCTTGTCGAGGTTCGCCTCCGACAGCGCGATGGCCGCCGCGGCCCGCTCGATCGCGGCGCGCGCCGCCTCGCACCGCGCCGCTGCCGCCGCACCCTGGCTCTCCAGGCGATCGAGGAGCTCCGCGGAGACGATCCGCTCGTCCTTCAGATCACGGGTGCGCTGCAGATCGCGCCCCGCCAGGTCGGCGGTCAGGCAGGCCTCGCGGGCGTTCGCCTGCGCCGTCGCCCGATCCTGCCGCGCCAGCGCCAGCGAGGCCCGCAGGTCGGTGTCGTTGAGCCGCAGCAGCACCGCTCCCCGCTTCACCTGGGCCCCGGCCCGGAAGCCGATGAAGGCGACACGGCCACCGACCTCCGGACTGATCTTGGCCCGCCGCCGCGCCTTGACCGTCCCCGCCTTGCTGTTGGTGACCGTTTCCTCGACCATGCCGCGCGCCAGCCGGTAGACGGTCACCGGGATCGGCTGCGGACGGAACACCGTGAAGCGGAGAGCGACGATCACCAGGATGATCCCCGCCAGGATCGCGATCCGCTTGTACCAGCGCTTCATCTCCGTCCCCCGGGACTCTCTCCGACACCACGACTCCGCCCGGAAGAATATCAGAGAAGCGCGGTCCGGCTTTGGTGCACAATGGGCCACCGCGGAGCGCGACCACGATGGGCAAAATGCTTCTGGTGGGGTTCGGTGGTTTTCCCGGCTGGAGGTGAGGCAATGGGACTCCCGCCGCAGGGCACCTCCCGCCGGATCTTCCTGAAGACCCTGGTCGCGGGATCGGCTGGCGTCACCTACCTCGGCGGGGCCCATGTCCTGCTGAAGGACGACCGCTGGTCGGAGAACCGGTCGTACTGGGTGGCGCGCGGTCTGGCCCCGATCTCGCCCCCACTGCGGGGCCAGGCGGAAGCCGACCTGATCGTCATCGGCGCCGGGGTCACCGGTCTGTCGGCTGCGATCCACGCGCGTCTCGCCGCTCCCGAACGCCGGGTCCTGCTGATCGAGGCGCGTTACGCCGGGTTCGGCGCCACCGGCCGAAGCGGCGGCGTCATCGGCGCCGGCACCGAGATGGGAACGCCCGAGGGGACCGCCGACAACACCGGGTTCGTGCTCGCTCTCATCGATCGCTTCGGGATCGCGTGCGATCTGGATCGCGACGGCGAGGTCGCGCACCTCGACCCCTACAAGTACGCGGTCGGCCTGAAGCGGGCCGCCGAATCGATCGGCGTGCAGGTCCACGAGGGCACCCGGGTGACGGCAATCCGCGACGGCGCGATGATCGAAGTCGCGGGCGACGGTTTCGTGGCGCGCGCCCCGCTCACGATCGCCGCCGCCAACGGCTACACGCCGAAGCTCGGCATCGCGGCCTCGCGGATCTTCCCGGTCCACACCGGCGCGGCGGTCACCGTGCCGCTGCCGCGCACGATCCTCGATCGCTTCCCCTCCGATATCCTCGAGATGACGTCGCGCGAGATGTACATGTGGGGGCGCAAGGTGCCGGGCGATCGGCTGCTGGTCGGTTCGGGGGCCGAGTATTCCTACGACAACGGGCTCACCTGCGGCGGCGAGCGCTTCATGTTCGCCGCGCTGCGGCGCTTTCTCGACAAGACCCACCCTGAGTTACGCCCCTACCCCTTCGAACACGCCTGGACCGGACCGATGGGCTGCACCGCCGACCAGGAGCCAATCGTCGGGCGTCTCGGCGATCGCGGTGGGATTCTCTACGGCGGCGCCTACAGCGGCCACGGTCTGGCGATGGGGACCAGGACCGGCGCCTTCCTGGCCGGATGGATCGACGGCCGGGAGCCACCGCGCTGGATGCTCCGGCCGACCCTCGATTTGCCGGGCGAGCCGCTGCGCTACGCGGGGGTCAACGCGATGATCAACTTGATGAACCTCGGCTGGTTCAGCATGCCGAAATACGGGGCGGAGGCGTGAGCGGGCCGCGGCCGGTGTTGTGGATCCTGGGACTGCTGTCGGCGACGACGTTCTGGATCCCGATCTGGGCGCCGCTGGTGCCGATCGTCGCCCTCGCGGCGACGGCGCTGCCGGCGGCCCGGCGCCGGTCCGATCGGCTGAGCCTGTTCGTCGGCGGCGCCGGTGGCCTGGCCGGTCTCGTGCTGTTCATCCTCCTCGAGTACGTCTGGGTTGTCTGACCCGGCCGGATCCCTTATCGTATGGGATCGTTTCGGAACCACATTCTCGAGGTCGTGACCGATGCCCCTGTACGAGTACGTGTGTCGCGGTTGCTCCCGGAAGTTCGAGACGCTGCTGTTCGGGAAGGAACGGGCCGCATGCCCCGGCTGCGGAGGGCGGGACCTGGAACGTCAGCTGTCGACGTTCGCGGTCAGCGGCGAGGGATCCAGCGTGGGATCCGGCGCGGCGTCGCCCGAAAGCGGCTGCGGCACCTGCGGCGATCCCCGCGGCCCCGGTTCCTGCGCCGTCAACTGAGGCGTTCCCGATGACCGAGTCCGGCGATCGCGGCGGTGAGGACCGGGCCGCCGGATCCGGCGGCGGATGGCGACGGCTGCCACGGCTGGCGCTGGCTGCCGGCATCCTTCTCCTGCTGAGGGTCGTTGCCGGTCGGACGGCGATCTATGGGGACCATCTCGCCGGCAATATCCTCGGCGTCCTCACCTTCCTGGTCGTCGGGGCTGCGACGGTCCTCTACATCCCGCGCGCTCTGCTCTGGCTGTGGCGGCGTCTCCTGTGGCGGGTGCGGCGGCGCCTGGCGGTCACCTTCGTTTTCATCGGCGGGACACCGATTGTCCTGCTCGGCCTGTTCGTCTTCATCTCTGCGCTGGGGATCTCCGCGGAGGGGATGGCGCGCATCGTGGCGGTGGAGATCGATTCAGCGACCCGCCAGGCGGCGGCCGCCGCCGAGGCGCTCGGCGACGAACTGGCGCCCCTGCCGGTGGAACCTGAAGGAT
>JANNTZ010000106.1:0-4943 GCA_031394595.1 Acidobacteriota bacterium
GCCGTCCGCGTCGTTGCCGCTTCTCCGCGATGGAACCCCATCGCGTCGTCGCGGCGCCTCGCGTCCGACGCCACGGCGCTCCGAACGCGACCCGACGCAATACCCGGACAGGCTCCTAGGAACTTCCTGGAAAGGCGAGGCTCGTGACCGAACTTCAGCGGCCCCACAAGGTCCTGTTTACGCCCGGCCCGACCGAAGTGGCCCCGGAGATCCTCCGGGAGATGGCACGTCCGGTGATCGGGCACCGGGGATCCGAGATGCAGGCCCTGATCGCCGACCTGGTGCCGCGCGCCCGCCGGCTGTTCGGGACGGGGGGGCAGGACATCTTTTTCACCGCCTGCTCGGCGACCGGGTTGTGGGAGGCGGCGGTCCGCAACTGCGTCGGTCGCCGGGTCCTGGTGCCGGTCTGCGGTTCGTTCTCGGAACGCTTTCTCGAGGTGGCGGTCGCCTGCGGTGTCGCGGCCGACCCGCTGCCGGTCGAGTGGGGCCGCGCGGTCACCGCCGAAGCGGTGGCCGGTGCGCTGGCCTCGGGTCGCTACGACGCCGTCGCCCTGGTCCACAATGAGACCTCGACCGGGGTGACCAACCCCCTGGGGGCGATCGCCGAAGCGGTCCATCGCCACGACGACGTCCTGCTGCTGGTGGACGCGGTGTCGTCGCTCGCCGGGATCCCGGTCGAGGTGGATGCCCGCGGCATCGATGTCTGCCTGGCATCGGTGCAGAAATGCCTCGCCCTGCCGCCCGGATTCGCGCTGTGCGCCGTCTCGCCGCGCGCCCTGGATCGATCCCGGCGGCAGACCGGCAAGGGGTACTACTTCGACTTCGTGCGGCTTAAGGAGTTTTTCGACCGCAACGTGCCGATGGCGACACCGTCGGTCAATCACATGGCGGCGCTTCTCCTGCAGCTGCAGCGGATCGAGGCCGAAGGGCTGGAAGCGCGTTACGCCCGCCACCGGGCGATGGCTGGCGTCACGCGCGGATGGGCGGAGGAACGATTCGCCCTGTTCGCCGAGGCGGGGGTCCGCAGCGACACCATCACTTGCATCACCAATACTCGCGGCATGAAGGTCGCTGATTTCGTCGCGCGTCTCGCCCGGCGCGGCTACGGCGTCAGCAACGGTTACGGGAAATTGAAGGAGGCCACCTTCCGGATTGGCCACATGGGGGACCACACGGTCGACGGGGTCCGGGGACTCCTCGGCACGATGGACGAAGTCCTGAAGGAGATGGCGGTATGAAGGTCTTCATCGCCGACAAGATCTCGCCGACCTGCGGACAGGTCCTGCAGGGCGCCGGGATCGCCATCGATCACCGGACCGGGCTGAAAGGGGACGACCTGCTGCGCGCCGTCGCGGACGTCGAGGGGATCGTGGTGCGTTCCGACACCAAGGTCAGCGAAGAGGTGATTCGCGCGGCCCCGCGTCTGCGGGTGATCGGACGCGCCGGCGCCGGCGTGGACAACATCGAAGTGGCGGCGGCGAACCGCCCAGGCCTCGTGGTGATGAACGCCCCGGGGGAGAACACCATCTCGGCAGCCGAGCACACCCTCTCCATGATGATGGCGCTGGCCCGGCAGATCCCGCGCGCCGATCGGTCGATGCACGCCGGCCGCTGGGAGCGGGGGAAAATCCTGGGTGTCGAACTGTTCGGCAAGACCCTGGGGATCCTGGGTCTCGGCAAGGTCGGGCGCGAGGTCGCCTCCCGGGCCCGCGCCTTCGGCATGGAGATCCTCGGCTACGACCCGGTCGTCTCGGAAGACGTGGCGACGCGCCTGGGCGTCACGTTCGCCGCGGTCGACACGATCCTCGCGCGATCCGATTTCATCACCCTGCACCTGCCGCTCACCGATTCGACCCGTCATCTGATTGGGCGCGATCAGATCGCCCGTTGCCGGGACGGCGTCCGGATCGTCAATGTCGCACGCGGCGGTGTGCTCGACGAGACCGCCTTGGCGGAGGCGCTGAAGAGTGGCAAGGTCGGCGGCGCGGCCCTCGACGTCTTCGAACAGGAGCCGCCGACCGGGAGCCCTCTGCTGGGCCTGGACAACGTCGTCCTGACACCGCATCTCGGCGCCTCGACCCAGGAGGCCCAGGAAAAAGTGGCGGCCCGCATCGCCGATCAGATCGCCGCCTATCTCAAGGATGGGACGGTCGTCAACGCGGTCAACATGGAGGGAGTGGACCCGCGGATCCTGCCGATCCTCCAGCCCTACCGCGATCTGTGCGAGCGGTTGGGCCGGCTTCTCGCGTCGCTCACCCATGACCCGGTGACCGAGGTGTCGATCGAGTACGCCGGAGCGGTCCTCGACCATCCCACCCGGCCGCTCACCGCCTCGTTCCTGAAAGGGTTCCTGCAGGCCCGGCTGTCGGACCCGGTCAACGTGGTCAACGCCCACCTGCTGGCCCGCGAGGCGGGTCTGCGTGTCCAGGAGAAGCGGGCCGCCGAGCCTCCCGATTTCACCGCCCTGGTGGCGGTGGCGCTGCGCGGCAGGGAAGGGGCGCTGCACTCGGCGGCGGGGGCGCTGTTCGGCAAGCGCGATCCGCGACTGGTGCGGCTCGACGAGTTCCAGCTCGACGCCCTGCCCGAGGGGTCCATGCTGATCGTCAGCAACGACGACCGCCCCGGGATGGTCGGCCGGATCGGCACCGTCCTCGGGGACGCCCGGGTCAACATTGCGTATCTCTCCCTCGGCCGTGACCGGTCGGGCGGGCGGGCCATCGCCATCTTCAACCTGGACTCGCCGCTCGAAGAGGCGGTCCTGGCGCGGATCGTCGCTGTCGACGGCGTGCTCTGGGCCGAGCGCGTCAGCCTCTGACGGTGATTGGATTGACCGGCGCGGCACCGGGACCCGGTGTCCGCCGGCGTGCGCGCCGCCCGTCCCGCTGTCCCTTGGCGGCCACCCCCGCCGGCCACTTCGCCCGGTCCTGACGCCGTCCGGCAACCCCACAAGCCGCGCCCCGCAGGTTCTCCACGCCAGTCCGCCGCCGATGCGTCCGGCCGATCGAGGGCTGGCACGAACGCTGCAATCATGATCGGCCGAGGCGCGCGGCGCCTCGAGCCGAAAGACACGACGCGATGATGACCTTGGGGGAGGTGCAGGGTGGGCCACAACAACCGATCGGCTCTCCATCCCGACGGCCCACCCTCATCCCTGACGCGGACCGGGGATCCGGTGATCCCCCCTCCCCCAAGTTTTTCCTTTTCGAGACGGAGGCGGCATGCGACACGAGGGGACGAGACGGTGGATGGCGATCCTGGCAATGGCGGCCGCGCTGGTCGTGGGCCACGCGCGCCCGGCGGCGACGGCGCCACCACCCGAACCGGGGGGAGCGACGGCAACCGCCCGCATCAATATCAACACGGCGGGGGTCGAGGAATTGATGAACCTCCCCGGGATCGGCCGGGCGTACGCCGAACGGATCCTGGAGTACCGGCAGAAGAGTGGTCCGTTCAAGAAGCCGGAGGACATCCTGAACGTCCGGGGGGTCGGCGAGAAGACCTACGAACGGATCAAGGAACGGATCACCGTGGGAAAAAGCTGAGGGCCGCGGGCGAGGGCGGCTTCTCCCTGGTGGAGGCCGCCCTCGTCCTGGCGATTCTGGGCATGCTGATCGCGGTGTCGGCCCCCGCCCTGGCGGGGTCGCTGGCCCGCGGGCGGGTGGCGGCCGCCGGGCGGCGTGTCAGCCAGGACCTGGCGCGTCTCCGGAGCGTCGCGATCGTCACCGGCAGGGTGCACGGCCTTCGGGTGACACGCGAGGGATCGGCGTGGGTCTACCGGTCCTACGAGGATGGTGACGGGGACGGCCTGCGCTCCGACGACATTGCCGCCGGGCGCGATCGCCCGACAGGAGCACCGGTCCGCCTTGCGGCCCACTACGAGGGGATTGATTTCGGCCTGCTGGACATCGCGGTGCCGGAGGTCCCGCCGGGCACGGAACGCCTGGCGCCCGGTACGGATCCGGTGCGTTTCGGACGATCCGACCTCGTCAGCTTCACACCGCACGGGACTTCGAGCAGCGGGTCGTTCTATCTCAGCGATCGCCACCGGGTCCTGTACGCCATCGTCCTGTATGGCGGGACCGGCAGGATCCGCGTGCTGCGCTACGACCGGGATGAAGGGCGCTGGCGCCGCTGATGCCGGACAGGCTAGAGGGCTGGTAGGACGGTGAGCAGATCGGCAAAACGATGCAGCACGCGGTCCGGCCGGCCGCCCAGCAGAGCCTCGCGGCTCGCCGATCCGGTGGGGACCACGTAGACGGCAACACCCGCCCGCCGCGCCACCTCGATGTCGAGCAGCATGTCGCCGACGTACAGCACCTCTTCCGGCGACAGTCCGACGCGCATCATGATGATCTCCAGCATCTCGGGATCGGGCTTCGGACGGTCGACATCGTTCGGCCCCAGCACCTCGGCAAACAGGTGCTCCATCTCGAGCGCGCGGAGAATGTCACGGGCGAAGTACGACGGTTTGTTGGTGGCGATCGCCATCGGGTAGCCGCGGCGGTCGAGTTCCTCGATCGTGTCCTTGACCTGGGGGAGGATACGAGTCTTCTGCTCGCAGATGCCGGCGTAGCACTTCCGGAACCGTTCCACGCCTTCCTCGATGTGATCCGGACCGACCGACGTCTCGATCAGGTGTTCGAGCCCGTGACCGACAAGGGTTCTGACCTCATCGATCCCGATCGGTGGCAGGTCGTACGATTGACGGACGTGGTTGAGGCTTTCGGCGATCGCCTCATAGGAATCGATCAGTGTGCCGTCGAAATCGAAGATGATCCCGCGGATCAAGAGGGAGGCCTCAAGCAACGCAAATCCTAGCACCGCCCCCGTCCCCGATCAAGCGCCCCTCCGGGCCTTTCCGGCCCGCGGTTGAGGCATCCCTGGTATCGGGTGGCGTGCCGCAGCGCGGCGCCGCTCCGCACTCGCACGCGCGGGCCACGGGG
>JANNTZ010000118.1:0-3025 GCA_031394595.1 Acidobacteriota bacterium
CAACGGGTTGCCGTCGTCGTCACGGATGACGAAGACGCCGATCTCGGCCCACGGCAGCGGCCGGGCCGCCGCGTCCGGCGTCTGCGGGCAGGCGGTGGGCGAGGCGCCGGTCTCCGGACCGGAGTCCTCGGTGCGCCACCAGCAGTTCTGCATGGCGCCGATGTGCGCCTCCCACCAGGCCTGCACGGCGGCATCGAGCGGTTCGGCGCACGAGCAGGACGTGTAGCGCGGCCCGCTTCCTTCGCGCAGGCTGGAGAGGTCGTGCGACCGGACATGGTCCGGGTCGTCCCCCATGGCGGCGCGGATCCCGGTGACGCCGGTCTTCAGGAAATTGACCCGGTAACGCTCGATCGCCGCCCACAGCCGGTCTTCGGACGGTACGAACCCCGGCAGGACCGAAGTCATCCCGTAGATCAACGGTCCCCAGCAGCCGAACGACTGCCCGGTGATCCAGCCGGGGTCGGCGACCGTCAGGATCCGCTGGTCGCGGGTCAGACCGAACACGGTGCGCAGCAGGAACGGCAGGCGGGCCAGGTAGCCGCCGTGGGTGTGCACCAGCCCCTTCGGCTTGCCGGTGCTCCCGGAGGTGAACATGACGAACAACGGGTCCTCGGCCCCCATCGGCTCGGGGTCGGCGCTCTGTGCGGATACCGACGCCAAGAAATCGTCCCACGCCAGGTCGCGGCCGGCCGTCCACGCCCCTTCGGTGCGCGTCCCGATCCGCTTCAGGACGATGACCTTGTCCACCGGGCAGGGAACGCCGTCCAGACGCGTCGCGAGATCGGCGAGGGTCGCCCGGCCTGCCGGGTCGAGGGCTTCCTCTTCGGGTGTCAGATCCGTGGCCGCGACCGGTGCTGCCCCGGCATCGACGCGATCGGCGGCCGCCACGATCCGATCGAGGAACGGGCGGGCGTCTCCACCGAACAGGATCGCGTCGACGGTGGCAGGCCGGGATCCGGGCGCGGCCGCCGCTTCAGGGTCTCCGGGAAGCCCCTCCGCCTCGGTCCACTCGCGCGCCAGGACGGCGCGCAGTTTGCGCTTCTCGATGGTGACCTTGTCGGCGAGAGCGGCCGCCAGCCGGGCAACGATCGCCGCCCCGGTCGCGGCGCCGGCGCGCGCTGTCAGCACCTCGGAGGCGATCGCCAGGGCCCGATCCACCGGCACGAAGTCCGCAATCGCCGGATCGACGAAATCGCGTTTGTACTGGACCACTTCCCCCTTGCGGAAGGCGCCGTCGGCGGTCACCAGGACGCGCGCCCCCATCATGTGGATCCGGTCGCTCAGATCCTCGCGCGCGAAACCGGCGAACACCGGGTGATAGACGACCCCGATGCGGGCCGCGGCCAGTTGCACCGCCTGGGTCTCGATGATGTTCGGCATGTAGAGGACGAGCGTGTCGCCGCGCTTCAGCCCGAGGGCGCGCAGCGCGGCGGCGATCCGCTTCACTTCCTCGAGCAGCCCGCCGTAGGTGACCGACCGCTGTTCGATCGGATGACGGTCGGCATCGATCCGGTCCCCCTCCCAGATGAAGGCGGTCCGTTCGCCCCGGCCCGCCGCCACCCAGCGGTCGAGCGATTCGATGCTCGCGTTGAGGGTGCCGTCGGCGAACCACAGGGCACGGGGTTCGGCGGCGGGGTCGTAGGCCTGCCGTGGCGGGCGGATCCAGTCGATCTCACGGTGCGCGATGTCGAGCCAGAACGGGTCGCGCGCCAGGCGTGCGGCGTGACGCAGCAACGGTCCGCCGGCCCGCTCCATGAACAGGGCGCGGTGCACGCCGAGCGGCTCGCGACCCGACGGGAACGCCGGGGCGCGTTTCTCCTGGAAGGCGCGCAGCCCCTCACGGAAGTCGGCACCCCGCGCCATCGCCGCGGCGAACAGGAACTCGATCGCCAGGGCGACGTCGCGCGGTCCCGCCTGCCGCAGTTCGGCGAGCGGGGCCGCTTCCTGGATCTGTTTCGCGAGGGTATCGCGCAGGTACTCCAGCCATGCCGGGATCGCCGGGGCGGAGCCGCATGCCTCCCGCGCCAGCGCTTCATGATCGAGGCTCAGGAGCAGGTCGGCGGCCCAGATCGACACCGGGCTGCGGCTCTTGAGGATCGCCAGCGTGGCGCGGGCCCGGGACGCCCCTTCCCCGCTTTCTCCGACCGCAACTTCCCCGCCGTCACCGGCCGCCGCCTCGTCGCATTCTCTGGCCCCGGCTGCCGCCGCCTGGCGCAAGCGCTTCAGCGTCGCCTCGATGGTCGGCTGCGCGAATGCGTCGCGAATCAGATCCCAACCCGGGCCATCGTTGAACCGCGTCAGTCGGGTCGTCCACCGCCCCTGAAAGGCCGGCACCCCGCCCGCCACCCGGGCATGCAGGAAGGCGATCTCGGCCGAACCGTTCATCCGCGGGCCGGCCTCTCCGCGCGCCGCCCGTCCCAACGACAGCAGGAGGGCATCGACCTGACCCGGGTCGATCAGGGCGTCGGCGAACCCCCAGCGCAACGCCTCCTCCCCGCCCCATTGCTCCGAGGTCCAGCAGAAATAGCGCGCCAACGGAAGGCCGATCCGGCGCTTCAGTTCCCAAGTCGCCCCGACATCGGGCAGGAAGCCGATGCGCGACTCCGGCATGGCGAAGCGCGACCGGCCGGTGGCGATGAGATAGCCGCCGAACGCGAGCCCCAGCCCGCCCCCCATGGTGATGCCGTCGGCGATGACGATGAGTGGCACCGGCAGCCTTGCCAGCCGGGCGTCCAGCGCGTATTCGCGGGCCAGGAAGAGGTCGATCTCGTGGGCAGCGCCGCCTTCCACCGACTTCAGGAACGCCTTGATGTCGGCCCCGGCACAGAAATGGTCCCCCTCGCCGCGCAGGACCACCAGCCGGACTGTCGGGTCGGCCTCGATACGGTCCAGCGCCGTGTGCAGTCGCTCCACCATCTCGAGGGTGAGGGCGTTGCGCGCCGCGGCACGCGCCAGCGTCAACGTGGCGACGTTTTTCTCGATTCGCAGGCGGATCGATTCCCCTGCACCGGCAGCCCAGGCGCCC
>JANNTZ010000138.1:0-1756 GCA_031394595.1 Acidobacteriota bacterium
CTTGAAGTCGAACGTGCCGGTCATCCCGTCGTGCGAGATGCCGCTGTAGAAGTCGAGGTCGCCGAGCAGCAGCTCGGTCCCGGCGGTGATCTCCTGGCGGCCAAAGGTGATCGAGAAATTGTCGCTCCAGAGCCCCTTCACCTTGATGTTCCCCTGGTACAGCTCGGCGCCGTCACCCTCGAGCCCGCCGATATCCGCGCCGTTCCGGCCCGGTGCTCCCTGTGTGCCGGTGAAAAAGAAGCTGGCGTCGGACTGGCCGAAGATCCCGGCGTTCTGGAACTCGATCCAGGCGGTGACGTTCTTGCCGAACCGGCCTTCGGCGGCCAGCCGCACGCGATACGGCCAGTAGGTCGTGTTGTCGTATGACTGGCCGTCCCACAGATCTGCGGTGTTGGCGGTGTACTCGCCACGGACCCGGACTTCTCCGTGAATGGTGAATGGCTTGTCGTCCTGGGCCATGGCGGGCGGGGCGATCATCGCCAGCACACCGAGGGCCAGGAGGGCTGCGAATGCGAACTTCTTCATTCTGGTGTCTCCTTGGTTAGAGTTGAAAACGTTCGTTCCCATAAAACTTGCAGGGTTGTGCAACGAAGTCGCGGCCGGTTCACTTGGTCCTGCGGGGACGGGTTCCCCCATGTCATGGCCGCGCGCAGCGTTAATTGTTCCCCGCTTCACCTCCTCGTGTGAACCTGCGTTCACTGAGGAACCGCACTGATTTCAATCGGTTCTGTCGGACTTCGGCGAAACTCGAACGGGCGACTTGGAGGATGTGGCGCACCAAGTCGATAAGGAGTACTGCAAGTGGTCTGCCATCGGCACAATCGGCGGGATGATTGTCTATAACCGCTGTATTCTTAGTTGCTTGTCTTAATTGTGCTATTAGATTGGTGAGTCTGGAATGGCGATCAAAGCACCGATCAATCCAAACGCTTGGTTGAAAATCCAATTATCCGGATGCTTGTCGCTGGATCGACCCCGATGTGCAACCTGGGACCGGCCGTCCCGAGAGAATTGTTTGACTCGGTCCGGCGCGGCGACTATAAATGATCAGCCACCCGCATCCTGTTCAGGTGCGGATGGTCGAGCGAGGCGCATGAACCCCGGCAGCAATTTCATCGGTATCGTCTTTCGAGCGGGCGCCGCCGTCGCCCTGGTCGCAACCCTGGCCTGCTCGGGCCAGCCCGATCGCAAGTCTGCGGACGCGGGCGGCGGCACGGGCGGCACCGTCTTCGTCCCCGACACCAAGCCGGCCCCTCCGATCCGCTGGGTCGAACGGACCATCGCCGCGGGCACTCTGCTGCGGGTGGTTGCCGTACGGCCGCTGACCGCCGACGGATCGCGCGAGGGGGACCCGGTCGAAGCGCGGGTCGAGGACGCCATCGTGGTCGATGGGTTGGTTGGGGTGCCGAGCGGATCGAAGATTCACGGGGCTGTCGCGTCGGCGCGTCAGGGTGGGGCCGGCCGGATCACCCTGGTGGTCGGCTGGAGCCGGATCGAGACGCCGACCGGGGCGACCGCCGGTTTCACGGCCCGCACGACGATGACCGGACATCCCGGCAGCATCCTGCTGGAGGCCAACGTCCCGTTCGAGATCGCGCTGGACGCCCCGCTGGTCATCGGAGTAAGACAGTGAGCCGTGAACGTCATCATTGAGGAGAGGAGCCCCATGAAGGGATTGGTCTGTTCGGTCACTGTTCTGTTCGCGCTCGGTGTGATGGTTGCCGGCTGCTCCGCGGAGAAGTCCGCCGAGGCGCCG
>JANNTZ010000167.1:0-2343 GCA_031394595.1 Acidobacteriota bacterium
GGCGCGATGCAGAACTGCTGGTGGCGCACCGAGGACTCCGGTCCGGAGACCGGCGCCTCGCCGACCGCCTGCCCGCAGACGCCGGACGCGGCGGCCCGGCCACTGCCGTGGGCCGAGATCGACATCTTTGTTATCCGCGACGACGACGGCAACCCGTTGGCTCCGCGGGCTGCGGCAATCGGCGAAAAGGGAACGGTGTTCGTGCGCGGCAACCCGGGGATCGCGCGCGGCACCTGGGCGGCGGGCGGGGACTGGCGGACCGATCCGCGCTACGCGCAGATCTACCACACCGAGGTGCCGGGCTGGCACAACACCGGGGATGCCGCCGTCGCCAGCGCCGACGGCACGATGACTTTCCTCGGTCGCGATGACGAGGTCCTCAACGTCAGCGGCCACCGGGTCGGGACGCAGGAGATCGAAGGAGCGGTGCGCGCCCACCCGTCGGTCGCCAACGTGGCTGCCATCGGCATCCCGGCGGAGGTGCGCGGCGACAACCCGGTGCTGTTCGTCGTGCTGCGCGCCGGGCAGACCGCCTCGACACTGCTCGACAACCAGCTGCGCGACGCCGTGGCCGAGGCGAAAGGGGCGCATGTCGCGCCGACCACCGACTTCATCTTCTACGTCCCCGGTCTGCCGACCACCAAGTCGGGAAAGATCCTGAGGCGCGTCCTCAAGTACACCGCCGCGCTCGATCGCGACACGCTCGCCGGCATCCTGGCGCTTCTGGGTGAGGCGCCGACGCGGACCGCGCTGGCCGCCGCCGACCGCGAGACCCTGGCGCGGCTGTTCCCCGACCTGCAGCGGCAGGGGAGGACGATCCGGCTCGGCAGCGTCGCCACCGTGGACCGGATGGCAGTGGTGCTCGACATTCTGCTGGCGGTTGCCCGCCGCCGCGAGATCGACACGCGCGGGATCGAGGAAGCGATGACTGCCGCCATCGCGCCGGCGGCGGCCATTGCATCGACCCCGGCCGCGGCCGAAGCATCGGCTGCGGACCCCGCGCCGGACTACACGCCGTACCGCGCCGCCGCGGACGACATCTACCGTCTCGGGCGGAGCGATTTCCGGCCGGGGATCGATCCGCTGCCGCTGGCGCAGGAAGCCTGGGCGATGACCCGCGACGCCTTCGGCCGGCCGCGGCATGGCGACCCGAAGGACTCGCTGGTCCGGATCGTCGAACCGGTCCCGCGTGACCTGGAGCCGAACGAAGTCATCGTCCAGAACCTGTTCGCCGGTTCGACGCACAACGTCCTGCATGCCCTGCTCGCCGATCCGGTGTCGCCGTTCGAATGGCACCGGCAGGCGTACCACGTCCTCGGCAGCGGCGCCGTCTGCCGGGTGGTTGCCTGCGGGCGCGAAGTCGATCGGCAGGGACTGTTTCATCCGGGTGAGCTGGTGGTGAATTTCCCCGCCACGTATCGGGTCCTCGATCCGCGGGTCAGCGAAGACGCCATGCACGCCGGCTTCGAGATCCAGGGTTTCGAGACACCGGGTGGCACGTTCCGCCCCTTCGACCGGGTCCTGGCGACCCAACTGCTGCCGGTCCCGAAGGGGGTCACCCTCGAGCAGGCCGCCTCCTTCATGCTGAACCTGGTCACGGTCTATCGCGCCCTGACCTTGAAACTGGCGCTGCGCCGCGGACAGAGCCTGCTGGTGGAGGGGGCGACCGGCGGCACCGGCGCGCATGCCGTCGATCTCGGCCGGCTGCTCGGGGCGCGGGTGATCGGCATGGTCGGCAGTCCGGAACGCGGCCGCCAGGCGGTCGAGGCGGGCGCCGATTCGTGGATCGATCGGACCGACCCCGCGATCCGTGACCTGTGGGCGCCGGTGCCCGACGATGAGGCCGGCTGGGTGGAGTGGGAGAAGGCGGGCGCGCCGATCCTCGACAAACTGCGCGCCGCCAATGACGGGAACCTCGCCGACGCGGTGGTCTCATTCACCGGACGGCCGGCGTTCGGCCGGCTGGTGCAGACCCTGGCCCCCGGCGGGCGACTCACATTCTTCGGCGCCTTCCGCGGCTATACCCTGAGATTTCTCGGGAAGCCGGCGGACGCGGCGCAGCCGATCGAGGCCGCCGCGGCACCAGGTCGGTCCTCCAATGCCAGCGTGCCGCAATGCGATGGGGGCGGCATGCTGGATCGTGCCGGTTTGCGGCCGGGGATGGGTGTCGTGGTCCACTACGGCGCGCCGGCGGCAATGGAGAGGGCCGGCGTCGCCGACGCTGCCGCGAAGGCCGGATCGGCCACCGCGGTGACCGCGGTCGGGGATCTCGACGACCCGATCGCCCTGCAGGCAATCCACGCCGCGATCGACCGGGGTGCCCGGGTGGTCGCCATCGCCCGC
>JANNTZ010000179.1:0-3826 GCA_031394595.1 Acidobacteriota bacterium
TCGACGACGAGACGCTGCGCGACGGCCTGCAGGGGCCGAGCGTCACCGACCCGCCCATCGAATTGAAAAAGAGGATTCTGCGGGCCATGGACGCCCTCGGGATCGACACCGCCGACGTCGGCCTGCCCGGGGCCGGTCCCAAGGCGGTGGCCGACTCGACCGCGCTGTGCCGCCAGATCGTTGAAGAGAAGCTGGCGATTCGTCCGAACTGCGCCGCGCGCACGATGGTCAAGGACATCGAACCGATCGCGCGCATCGCTTCCTCGGCCGGCATCCCGGTCGAAGCCTGCCTGTTCATCGGGTCGTCGGCCATCCGCCAGCACGCCGAGGACTGGTCGATCGACCTGCTCCTGGAGCGCACCGAGGAGTCGATCGCCTTCGCCGTGAAGGAGGGCCTGCCGGTGATGTACGTGACCGAGGACACGTCACGGGCCCACCCGGAGACCCTGCGGCGCCTCTACACGACGGCGATCCGCTGCGGCGCGCGCCGCCTCTGCGTCACCGACACCGTCGGGCACGCGACGCCGCACGGGGCGGCGCAGGTGATCCGCTTCGTCGCCTCGATCGCCGGGGAGAGCGGCGGGGACGTCGGCCTCGACTGGCACGGCCACCGCGACCGGGGCCTGGGCCTCGCCAACCCGCTGGCCGCCATCGCCGCCGGCGCCAGCCGGGTCCATGGCTGCGCGCTGGGGCTGGGCGAGCGCGCCGGCAACGCGCCGATGGATCTGATCCTGGTCAATCTGAAGCTCCTGGGTCTCATCGACCGCGACCTGACCGGCCTGGGGGAATACTGCCGGCTGGTTTCCGAGGGGTGCCGCGTGCCCATCCCCTCCAACTACCCGGTCGTGGGCAAGGATGCCTTCGAGACCGGCACCGGCGTGCACGCGGCGGCCGTCATCAAGGCGATGCGCAAGAAGGACGCCTGGCTTGCCGACCGGGTCTACTCGGGCGTCCCGGCGTCCGACTTCGGGTTCAGGCAGAAGATCCGCATCGGCCCGATGAGCGGCCGATCGAACGTCGTGTTCTGGCTGGAGCAGCAGGGGATCGAGTCTAAGGACCCCCTCGTCGAACGGATCTTCGAAGCCGCCAAGCGGAGCGACCGGCTCCTGGAGGACGGCGAGATATTCGCGCTCATCCGCTAGCCCGACTTTACCGCGTTCGCGCGCGAAAAGCGCGCAAGGCACTGGAAAGACAGAGCCTTCCGGTGTTCTGCGCGTATGACCTATTCAGCTCTGAAGCGGTGGAGCGCGAGCGCTTCGAACACGCGGCGCTGCTGACTGTCGAGGGAGGACAGGATCGTACGGATGCGAGGTGGCGCGTTCGCAGGAGTCGGGTAGAGGACGTCGACCTCATGGATTGCGGCCAGGCTGTCCATCATCCTGACGACGCTCAGCTCGATGCCAGCCCTGGAGAGCTTGCGGCGAAGCAAGCTGAGGATCATGAGGGCAAGGACGCAGTAGAACGCATGGACCCTGAGCTTCTGATCGGTCCAGTGGAAAGCCGGCCGGAAGGTGAGAAAGCGAGGGTCCTTCATTCGCCGGAACGCGGCCTCTACGTGCGATTGGCTGCGATAGGCAAGCACGATCTTCTCGTCGCTCCAGGCGTCCTGGTCGGTGAAGAGCAGAGTCTTTCCGAGCAGGGTGCGGCACAGCCTCAGCCAGGCCGCCTCCTCGAAGCGGAAGGACAGGCTGGGCAAGCCGTTGCGGCGCGCGCGCACCTTCGCCGTGAATAGCTCGCCCATGTGGCGCGCGCTCAAGAGTGCCTCGACTTTCTTGTTCGTGCCGTCGACGGTCGGGCGCTTCCCGTTGGAGCGGCGACCGGCGCGTTCGAGGGATTCCTGCAGCTTGCGGAGGGCTCGCTTGCGTTTGTTGATCTCTCGCACCAGGGTCTTTCGTTGCGCCTCGAAGAGACCTCGGTTGTAGGTGACCAGAACAGTGCGCTCGACACCGAAGACCTTCTTCTTCGTCCGGTAGGACCACACGGCGGGGAGTTGCCTCTCGTCGAGGCGGTGCAGGCTCCTGCGCTCGACCTGGAGAAGGTCTTCATGCTGGGTGGGGACCAGCGAGCCGACGAAGTGGAACGGTCCATCCTGCGCGGCCAAGGCGGCGAGGTTGTCCTGGGAGTTGTTGCCTTTGTCGAAAACGAGTGTGATGTCGCAGGCGCCCTCGGCGAGCTCACGGCAGCGTTGGGCGAGCGCCTCGATGACGGAGCCGAAGGTCACCGAGTCGTGCTGGTTCCCGGCGTAGGTGTGGTGAAAGAGGGGGACGTCGTGGTCTGAGGTCACCAGAAGAGCCAGGCCCACGATGCGCAAATTGGCGCGCCCCTCCTTGCTCTTGCCGCGCTGGGCAAGGTCAGACCGGTCGTTGAAGGAGTCGATGAAGGTGAAGAAGTTGGTGGCGTCGAACAGCACGCAGCGCAGATCCAAGCCGAAGCGAGACACGGCTGCCTTGCTGAGATCGTCCTCGATCTGGACGATGGCGTCCTCGTCGACCCTGTCCATGTTGTCCCAAAACCGCTGACTCGTCAGTGCGGCGGGCCTGAGGCCCATCAGGCGAGGCAGGACGGTGCGCTTGTACCAGGCGCCAAGCCGCGCCTTGCTACAAGGAGCCACGCAGCGATTGAGAGCGGCCAGCAGGAGATACTGGCCTACGGTGGGTCCGTGCTTCTTGCGCTTGGGCACATGACGGTCGATGGTTGCGACGACGTCCAGCTCGGTCGCAAGGTCGCAGGCTGCGGCCGAGGCGCCGAACTCGCGCAGGACGGCCTCCTGGGGTTCAGGGTGCGTCAACCTGCGAACGAGCCGCTCGCGGTTTCCCAGGTACTGCTGCCAGACGATCTTAGGCTTGCCATCCACGCGTTGGCATTCGCGAAGGTAGTAGTACGTCTGTCCGCGGATGACCTTCCCCGTAAGACTCGGCATGCGTTAGGTCATACACGATCTTAAGCTGCCAGTCAAGGACTTGCACACCCCTTCCACACCGTGGCTCCTGGGGATCAATCCGCTCATGCGCCCAGGGCCGACGACCTTGGTGGCCGGCGGGTGGCGACCGGACTCCAGACAATCAGTTAGGTCATACAACAGCACGATGCGCAGAGGGCTATCGATTGCCTGCCTACAGATGGAGAATCAGCCGGCAGGCAAGCGGCCGCCTGGCGAACGCGGTAAAGTCGGGCTAGAATTCGAACAGGCCCGGCTGGTCTCCCGGACGCGGCGGCACCCGGAACTGGGTGGTGTCGAGCGCCGCCGGGGCGCGTGCCAATCCGAGGCGGCGGCAGGCGATCTCGAAACGGCGGCGCAGGAGCTCCGCGTACGGCCCGGTCCCCTTCATTCTTTCCCCGAACTCGCTGTCGTAGAGTTTCCCGCCGCGCGTCTCCCGCACCAGGTTCAGGATGTGCGCTGCCCGCAGCGGATAGTGAACCTCGAGCCACTCGCTGAAGATCGGACCCACCTCGTGGGGCAGGCGCAGCAGGACGTACCCCGCCGATCGCGCCCCCGCTCCGGCGGCGGCCTCGAGAATCCGCTCGAGCTCCTGGTCGTTCAGCCCCGGGATCATCGGGGACGACAGCACGCCCGTCGGGATGCCGGCCGCGCCGAGGGCGCGGATCGTCGCGAGGCGCCGCTCGGGGCTGGCGGCGCGCGGCTCCATCCGGCGCGCCAGTCCGCGATCGAGTGTCGTGATCGAGATCATGACCGTCGCCAGCCGCGCGGCGGCCATGGGCGCGAGCAGGTCGATGTCCCGCAGGACCAGGCTCCCCTTCGTGACGATGCCCACCGGGTGCCGGTGCTCGCGCAGCACCTCCAGGATGCCGCGCGTGATCCCCAGAT
>JANNTZ010000181.1:0-2734 GCA_031394595.1 Acidobacteriota bacterium
TCGAGCGTCCCGTCCGGGCCGAGGCGCGTTCGAGCTCGGCGGCCAAATCTTCATCGATCAGGATCTGGAGACGCTTCACAACATGAGCATACACCACCTGCCTACGATGGATGTGTAGCTCAGCCGAACCACTCCTCGCCGGTGAGCTTTGCGTAGCACTCCCGATAGCGCTGACTCGTGCCTTCAGCCACCTCGGGTGGGAGCGCCGGCGCCGGAGGCTCTTTGTTCCAACCGATCTTCACCAGGAAGTCCCGCACGTACTGCTTGTCATAAGAGGGGGGCGAGCCACCGGGCTTGTACGTCGCCGCATCCCAGTAGCGCGACGAGTCCGGTGTGAGCGCCTCATCGATGAGCGTGAGCTTCCCGTCGTAGAAGCCGAACTCGAACTTCGTGTCGGCGAGGATCAGCCCGCGACCGAGCGCGTACGTGTGTGCCTTGCGGTATAGCTCGAGCGTTACTTCCTCGAGCTGCTTCGCGAGCTCGCTGCCGACCATCGACGACAGCTGCGCGCGCGAGATGTTCACGTCGTGCCCGCTCTCCGCTTTCGTCGCCGGCGTGAAGATCGGCTGGTCCAGCCGCTGCGATTCCTGGAGGTCCTTCGGCAGCGCTTCGCTCGCGACGGTGCCGAGCGCCTTGTACTCGGTCCAGGCGGACCCCGAGATGTAGCCCCGCGCGACGCACTCCACGTCGATCCGCTCGCAGCGCTTCACCAGCACGGCGCGCCCCTGGACCTCGAACTCCAACTCGGTGTCGGGAGTCAGCGCCAGCGCCTTACGAATTTCGATTGGTATCGTCACCTGTCCCTTGGGTGAAACGCGCATCTTGTGCCTCCCTGTGCAATTCCTACTTCGAGTATTCCAACCCCAACTTGCCATGTCAACCAATCTCGCGAATCTCGCGGGCTCTTGGTCGGAATGTGTGGGTAGAGGGTGTAGGCGAACAAGTGTTCTGAATGTAAGGAGGGATGGCGGCAGGATTGCCAGTTGAGCAATCACCCCGAAGGGAGGGCGCACCTGCCGCCATGTCTGATCGTATCAAGGAACTGCTTGGTCTTGCTGGCTACGAGGTTCTGAACATCATCGAGGAGCAGGACGCAGAGGTTTGCGTCGAGGCTGAGGCTCCCACAGAAGGGGCCTGTCCGCACTGTGGCGTGTTCAGCAGCCGGGTTCATCAGCGCTACGCCAAGCCCAGTCGCATCCTGTGGGGATTCCTTGGGCTGCGACGTCTGGTCCTGCTCGTGCGGCGCCAGCGATTCTGGTGCGCGGAGTGCAGGCGGGCCTTCACCCAGCGACTCCCAGGGCTAATGCCTCGGCAGCGCGTGGGCGTTGAGGCCCAGGTTACGCTCTTGCAGCATCTCGCTGAACACAGCTTCTCCTGGCTCGCGCGTGCTCTGAAGGTCGGCTACTGGGCGATGCGGCGCATTCTCAGCCGCCTTCCGCTGCCGTGGCGGACGCTCGAAGACTGCGCGCCAGGAGACGGTCCCATCATTCTCGGAATCGACGAACACAGCTTCCGCGGCAACGACCTGGTGATCACCGTCACCGTCATCAGGCCGCAACGGCAACTGCTCGCCATCCTCCGCGATGACCGCCAGCAAACGCTCAGGGAGTACCTCCAGTCCCTTCCTGCCCCACTCAAGGCGCGTATCCAGGCCGTCTGTATCGACCAGAAGGAGTCCTATCGCAGCGTCCTCAAGACGGAACTCCCTGCTGCAGCTGTCGTCGCTGACCGCTTCCATATCGTTGCGGACGCGAACTCCCGTCTCGACGAAGCCAGGCGCCTTGAACAATCCGAGGGTAAACACACTATCTCCCGCTGGCCCTTCATCAAGCGTCCCGACCGCCTCTCATCGAAGCAGCTCGTCATTCGCGACGCCGTCCTCGCTGAACTGCCCCCCTTGCGCGAGCATTACTGGATCAAAGAACAGCTGCGCACTCTCTACGATTGCCGCAGTCTCGACGAAGCCAGGCTCCGCTGGACCTCGCTGCTCGTCGTCATGGAAGCCTCCGACGACGCCAACGTCCTCATCTGGGCCAAGAGCTTGCGTCGCTGGCGAACCGAGATCCTCGCCTACTTCCGCTGGCGCACCACAAACGGCTTCACCGAGGGTTGCCACACCAAAATCAAGCTCCTCAAACGCATCTCCTACGGCTATCGCAACCGAGATGTCTATCGCGCTAAGATGCTTCTCGGTTTCCTGCCTCACTCCCCGGCTGCCCTCCGACCACACTTAACGACATAGAGCCGACACCCGTCACGCATTGGAAACGAAGCCACCCTAACCTTCCCGGCAAGGAGATCACAATGACCGTGGTGATACGACCAGCTCAGGAATCAGACCTCCCGCGCCTGACCGAGATCTACAACCATTACATCGTGAACACCGCGATCACGTTCGATATCGAGCCCTGGACGATCGAACAGCGTCGCGAGTGGTTCACCCACTACGCCACCACCGGCCCGCACCGTGTTCTCGTCGCGGAGGAGGGCGGAGCCGTCCTCGGTTCGGCGTGGAGCAGCCAGTTCCGGCCGAAGCGCGCTTACTACACGACCGTCGAAACGAGCGTCTACTGCGCGCCGGAAGCCGTCGGACAGGGAGTTGGCAGCCTCCTGTACCAGGCGCTCTTCGCCGCTTTGAAAGGTCAGCCAATCCATCGCGCTCTCGCCGGGATCACGCAGCCGAACGAGGCCTCGATGAAGCTCCACGAGCGCTTTGGCTTCAGGAGGGTGGGAT
>JANNTZ010000208.1:0-22391 GCA_031394595.1 Acidobacteriota bacterium
GTCCTGGTCCCGAAGCTGGCCGTCGCGGTGGACTGGACGGCGACGGGTTATTCCGACGCCTCCTGGTCCGCCGGCGCCTATGGTGTCGGCTATGACACGGCGACGGCGCCGCCCAACGCCTCGAGCTTGATCGTGACGGCCGTGCCCTCGGGGACCTTGTCGGTCTACACGCGGGTGCCGTTCACCGTCACCAGCCCGGCGGCGATCACCGGCATGTTCATCGGCGCCGATTTCGATGACGGCTTCGTGGCCTACCTCAACGGCGTCGAGGTGGCGCGCGTCTCCATGCCCGCGGGGACTCCGGACTGGAACACCAACGCCGTCCTACACGAGTCGAGCAACGGGGCGACGCCAAACTTCGGGACACTCATCGACATCTCGGCGGCCGCCCCGCTGCTGCAGGCCGGGACCAACATCCTGGCCATCGGTGTCTGGAACAGCGGCGGAGCGGCCTCCCCTGATCTGGTGCTGGTCCCGCGACTTACGCTCAACGCAACCTGCGGGCCGTAGTGGCCCTCCGAAGTTCCCGCAGCCGTCAGTCAGTTCCCGCGTGGCACAGGCTGAGGTCTTTCGCTGTGCAGGAGCAGGCCCCGACGATCTGCGCGTTCGCGTAACCCATGATCATCCCCTGATGGTCCGACACCATCTCGCACCGGGAGATGGGCGCCACTAGGACATCTGAGAGAATCATCGGCGGTCCGTCAGGCGGGCGGGTTCCCGGGGGCGATGTCGGGGGCTCCGGTTCCTGGTGCTGCTCCGGGCCGCCGACCCGGAGCCTCCCCGGCTGCGCGTCGTACTCAACTGGGACCGGGAGATCGCCCGGCAGCCCTTACGACCTTGAATGTCGGCCAGGGGTGGCGGCCTGAACTACGGCATCCACCTTCTATCGCTGGTCGACTTCTCTCGGCTGGCGTGGCTGGCGTGATGCCTTCCGCGGGTTGTCGAAGCGGTAGACCAGCGAGGCGTAGAAGACGTTCTTGGTGAATGCCGTCGTGGTGGTCCCGCCCAGAGCGTCGGGGCTCGAAGAATCGTTGACGCGGTGGCGGTACGCGAAACGCAGCATCCACTCGCGGCCCAGCTCGTGCTCGTACCCGGCCCAGTACTGGGTGATGTCGTCCTCGCGACCGTAGTGACCTGTGTCAGGAGTGTAGTCGGTCGTGAAGTCGCGCGTCTCGTTCTCGTACCAGACAGTGATGGTCCGGCGGTGGTCGGCGTCGGGGCCCCACAGCCACCGCAATTCCATCCCGTAGAGCGTGCTGTCGAACCCGACATCGTCGTCGATGTCGATGCTGACCGGGATATCCCCGGCGCTGGTCCGCTTCTCCGTGGCGTAGTAAGGGCGCACGCGGAATACGTTGCGCTGCAGCGGGAAGATGTCGAAGTTGACCACCCAGATGGTGCTGTTCGAGTCGCGCTCGTTGAAGTGATCGTTAGTAGTTGCGCCGCTCCAGGGCATACCGCACCGACACGTCGAAGGTCCGGGAGGCGATCTCCTGTGAAATCTCCAGGTAGCCCTGGTTCAGGTCGTAATCGAGGGAGTTCCGGACGAAAGCCATCGCGGCAACCGACTCGTCATCGTCCAACAGCTCGCGAAGGTAGTACGACGGCGTCTGGGTGAACCCCGCCGACAGGACCGTGCCGTGGGCGCGGCTGCGGTTCAGTTCCTGGCGCAGCCAGACCCCGTAGCTCTGGTAGCTCTTCACCGAATCGGTGAAGTACTGGTACGCGCGCAGGCTCGCGCCCAAGCTGGTTTCCCGTCCTCCCTTCGGCGATCGGTGGAACGCGAGGCCGAGGTCGGGGGCGAAGATGAAGTCATCCACCGACTCGATCTTGAAACGATCGGACTGGGCGTAGACCGGGTCGCTCTCGAACCGGGCGATCTCCCGGTCAGAAAGGCTCAATACGTTGTCGTCGTAACGCACCTCGCCCTCGGCCCGCAGGCTGAAACTCCAGAGGGTGGTCGTCCTCTCCTCCCCGCCCTCTACACTAAACTCGAAGAGGCAGGTGTCTCAAGCATGTTGGCACAGAGGGGGCCTCCTCCTCGGTATCCGCGCGTCCCTGGCCCGGCGGTGCGGCGGGCACCACCACGATCTCGACCTGCTGTTCGCGCTGCACCACCGACCAGTGGAGGTACTCGACGAAGCCGAACAGGCCGGCAAGGATGACCAGGACCGGGACCGGGCTTTCGCGAAGGGTGATGGTCTTCATCGGAACAAGCCATTTCATCGGACCAATCCGTGGAGGCGCCCGGCGATTCTTTGCAGCGGTCGACGGAGCCCGCGCCCGTTGACGTTCTGGATCTCGAGCCCCGGCCGAACGTTGACCTCCATGATGAGCGGGCCGGCGTCGGCGGCGAGCACCACGTCGGCGCCGAGATACGGCAGGGGCAGGGCGCGGGCGGCGCGGCGCGCGACGTCGAGGATCTCGTCCCACAGGGGGACCTTGAATCCGGTCAGGGGAGCGCCGTTGTCCGGATGCCGATCGATCGGCCGCCGGCGCAGGACGGCCCGGAACGCTTCGCCGTCCGCCAGGCGGATCGCCACCCCGAGCGCCCCCTGATGAAGGTTCGCCCGGCCGCTCGAAGCGGCGGTTGGGATGCGCATCATCGACATGACCGGGATGCCGTGCAGCAGGATGACGCGGATGTCGGGCAGACCCATGGCGGCCAGGTATCCGAGCCCGGCGTGCGGTCGGATGCGCCGCTCCACCAGCACACGGTCGGCCTGGCCGACGCTGTGGACGCCGAACAGAATGTCACCCATGGCCCGGCGGAGGTCCTCCCACGGAAGGGCCGCCCCGCCGGCCCGCCGGAAATGCGTGCCGTCGTGGCCGGCGACGATGACGATCCCTCCGCCCTGGCGACCGGAGGCCGGCTTGATGACAAATTCCTCCGCTTCCCGCAGCGCGGCCTGCGCCGCGGAAACTTCGAGGAGGTTGGAGAAGATGGCCAGGGTCTCGGGGACCGGCACCCCGGCGGCCTGGAGCGCGGACTTGGTGCGCACCTTGTCGTCCGCCAACGGAAAGTGGCGCCGTGGATTGAGACGGTGGACGTAGAGGAGGTTGCGGGCATTGATCCCGAGGATCCGGCGGGCCCGCGTCCACGGCGCCGGCCGGGGGCGGCTACGCATGACTCCTCCCGCGCAGCAGCCCGGCGAAGCGCCGGTACTCGACCAGGCGCAATCCCATCCAACGCCCCAGCCATAGATCGACCGCGATGACCGCGAGGAGCAGCTCCGGGAAGGCGAGGAACACCGACTGCAGGGCCGGCGATTCCATCACACCGTAGCAGGCGGCCACTCCGACGATCGTCTGCAGCGAGACGGTGGCCGCCTCCCGCCAGCCCTCCTCCTCCACGATGATGGCGAAGCGCTCGGCCGTCAGGGTCGTGACCGCGATGGGGAACAGGCTGATGAACGCGAGGGTCCCGATCTCGTACGCCACGGCCGTGGCGCTGAGGGCGATCATCGCCAGGATCACCAAGGTCAGCATGACGGCGAGCTTCGGCGTGTGAAGGAGATTCATCCGGTCCAGGACGAAGCGCGCCAGGCCGACCAGGATCAACAGCATTCCGAACCCCAGCAGTCCCCACCACAGTCCGGTCTCCCGGCAGGCGACCGCGATGAGCGCGGGGAGGAAGGTCCCGAAGACCCGCAGCCCGACGACGTTGCGCAGCGCCACCGTGACCATGGCGCCCAGCGGCAGCATGATCAGGATGCGCAGGAGATCGAGCGGGATGCCGATCCGCCCGAACAACGCCCAGAGACGGGCGGAGGCCCAGGGTGGGACATCGTTCCCTCCCAGCGCCTGCCGGCCCATGAGCAGCCGCCGGGTCGTGAAGGAATAATCGAAGTTGATGTTGGCGCTGTGCGTGAACAGGGCCTCGTCGCCGGTGTAAAGGCGCAGGTAGCGTGCCGGGATTTCGGCAAAATGGCCGTTGAGGGGGCAGAAGGGGATCCAGATCCCGTTGACCCGGACTTCGACCCACTGGTGCGACGTGCGCTTCGTCCCCGGCGCGAGGATCAGTCCTCCGGCGAGGCGGGCCGGCAGCCCGGCGCGCCGGGCCAGCGCCACGAACAGCCGGCTCTTGCCATTGCACGATCCCTCGAGGAGCCGCAGGGCGGTCAGGGCGTCGGTGGTCCCTTTGAAGGGGACATTCGCAAGCTGCCCGTGAGTGAAATCGGCGACGGCCCGAAGCGTGCCGTCCACGGTGCGGGGCGGCGGCGCGATCCGATCCAGGAGTTCGGCGACCTCCGGCGCGTCCGACTGGATGCTGCGGGTCGCCTGCAGATCCGGCCGGACCTCCGGAGGGATCGACTCCGCGCCAGGGATCGCCAGCCCGGGCGGCAGGGCAAAGCGGACGGCCCGACCGGCGGCCTGGTAGGACACCGTGATCGTGCGCGGCCCCTGGACCGCGGCGGCGCTCCAGGTGATCCTGCGGTTGTCGCCCGCGAATTCCTCGCTGCCGCGCAGGTCGCCGGACGAGAACTCCTCCTGCCTGATGGTCTGGCGGGCGTCGCTGCGGGGGAGAAATGTCCGTACCCGGACCGGGTCGTCATGCCCTTCGAGCCGGATCACGGTCCTGACCTCGTAGGCCACCACCGGGACGATCGATTCGAGGCCGTAGCCAGCGAAGGCGACCTTGTAGATCACCAGCCCGGCGGCGGTCAGAAAAAGGGCGAGGGCCGTCCAGCCTGCCTTCAGCATGAGCGCGCGGGACGACATTCGGAGTCGTGACAGGAAGTGGCGCGCATCGAGTCGGTCCTAGCGCAGGACTCGGTCCGCGGCGTGATAGAGTCCCCGGACCGATGCTCCCGTCGAACGAGCGCCCCTGCCCGTGACCCGGAATCCAGTCATCCACTCTGCCGGCCGGAAAACGTCGATTCGCTGGATCGTTTTGGTCCTGTTGTTCTTCTCCAGCTTCGTAGCGTACGTGCTGCGGACCAACATGTCGGTCGCCGGAGAGCGGATGATGAGCGACCTCGGCCTGTCGCAGATGCAGCTTGGCATGGTGCTGGCGGCGTTCGCCTGGGGCTACGCCCTCTTCCAGTTTCCCGGCGGCCTGTTCGGAGACGCCGTCGGCAGCCGGCGGGCGTTGACGATCATCGCGATCCTCTGGGGAGTCTTCAACCTGCTGGTCGGTCTCATCCCCGATCGGTCCGGCATGTCGGCCACCGGAATCCTTGCGGTCCTGGTCGGGCTGCGGTTTCTGATGGGGGCCGCGCAGGGGCCCTTGTTCCCGGCCACCACCGGGGGGACCATTTACCACTGGTTCCCGGTTTCGGGGTGGGCGTTGCCGAACGGGTTGACCAACGCCGGATTGACCCTGGGGTCCGCCGCCACCGGTCCGCTGATCGCCTGGCTGATGGAGACCGTGGGGTGGCGGCAGTCGTTCATCCTGACGGCACCCCTGGCGTTCCTGATCGCGGGAGTCTGGTGGTGGTACGTGAGGGACACGCCCGCGGAACACCCCGGGGTCAGCCAGGAGGAGATCGCGTTGATCGATGCGGATCGCCCCGCGACTCCGGTCCTGGTGCGGGACGCCGCCTGGAAACTCGTGCTGAAGGATCGCCAGGTACTGCTGCTGGCCACCAGCTACTTCTGCAGCAACTATGTCTTCTACCTGTTTTTCAACTGGCTGTTCATTTACCTGGTCGAGAGCCGGGGATTCAAGACTCTTGAAGGGGGCGCCTACGCCGCGGCCCCCTGGATCGCCGGTGCGTTCGGCGCAATCGTCGGCGGGGCCATGTGCGACGGCCTCGGCCGGAGGATCGGCATGCGCTGGGGCTGCAGGGTGCCGGGCATTCTCGGCCTGATCCTGACCGCCGGGTTGATCGTCGCGGCGGCGACGGCGGCCGATCCTTACGTCGCCGTCATCTACCTGTCGCTTTGCCTCGGATGCCAGCAGCTGACCGAGGGGGCGTTCTGGGCCGCGACCATTGCCGTCTCCGGGAGGCACGCCTCGGCGGCCTGCGGAGTGTTGAACACCGGCGGTAACGTGGTCGGCGGGGTCGGTGCGCTGCTGGTGCCGTTCACCGTCCAGGCCTTCGGATGGGAGGCGGCGCTGGCGACCGGATCAATCTTCGCGGTCCTCGGTGCCGCTCTCTGGTTGTGGATCCGCGCCGATCGGCTGTTCGTCGAGACCGCCTGACGCCCGGATCGCGGGCCGCAGGAGGGGCGATGTCGAAGGGTAACTCGTTCCGGGATTTCGTCCTCGAACAGCTGGGCGGAGTTCCCGACGTCGTCACGCGTCCCATGTTCGGCGGGTATGGCTTGTACGCCGGCGGGCGCTTCTTCGGCATTCTCTACCGGGGAGTCTTCTACCTGAAAGTCGACGATCGCAGCCGCCCCGCTTACCAAGCGGCAGGAATGAAACCCTTCCGCCCGTTCCCCGATCGCCCGACCACGATGCAGTACTACGAGGTGCCGGCCGGGGTCCTCGATGATCCGGAGGAACTGGCCGCCTGGGCCGCGAAGGCGATCGCCGCGGCATCGGCAAAGCGCGGCAACGGAAAGGCTTCCTCGGGGCGACGGCCGGCCGCCCCACGAAGGCGCGGGCAATCCGGCAGCAGGCGCCCCGCCGGGCGATCCCGCTGACAGGCACAGTGGCAGGGGTGATGCGCGGCGCGGGCCCCTTGGGTTAGGATTCGCCAGGCAGGCAACGCGGGTTCGTCCCGTCCGTTCAGAACAGGAGGATCGAGAACATGTTCGGTCCGTTCATCGTCCTGATCGTCGGTATCGTCCTCGCCGGCCCCATCATCGCCATCGTCGCCCTGGTGCGCAGCGCCCGGCTCAGGGGGCTCGAGCAGCAGGTGGACGATCTGCAGGAACGCCTCGCCTGTCTGGAGTCAATGCGGGCCGAGGTCCCGGCGGATGTTCGGGAGCCGCAGCGTCCCCGCGACCGGGTCGAGCCGCAGGTCAGGCCTGCGGTCGAACCGCGGCCCGCGCCGGAGCCACCGCCGCGATTCGAACCAACTCGGGAACCACCGTCCGCGCCGCGATTTGAACCGAGGCCCCAGCCTTCGCCCTCGCCGCCACGCCTGCCGCCCCTGACCGCGCCCCGCGCCCCGATCGACTGGGAGCGCTGGATCGGCCTTCGGGGGGCGGCCGTCCTGGGGGCGGTGGCCCTCGCGCTGGCCGGGCTGCTGTTCTTCAAGTACTCGATCGAGCACGGGCTGATCACTCCCGCGATGCGGGTCGTCACCGGGGCGCTCACCGGTCTCGGCTGTCTGGTCGGGTCCGAGATGCTGCGGCGCCGCCACTACCGATCGACGGCCGAAGGGATCGGGGGAGCCGGTGTCGTCATCCTGTACGCGGCGTTCTGGGCGGCCCACGTGTTGTATGGCCTCATCCCCATGGTCGTCGCCTTCGGGCTCATGGTGCTCGTCACGATCACCTGCTGCCTGCTCGCCATGAAGACCGCATCGCAAGTCGTCGCCGTGATCGGCCTCGTCGGGGGTTTTGCGACACCGCTCCTCCTGGCGAGCGGGACCGATCGGCCGATCGGCCTGTTCGGATACGTGCTCCTTCTTGACTTGGGGCTGCTGTTCGTCTCACGGCAGCGCCGCTGGCCCTCGCTCGGAATCCTGAGTCTCCTGGCGACCGTGCTCATCCAGGCGCTGTGGATTGGCGCGCGCATGGGACCGGAGCGCCTGGCTCTCGGTCTGGTGATCCTGGGTGTGTTCGCGGCCTTGTTCGTCTTCGCCGGGCGCCTCTTCGCGGGGGCGGATCCTGCCGCCGGATGGCAGCGGAGTCAGATCGGCGCCATCCTCTTTCCATTCGCGTTCGCGCTGTATTTCGCGGGCCGAGTCGACCTCGGACCGCATCTCTATCCGATCGGCATCCTCCTGGCGTTGCTGGGCGCGGGCGCCGGCTGGGTGTCCCGGGACCAGAGTGCGCGCACCCTGGGCACCGGGGCAGCCGCAGCCAGTGTGACGATCGTCGCCGTCTGGCTGCTGCGGCATCCGCTGACTGTTCCCCTGGCGTGGGAGACCGTCGCGGTCGCGGCGGGCCTGGCGCTGATTTTCCATGTCTTCGTCGAGATCGAACCCGACCTGCGCGGGTCCCACAGCCCCGCGACCGCCGCGATGATCATGGCCGGTGGTCTGTTCGTGCTGCTCCTGTTGTCGGCGGCCAGGACCCTGCCACCGTGGCCCTGGATTGCGGGGTGGACGGTCCTCGGCGCGGTTCTGTACCGGCACGCGGCATTCCCCGGGCGGGGCGCGCTCCAGGTCGCCGCCGCGATCGGCATGGGACTGGGTTTGTCGATCGTGCACCTCGTTCACGGTCGGAATCCATCGTTCCCGGCGCCCACGCTCTACCTCGCGATCCTGGCAGTCGCCGCCGTCGTGTCCCAGGCGGCGGCGCTCGTTCGGCGCGGAGCGGAAGTCCGCGCTTTCGCCGACCATGCCGCGGCGGCCCTCCCCGTCGTCCTGCTGGCAGGACTGGTGCCAGCGTCGCTCACCACCGATCTGGGTCCGCTTCCGGCCCTGGGCACGGCGCTGGTCCTCGGTCTCCTGGCGATCCTGGCGGCGACCCGGCGGGGGGAGGGCGCCTGGTACGCGGCGGCGGTGGGCGCGACGGCACTCGTCCACATCTTCTGGACCTGGGAGCGTGCGGGGCTGCGGGATCGGCAGCCTGAAGTCCTCGCCGCCTTCGCCCTCGGGTGGCTCGCGGTCGTGGTGTTCACGGCGTGGCCCCTGCTGGTCTCCCGCCGGTTCATGGACGCTCGCCTGGCCTGGTACGCGGCGGCGCTGGCCGGTCCGATCTGGTTCCCGTCGCTCCGGAGGCTCTTCGAAATGCGCTTCACCGACGCCTTCATCGGCGTGCTTCCGGTCGCGCTCGGCGCCCTGGCGCTGGGGGCGGCGGCGGGGGCGCGGCGGGTCATTCCGTCATCGGATCCCGCCTGGCTCAGGGCGCTCGCCTGGTTCGCGGCCGTGGCGCTGTGCTTCGTCGCCGTGGCGATCCCGCTGCAGCTGGAGAAGGAATGGATCACCATCGGATGGGCCCTCGAAGGGCTGGCGGTCATCGCCCTGTGGACCCGTCTGGATCACCCCGGCCTGAAATACTTCGGTCTGGCGCTTCTGGGCGCGGCGACGGTCCGCCTGGTCGCCAATCCCGCCCTCCTGGGCTACTACCCCCGGTCGTCCATCCGGATCGTGAACTGGCTCCTGTACACCTACCTGGTGCCGGCGGGTGCGACCCTCGGCAGCGCGGCGCTGCTCAAGCCGCGGGAGCTGGCGCGCGCCCGGGACTGGGAGAGCCGCGTCTATGACGGGGGACACGCGCTGGGCGCCATCGCGGCGGGGATGGCCGCGATCGTTCTAATCTTTGTCTGGATGAACCTGGCGATCGCCGACTGGTTCGCGACCGGGCCGGTGCTGCGGTTGAGCTTCGGCGATCAACCGGCCCAGCGGCTGACCGTCTCCATCGTCTGGGCGATCTACGCACTCGTGCTCCTGGGCTTCGGGATGGCGCGCCACGCGCTCGGGCTCCGCTGGGTCAGCCTTTGTTTCCTGCTGGTCACCATCGGCAAGGTCTTCCTTTACGATCTCGGGGCGCTCCAGGATTTGTACCGCGTCGCATCGCTGCTCGGCCTCGCGGCTTCGTTGATCCTGGTGTCCCTGCTGTACCAGCGATTCGTGTTCCGCTCCCGGCGGGAGAAGGAGCCGGGAATGGAGACGACGTGAGGCGAGCCTGCGTCCTCCTGCCGGCCCTGGCGACGGCCCTGGCAGGCGACCCGGCGTGGACGGAGAATGCGCAACCGGCCGACCTGCGCCGGCTGTTTCCGCGGGAAGCCGAAGTCAGCGTCGAAAGGGAGGGCCTCTCCCGTCTGGTTCTTCCGGCCGAAGTGATGGCCCGATGCCGGCCCGATCTTTCCGACCTGCGCCTCTTCGATGGCAAGGACGAGGAGGTGCCCTTCGTCCTCGATGCCGGCGCGCGGCCCGGCGGCGATCTCGAGGTGATCCAGCGCCACGAGTCCCGGATCCTGGAGGCCCGGCGCAGCGAGATCGGGCGGCAGGACGCACCACGCCTGCGCCGTGAGATCTTCGATCTGGCGATGCCGCCGGACCCGCCGCGGGCCGGCGCCTGGGTCCTGGTGATGCACACCTCGCCGAGGGAGTTCGTCGCACGGGTGACGATCGAGTCGATCGGTAAGGGCGGGGAGGCCGAGGTGCTGGTCAAGGATGGATCCCTGTTCCGTCTGGGCGGACCGCGGCCGGCCGTCAAGGACCGGGTCCCTCTGCCGCCGATTGCCGGCGGAAGGCTGCGTGTCGTGCTGGAGAGCGAACACCCGTTCTGGATCGAGCCGGCCTTCCGGCTCGAGAGCGCGCGGACGCTCGAAAGGAGCGGGCGGATCGCGGTGCCGCTGGAGATCCTCTCCACACGCCGCGAGGACGGGCGCACCCTGGTCGAGTTGCAGCGGCCGCGGGGCATCGTGCCGGACGTCCTGCGCGTCGAGACGAGCACCGGCACCTTCGACCGCGTGCTCGAGGTGTCGGATGAGGGACCGACGGGACTCGATACGGGTCTCGGATCGGGGCGTGTGTTCCGCGTCCAGGCACTGGTTCCGGTCGGAGAACAAGAAGTGGAGCTGCGCGAGGCCCGGGGGGAGAGACTGCGCGTGGCGATCGAGGACGGCGACAGCCCGCCCCTCGCGGACCTCGCCTTCGCCGCCGTCATCCGACAGCCGTCCCTGATCTTCTCCCTGCCACCGGGTCCGACCGGCGGCGCCGCCGGAATCATCCGGTTCGGCGGCGGGCGCGCCCATCCGCCCCGTTACGACCTGGCGGGGCTCCTGCCGCAGACGCCTCCGGGCGCGGTTGGCAAACGCGCCGAGGTCGCCGCGCTGCTCCATGACCCGAACGTCGTCCGTCCCGCGCGCCTGGGAACCTCCCGCTCCAACCCCGTCTACGATGGGGCGCCGGCGCTCGCCTTCGCCATGCATCCCGGTGCCGAGGTGGATGGCCGTCTATTCAGTCACCGGCGGCCGATCACCGTTCCCGACGCGCCCGAGGGGCTGTCGCGGCTGCGGCTGCAGCCCGGCGACCTGGCCGTGCTGAGTGACGACCTCTCCGACCTGCGGGTGGCCGATGTCGGCTCGCGGCAATGGCCCTACCTCATCGAGCGGGAGGCGGCGTCCGAGTTGGTCGCCTGCGCGATCGAGGGGCCCGAACGCGAGGGCGGGATCTCGCGCTACGTCTTGCGTCCGCCGGTGACGCCGTTGCGTCCGGATCGGATTGTCCTGGACACGGGGGCCGGGTTCTTCGACCGCGGGTTCAGGATCGAGGCCGGATCCGAGAGCGGGGCGAAGCGGACGCTGGCCCGCGGCCGTCTTACCCGGTCCATCGGCGATCGCCGGCCGGTCAGCATCACCGTCGAACCCGCGCGCGTGGAGACCCTGCAATTGATCATCGAGGACGGCGACGACGCGCCTCTCGCGTTCCAGTCAATTCAGGCCCGTGTCGTACTGCCTGACCTGTTCCTGACCGCGCCGCCGGGGCCGTACACCGTCCTGATGGGGGCGCAGGGGCAGGACGCGCCACGCTACGAACTGGAGCGGGTGCGCGACGTGGTCCTGGCGGTGAAGGCGGCGGCCATCGAGTCAGGGTCCCTGGAAGCCAACCGCGACTTCAGCCTGCGCGCCCGACTGGCGGGCCGGGGCTTGGGGCAAACCGTGCTGCTCTGGACGACCCTTGTCGCCGCCGTGGCGATCCTGGTGGTCCTGACCCTCCGCCTGGCGCGCCGGGATCCGCCCCGGGACGTCTGACCGACTCAGTGCATGCCGCTGCCGCCTGAGAGCTGCTTGACCAGGTCGCCGACGACGGCCTTGGCGTCGCCGAACAGCATCCAGGTGCGGTCGGAGAAATAGAGCTCGTTGTCGATTCCCGCGAACCCCGGGTTCTTGCTGCGCTTGATGGCGAAGACGGTGCGCGCCTTGTCGGCGTCGACGATCGGCATGCCGTAGATCGGGCTCGACTTGTCGTAGCGCGCCGCCGGATTCACGGTGTCGTTGGCGCCCACCACCAGGGCGACATCGCACTGCGGCATGTCCGCGTTGATCTCGTCCATCTCCACCAGGTCGGTGTAGGGGACGTTGGCCTCGGCGAGCAGGACGTTCATGTGGCCGGGCATCCGGCCGGCGACCGGGTGGATGGCGAACTTCACGGTCACGCCGCGCTTCTTGAGCTGGTCGTAAAGCTCGCGCACCTTGTGCTGCGCCTGGGCGACGGCCATGCCGTACCCGGGAACGATGACCACCAGGTTCGCCTGCTCGAGGACCTGCGCGGCGCCCTCGGTCGTCTCGGGCTTGTAGTTCTTCTGTTCCCCGGTCTTCTTCGCCGCTTCGACCTTGCCGAAAGCGCCGAACAGGACGTTGGTGAACGATCGGTTCATCGCCCGGCACATGATGATCGACAGGATCAGACCGCTCGATCCGTCGAGGGCGCCGGCGGTGATCAGCAGCTTGTTGTCGAGCACGAACCCCATCGCCACGGCCGACAGGCCGGCGTAGGCGTTCAGGATCGAAATGACCGTCGGCATGTCGGCGCCGCCGATCGGGATGATCAGCAGGACACCGAAAATCAACGCCAACCCGATGATCGCCATGAACGCCGTGGCCGCCCAGGCCGCCGTGGGATTGAGGACCAGCGCCACGCCAAGGACCAGGGCCACGACCATCAGACCGAGGTTGGTGACGTTCTGCAGCGGGTAGGTGACCGGGCGCTGCGGGACCCAGCGGACCTCCTGGAGCTTCCCGGCGGCCATGAGACTGCCGGTGAAGGTGAGATACCCGAGGATGATCTCGATGATGATGGCGCTCATCCGGAAGGGTGTGAGATTGGCCGGCGCCTCGTTCAGCCAGAGGAAATATTCGGCCGTGCCGACCAGGCCGGCGGCGAGGCCGCCGAAGGCGTGCGACAAGGCGGTCCGCTGCGGGACGGCGGTCAGCGGGACCCGCGACAAGGGCCAGCCGACCGCGATCCCGGCGGCGATCGCCACCACGATCCAGACGTGGTTCACGATGATGTGGGGCTGGGCCCAGGTGGCGATCACCGCCGTCAGCATGGCGGCCACGCCGGCATGGACGCCGCGGCGGGCGGACTTCGGGTCGTTCATCCAGTGCAGCGACAGGACGAAGAGCCCCGTCGCCAGCAGGTAGGCGAGTTGGGTGAGCGCCGGAATCACCGCCGGCCTCCGTCACTCTTGAACATTTTGAGCATGCGATCGGTGATCAGGAAGCCGCTGACGATATTGGTGACCGACGCGAACAGGGCGATCGCCCCCATCATGCGGATCTGCCAGGGGTGGTCGGAGCCGGTGACGATGATCGATCCGACCACCGCGATGGCGGAGATGGCATTGGTCAGCGACATCAACGGTGTGTGCAGCAGGCGCGACACCCGCCGGATGACACCGACGCCGATAAAGGTGGCGAGCATGAAGACGAACAGCATGGACCAGAAGTCGAGTGCGGGCGGGGCTTCGTGCATCGGCGTTCTTCTCCTCGTTCAGGTGGCTGCGATTCCGTGGGACGGGGGGCGGGTCCTCAGCGGCGCGACCCGCCGGCGCCGACGCCCTGCCGGGCCTCGCGCGTCCGGTCGTGCCGGATCTCGCCCTCGTGCGTGATGATCGATCCTTTCTGGATGTCGTCGGAAAGATCCAGGCGGAAGGCCTTGTCCTTGGTGAACGCCAGGAGGAAGGCCGCCAGATTGCGCGAGAACAGCAGGCTCGCGTGGGTCGGCATCGTGGACGGCAGGTTCAGGGGGGCGACGATCCGCACGCCGTTTTCGACGACCGTCCCGCCCAGGCGCGACAACTCGCAGTTGCCACCGCCATCCGCGCCGAGGTCCACGATGACCGCGCCGGGCCGCATCCGGCGGACGATCGCGGCGGTGATCAGCTTCGGCGCGAAGACACCGCCGATCAGCGCCGTGGTGATGACGACGTCCGAGGCGGCGCACTGGTCGGCGAGCATCTCCCGCTGCCGCGCCTTGTCCTCCTCCGAGAGCTCGCGGGCATAACCGCCGCCCGCCGAGGCGCTCTCCTTCAGCTCCACCCCCACGTACTTGGCGCCCAGGCTTTCGATCTGTTCCTTGACCTCGGGCCGCACGTCGGTCGCCAGGACGTTGGCGCCCAGACGCCGCGCCGTGGCGATGGCCTGGAGACCGGCCACTGCGGCGCCGATGACGAAGACCTTGGCGGGGAAGATCGTCCCGGCGGCGGTCATGAACATCGGGAAATACTTGCCGATCTCGGTCGCGGCGATCAGCACCCCCTTGTAACCGGTGATGTTGGCCATCGAGGACAGCGTGTCCATGGCCTGGGCCCGGGTGATGCGGGGGATGGCGTCGGTGGAGAACGCGGTGATCCTGCGTGTGGCCAGCGCCTCGACGGCGTCGAGGTTCTTCAGGGGCATCAGGGATCCCAGCAGGATGGTCCCCGGCTTCATCGCCCCGATTTCGTCCCGACCTCCCGTGGCCATCGCCGGGGCGGTGACCGTGACCACAATGTCGGCCTTGCCGATCATCGCGACGGGGTCCGTGGCCACCGAGGCGCCGGCCTCGCGATAGGCCTCATCCGGGTAGAACGCCGCATCGCCGGCGCCGCTTTCGACAGTGATCGCGTATCCCGCCTGGATCAGTTTCTTGCAGGACTCGGGCGTCAGGGCGACACGATGCTCGCCCGTCCGTGTTTCGCGTGGAACGACAATCAGCATGACCGACTTGTCTCCTGTGGACTGGCTACAGACCCATCACCTTGACCGCTCGCTCGAATTCCTCGGACCGCAGGTACAGGACGTAACCGAATGAGCCCTTACCGTCGGCCACCCCGGTGGACGCGAACACACTGACCCCGGCCTCGTGCAGCCTGCCGTGGATCCTGGCCAGGGCCCCCAGTTCGTCGTCCCCCTGCACCAGCAGGGCGGGGTGGGGCCCATCGAGAGTCCAGCCGGCCTTCCGGGCCGCGTTCATGATCTTCGATCCGTCTTCCGGGAACAGGGTCATCTGTGTACGCATCAACCCCACGGGCATGGCGGTGAACGCGAGCAGGTTGATGCCGAGGCTCGCCAGCTGCGACAGGACCTGGTAGGCCTCCCCGGGTTCGCCGCTGATGGTCGCATTGAAATACTCGGCACGCCGGACCGCGAACGCCATGACCCCTCCTTCCGGGCAGGATCCCGTCCAGACGGCATCGGACCCGTCGATTGCACCTCCCTGCGTAGCGCTGTGCAGGCTATTGATATCTCAGAAGGGCTGTGGGCTTCAAGAAGCAGGTGGCTGGCGGGTCCATGGGGAGGGGCCCCAACGGGACAGCCAGTCCGAGGTCTGCGGAGCGGTCGGAATAGCGGGTTGCGATTAGGAGCCGCCGTTCTCCGGCTTGTCGTCCTTGGATTTCCCGGGCTTCGGGTCCTCGTTCTTGGTCTTTTCGGCCTTCGATTTCGAGGACTTCGCCTTCTCGCCCCCGCGTTTCCCGGGCGCCACCGCCGGCTTCGGGTCCTTGCGACCCTCCTGTGTGACCTGAGGCTGATGGCCCGGTGGCGGGTTGTCGGGCGAGGCGTGCGGTGCGGCTCGATCCGGTCCTCTTGAGGGGGACGCTGGATCCTTCCTCGGGTGCTGCGAGTCTGCCTCGTCCTTCGGCTTAGCCTCGGTCCCGGGCCGGTGATTGCCGCGATCGTCGTGCGTGCGCGCAGGCGCCTCCGTGCGGTGCGACCCCGAAGACCTGCGGACCGCGGGTGTGCCGGCTGTGTTCTGCCGGACCGCGGGCGCCGGGGCCGTGTTCTGCCGGACCTCGTGCGATCGCGCCGATCCCGGACGGAAGACGACGAGCTCTCCCTCGTGGATGCCGCCGCGTTTGTTTTCCGGAGAGTCGGCATGCCTGACGCGGTACCGCGGAATGCTGTGCCCCACGGCCTTGCCGACGCGCTCGACACTCACGCTGGAGTTGACGATGTGGTTTTCGATGTAGGTGTAGTTCGTGATGTTCGTGGTCATCTTGACCAGGGTGACGTTCCGGGTCGCCGGCGCGAGATGCCGACTCAGCGCGGGATTGGCCAGGTGACGAGTTTCGGCGAAGCACCACCGGGATGGCTCGATCGAGACGCTGACGCCGCCCCAGTCGAGACCGGCATCGGCCCGCCAGCGGACCTGCCACGGCAGGGGCGCCCATCCGACCCAACCGGAGCCGGCATTCCAGGCCACCCAGGCGGGACCCCACTCCAGGCCGGGTGCCCAGACCCATCCGCGGGCCGCATCCTGATGCCACCGACCATAGTGATACACAGCCCAGCCGAATTCCTCGTCAGAGGTCCACGTCCATCCGTAGTCGGTATAGACCCAGTGGCCCAGGGTGTAGGGGCGCCAGCCGGCCGGCGTTGCATGCGGAGACCAGACCCAGCCGGGACCGGCGACCCAGATCCATTCGCCGTAGGGAGCCAGGTCGTCGTAGAACATCGCCCGACCGGAGTCGTCGGCGACCGGCCCGATGACCCTTGGCTCGCTGACGAACGGCTCGTAGCGGCCGCTGGAGCATGCGGCGCAGGTTAGAGTGACGATCAAGATGATGAGCGTGCCCGGCAGGCTTGTTCTCATTCTCGGCTCTCCTCGATCCAATAGGATTGAATATAGGGGTCGAATGCCGAGAGGCCACCCGAAGCAGCCGACGGATTTCTGACGCGAGTCTGGCGGAACAGGCCGGGGAGGCGATACCCTGTGGCGCGCATCCGAGGGGAAGGAGGTCACATGGGCGAACAATCGAGGAAGGACTACGAAGGATCCTGTGCCTGCGGCCGCGTCCGGTACCGGGCCACCGCGCCGTTCGGGAGCATGAGTCACTGTCATTGCACCGACTGCCGCAAAAGTCACGGCGCGGCGTTCGCGACCTACATCGGCGTGGCACGTGAGCGTTTCACGCTGGTCCGCGGAGCCGAGGATCTCTCAGGGTGGACGGCGGAGCCAGGGACACGCCGCGAGTTCTGCCGTACCTGCGGGTCCAACATCACCGGCACGGTCATGTCCGAGCCCGGGATGGTGTACATCGCGGCGGCCACCTTCGATACACCGCTCGACCGCAAGCCCGAGGCCCACATCTTCGTCCGCAGTCGCGTGCCATGGTACGAGATCGGGGACGGCCTGCCGCAGCACCGGGAGTATGGGGAGGCGTGATATGCCGAATCGTCTGACACTCGTAGTCCTCGTGCTGCTACTCGGCGTGGGTTGCGTCACCACGCAGAGCCGGGTCAGGAGCAACGCCCTGGAATTCCTGTACCCGAAGGGTGCCGAGGCGGCGCCCCCGGGTGATGTGACCCTCAAGCTCCCGGTGCGCGTCGGGGTGGCATTCGCCCCGCCGTCCGCCTCCTGGGCCGATCGGTTCACGGCGAACCAGAAGCAGGCTCTCCTCAAACGGGTCGCCGACGCCTTTACCGGAAAGTCCGGCATCGCCGGCGTCGAGGTCATCTCACCGGGCTCCTTGACACCCACCGGGGGGTTCGATGACCTCGATCGTCTCCGGGCGGCCTTCGGGATCGATCTCATCGCCCTGATCTCCTACGACCAGATGCAGTTCCGCGACTCGGGCCGCAGCTCGTGGGCCTACTGGACCATCGTCGGCCTCTACGTGGTCAAAGGGGAGAAGAACGACACGCGGACCTTCATGGAGGCGGTGGTGTACGACATCCGCGCCAGGGCGCTCCTGTTCAACGCCTCGGGGCGGAGCGCCATCGGCGGGAAGTCGACGCCGATCGACGCGGACAAGGTCCTGCGCGATCGGAGCGAACAGGGGTTCGAGACGGCGACCGGCGATCTGATCGCGAACCTGGACACCGCCCTGCAGGCCTTTCAAACACAGGCGGCCACCGGAACGGTCCGCGGCCCCGGCACCCCGGCGATCGCTCTTCTGGATGAGTCGGGAAAACCGGTCGGCGGGACCGGGGGCCAGGGCGGCGCAGCCCTCGGGGTCGTCGAGCTCCTCGGCGCGGTTCTGCTGGCGGGGATCGGAGTTGCGACGCGAAGGCGGTCACCGGCGCAGCACGGAGGTCGTTGACGGCCGGCGCGCCGGACCGGCGTCCATCCCGCGCTTTCCCGGTGCCCTGGGCGACACTGACGTTCGTCCTGGTTTCAGCCATCCTCGGTCTGCTGCCGGGGCTGCCGGAAGCGCTCCAATACGATCGCACCCGGGTCGCCGGCGGCGCGTTCTGGCTTCCCCTCACAGCGCAGGCCGTCCACTGGTCATCGCGGATGGCGATCGCCGATCTGGGGGCCACGTTTCTCCTGGGATCGGTGCTCGAGACGCGGTCGCGGCGACTGCTCCTGATCGTGTTGATGACCGGGCTGTTGCTGGTGGGTGCCGGAATGCATCTGCGGGCGCCCGGGGTCGCCGTTTACCGCGGGGCGTCCGGGGTGGCCTCGGCGCTGTTCGTGGCCCTGGCGATCGACGTCGTGCTGGAGCCCGCGGCCGGAGGCGCGGGACCGGGCCGTCTTCGACGACCGATCGCGGGGATCGCGATCGCGCTGTTTTCCATGAAGGTCGTGGTGGAGATGGCAACCGGGAACGCCCTGTTCGCCGGCGATCTGGGTCCGGGGACCCGGGTCCTGCCGTTGGCGCATCTCCTGGGTGCGGTGGCGGGATCGGTTACGGTCGTCGCTGAGCGGCTGGGGTGGTCGGTCCGCCGACGGTGATCGTCAACCGTTGAGCGTCACGGATCACCGTCAGGTCGAGCCGGTGGTCTTCCTTGTACGCGGCCGGCAAGGTCTCCTCGTCGGCTTCGGGCGGGAGCGGTCGCCCATCGACTTCCACGACGAGGTCTCCGGCCCGCAGGCCGGCGCGCGCGGCGGGGAGTCCGGGAATCACCACGCCGACCTTGAGGACTGCTGGTTCGCCGGATGGGCGGCCGGGCAGCGCGTCGCGGACCAACGCCCGCTCGACACCGGAAGCGGCCATCGTGATCACGCCGGGATCGCCGGATCGATCGGCTCGATAGCGCGGCGCCTGGTCGCGGTTGGCGAGCTCGGTCACCAGCGCCAGGATGGCGTCGGCCCGCGAAGCGAGCGCCTCGCCGGCGATCAGGGCGGCTTCGTCCGTAGGGCGATGGGTGTCCTCCTCGTGCGCCGTGCCGACCGTGATCGCCGGGATGCCGGTGGCTGCGAACGGATAGTGATCGGTGTCCAGGATGATCTCGGGCACGACCGGCAGAATGTTGCGTCCGGTCGTGCTGTTCACCGTGGCGATCACCGGGTCCCAGTCGGGGCTCGTCGCCGAAGCGGCCGTGACCAATTCCTGATCGGGCACGCGCCCCAGTTTCTCGAGGTTCACCATCGCGACGTGCCACGGGAGCGGCCAGGGGGGATCGGTCACGTAGTGCGCCGCCCCGTTCAGGGCGTGCTCCTCGGCCCCGAAGGTCGCGAAGACGATCGATCGCCGTGGCCGATGACCCGCGGCAGCGAGCGCGTGGGCGACCTCGATGACGACAGCCACGCTCGAGGCGTTGTCGTCGGCGCTGTTCCAGATCTCATCGGTGCCGGGCAACAGCGCCGGGTAGCGGCCGGCCTGCGCCTGCCCGGCGCGTCCCTGCCCGTCGTGGTGGGCCCCGAGGAGGACGATCTCGTCGCGCAACACCGGGTCGGAACCCTCGAGGATGCCGGTCACATTCCGCGAGGTCAGGATCTGCCCCGCCTGCACGGGACCTCGCGGATGGAACGGGAAGGTCCTGATGAATCCAGGAGGCACCACCCCTGCCGGCGGCTTGAGCCCGATATCGCGGAACCGGTCGGCGATGTAGGCGGCGGCATTCTCTTCACCCGGGTACCCGGCCCCACGACCTGCCATGTCGTCCGCCGCGAGCCGTTGCACGTGACGGACCACGTCGCCGGCGCGCATCGGCCCCGGCGCTTCGGTGCGGCATGCAGACAGGCCGACGGCAAAGACGATGATCGCGACCAAGTTCCGCATCGGCATTCTGGAGCCCCAGGAACGCGCGACCGGTTTGACACGGAGCGGGCAGGGGAGGTTCCCGGCAAACAACCAGATCCCGGTCCGCGACCGGGGCGACGGGGTTATGATGCATCTCCATAAGGAGGACCCATGAACGGAAAGAAATTCTTCCTGGCAGTGGTGGTGACCTTCTTGGTGACGATGACCACCGGGTTCATCGTGCATGGCGCGCTCCTCGGGGAAGACTACAAGGCCCTCGGATCCCACATGCGGGACGAGCAGGGTCAGGGGGCGCACTTCCCGTTCATGCTAATCGCTCACGTCGTCCTCGCGGTGGGCGTGGCCTGGATCTACGGCAAGGGGGTCGAGGGCACCCCCTGGGTCGGCCAGGGTCTCCGCTTCGGGATCGCCCTCTGGTTGGTCGCGTCGGCCGGATACCTGATCTATTTCGCCGTCCAGCCGCTGCCGGGGGGGCTGGTCGCCAAGCAGATCGTGTACGGGCTCTTCGAGAACCTGATCCTGGGCCTGGCCCTGGCGTCGCTGTACCGCTCGAGGGCCGGCACGGCCGCCGCCTGAGTCCCGAAGCGGCCGCCCCCCTGAACGTGGGCGAAATTCAGGTTGACCGGGCGGGTGGTCAGCCGTAGGATTCGGCCAAGCACGCGCTGAATCCGGGTTCGAGGGGAATCCAAGGGGGGGGCATGAAAAGTCTTCTGACGGTGCTGTCCGCTGTGGCGGTCGTCGTTGCGCTGGTTGTCCTGTCGGTCGGGGGCCCAGCCTCGGCGGCGCCCGCACGGAACACGGAGTTCAGTCTCTACTTCGGCGACCTGCACGCCCACACGGCGTTCTCCGACGGCTGGCGTGGGACACCGGAGGACGCTTATGTGATGGCGCGGAACGCCGGCGCCGATTACATCGCGACCAGCGATCACAACTTCATGCTCACCCTGGACGAATGGGCCGAGACGCTGCTGATGGCCGACCGGCAGACCGACGCGAACTTCACGGCGATCGCCGCCTCGGAATATTGGCTCGCCTCCGGTTTCGGAGAAATCATCGTTTTCAACCAGGACGACCTGTACAACGACGCCAACTTCCACGATCCCGGCAACCCCCGGTCGCGTGTCGAGACGATCGAGGGGTTCTATGACTGGCTGGCGTCGTTTCCTGGCGCGATCGGTCTCTGGCCGCACCCCGGGCTGTACGGCGACCAGGACGATTTCGATCACCGGACCGAGTCGCGGGACCGGGCGATGTCGATGATCGAGATCCACAACTACGGGTCCTGGCTGGGCGATCCGGCCAACTGGGGTGTCCACGACTACGAGCCGGCCTACGTCACCGCCCTCGACAAGGGCTGGCACATCATGCCGGTGGCCACGTCCGACACCCACAACAACGACTGGATCGTCGGCTCCCCGGTCCGGACGGTCCTGCTCGCGCACAGTCTGGGCCGTGCCGATCTGTTCGACGCCATGCGATCGAACCGCGGCTATGCGACGCTGGACGAAAACCTGCAGGTCCGCTACAGCCTGAATGGTGAGGTGATGGGCTCCACGCTCGCGTCACCCGGCCGGCGTTATACCGCGGTCATCAAGGTTGAAGACCCCGACGGCGTGGCCGGCGATGCGATCACGCGAGTCGAGATCGTGTCCGATGGGGGACGGGTCGTCGCCAGTCAGCCGTTCGGCGGGCCGATCGCAGAATGGAAGGTCACGCTGGATTCGCCCACCGCCCGGTACTTCTATGTCCGGGTGACCACCGCATCCGACGTCAGCGGCGGCGAAGGTCTCACCGCCTGGACTGCCCCCGTCTGGACCGGGCGCTGATGACAGATCCGGCCGGGAGCACGAGACCGGACGGATCGTCGATGGTCAAGGGACGCACGGCGGATCACTGGTCGGCCAATCCGATCGCCTCCCGCCACGGCGAATTTCATCCCGCCCACGAAGAGTTCAGCCGCGGGTGGTTCGAGGAGCATTCCCGCTTCCGCTACGAAGTGTTCGGCCCCTGGATGGAAGAGGTGGCAGGCTTTGCGAGACACCAGGGCGACCTGATGCTCGAAGTCGGCTGTGGCATGGGGACCGATCTCCTGGAGTTTGCCCGCGGCAGCGCCCGGGTGGTCGGCCTGGACCTGACCCCGCGCCATCTCGCCCTGGCCAGGAAGAGGTTCGGATTGTTCGGGCAGGCTGCGCGCTTCGCCCGCGGCGATGCCGAGCACCTGCCGTTCCGTGACGGGACCTTCGATTTCGTCTACTCCAACGGCGTACTGCACCACACCCCGGACACCGGACGCGCCCTCCAGGAAGTCCACCGCGTCCTGAAGCCGGGTGGGACGTGCGTCATCATTCTCTATCACCGGAACTCGCTGCACTATCGCACTCAGATCTGCGGCATCTGGGCCGCCAAGGCGATCGCCAAGCGCCTGCTCGGCCGCGAGGGGAGGTTGCGGGATTTCCGTCTCGCCA
>JANNTZ010000213.1:0-2873 GCA_031394595.1 Acidobacteriota bacterium
CCGCGCGAAGCCGGCGGCACCGGTGCCGGCGACGTAAACCAGGACGGAGAGAACGAGCGCCGGTTTGCGGCCGGCGCGATCGGCGAACACCCCGAGGACCAGCCCCCCGACCCCGGTCGCGGCCAGAATGATCGCCTTGACCAGCTTCACCGCATCGTCATCGAAACCGAGATCCTGACGGTACAGCAGCGACAACTGGAAGAAGACGATCAGCGTGTGGAAGACGGAGAGCCAGCCGATCCAGACGAACAGGAGGATGCGCCGGTGGATCTCCGTCGGGTGCGGTTGCTCGTGGAGATGCATGCGTATGGCCCGGGAGCCGGCGCATTGTAGCGCGGCCTGCTCAGGGGTGGATGGACTTCCGAAGCGGGCTCAGGCGACCGAGGCGAGGAGCACCCGGGCCCGATCCTCGATTCGATCGAAACGCCCGGTCTTGATGTCGCCGGCGTCGAAGAGGGCGTGCGTGAACCCGACCGCCCAGGCGCCGGCCTCGATCCAGTCACGGGCATTGGCCGCGTCCACCCCCTGGGTCGGGACGATCCGGAGAAACGGCAGCGGGCCGAGACAGGCCCGGACGTAGGCGGGCCCGGAGCCGGGCGCCGGGAATAGTTTCTGCAGCGGCGCCCCGGCGCGGTGGGCGGCCAGCATCTCGGTCGGCGTGTGACAACCCGGGATGGAAGCGACCTCGAGCGCCGCCGCCGCCGCGATCACCTTCGGGTCCATCACCGGCGAAACCAGGAAGCGGGCCCCGCGCCGCACCGCCATCCGCGCCTCCTCCTCGGTGAGCACGGTGCCGGCGCCGACCACCAGATCCCGGCGCCCCGAGAATTCCTCGATCAGATCGAAGGCGCCGGGAATCGTCAGGGTGAACTCGACCACCTTGAACCCGCCGCGCACCGCCGCCTCCATCGCCGCGGCCGCCGCCTCGCGGTTGTCGGTCCGCAGGATCGCCGAAGCGCGCGCCTCGCGCAGGCGGGTAACGAACCGGTCCGGCTTCATGACGCCCTCATTCTATGCGGGTTCGGCCATCGGCTACCTCGCCCCGGCGGCGGGGATTTCCTTCTTCGGGGGCAGCGGCTTCGGGAGCGGCTTGCGTGGCAGAGGTTCGGGACGGGTCGCGGCGTGATAGACGAACGACGCGACGATCGCCGAGGCCTGCATCAGGTCCCCGGGCTGGGCGTGATCGTACACGTCCAGGTTGGAATGGTGCGTCCGGCTGTCGTAGTCGAGCGGATCCTGGATGAACTGGAACCCCGGGAGGCCGACGCTGTCGAAGGACTGGTGATCGGTCCCACCGGTCCAGTCGATCGCCAGGGCCGTGGCGCCCAGGTCGTGGAAGGGCTCGAGCCAGGAGGCGAAGATCGGCCGCACCATGTCGTTCCCCTGCAGGTAGACGCCGCGAATCCTGCCGCTGCCGTTGTCCACGTTGAAATAGGCCGCCAGACGGGCATGCTCCGGGCGGGTCTTCATGGTGATCGGATCGGCGAAGTGTTTCTCGACGTAGCGTCGTGAGCCGAAGAGCCCCTGCTCCTCGCTCCCCCATAGCGCCAGCCTGACGGTGCGATCCATCGGCAGGTCCAGCGTCCGGAGGATGCGCAGCGCCTCCAGGACCACGGCGCTGCCCGCCGCGTTGTCGGTGGCGCCGGTCCCGGCGTGCCAGGAATCGAGGTGCGCCCCGAGCATGACGACTTCGTCCTTCTTCCGGCCCCCGGGGATCTCGGCCACCACGTTGTAGCCCTCCGGGTCGCTTTCATCGATCCGGACCTTGATCTCGAGTTCCAGCGTGACCGGGATCTTCCGATCGGTCAGGCGGTGGATGCGCGCGTACTGCTCGGGCTGGATCGACACGACCGGCGGCGGAATCGGGGCGCCGCGCTCCCAGGATCCGGCCTCCTCGGCGAATACGATCCCGCCGTCACCGCGCTGGTCGGCGCTCAGGACGGCGACCACGCCCTCGTCGCGGAGAAAGGCATTGAGCCGGTCGAAGGCGTGCGTCTGGCGCATCCAGAAGTCCGAGGTCATCTCGACCGGCGCCGGGGTGTACATCTGATGTTTTTTGCTCCGGTCCTTCGGCATCCGGAGGATCGGCCATTCCAGCGGGTCCAGGGGCACGGGATCGGGCGCCCGCGTGATGGTCTCGAGCGCCTCCGGCCCATAGCGCTCGCTGGCCGCCGTCATCGGCGGCGGCAAGTCGCGCACCGGATCGATCAGGACGATCCGGCCGCGCAGCTTCCCCCGATGGGTGGCCATCCAGGCATCGATCAGCGCTGCCAGCTTCTCCAGGTCGTAGCGGTCCTCCCGCGTCTCGTCCGTGAACAGCGTGGCGATGACCGCCTCCGCCTTCACCGCCCCCGGCGTCCCCGCCGACCAGGCCATCGGCGATCCGGAGATCGGCATGTACGCCGGCGCCAACATGTGGGCCGCGAACCGATCCAAGGTCCAGGCGCGCCCGAACTCGCCCCACTTCTCCAGCCGCGCGTCCGGGATCCCCCACTCCTTGATCGCTCCGACCGACCATTCGGCCGCCTTTCGGAAGGCCGGCGACCCCGCCAGCCGCGGCCCGTGGACGTCGGTCAGATAGAAGAGGTGGTCCATGACTCTCGAGTTGCGGAACGCTTCCTGCTTGATCCGATGCACGGTCAACAGATCGACACGTTCCTGAGCCACGGCGGGGACTGCGGCGCCAATCAGCGCGCCGAACGACAGGATACAGAAGGATACCTTCATGCCAGGATCTCCTTGCGGCCAGCATCGCTTCGCACGGCCGGCCGGGCAGCCTACGCCCCCGTCATCACTTGGTCAAGGGTCGGGGTCATCCGGCGCGCGCACGGAGCCCTCCCGCGGCGCAAGTGGCGGGCCGCAGCGCGGCGTGG
>JANNTZ010000232.1:0-27689 GCA_031394595.1 Acidobacteriota bacterium
GCCCTCCCGGCCCGCGCCCAGGAACCCCCTGTGTCAAGGAGGAGGAGAAAAAGCTCGGCTGGTTCAACTCGACGGAACTGAGCCTGGTCGCGACCGAAGGGAACTCCAACACCGAAGCGACCGGCTTCAAGGACACCCTGACCCACCGCTGGACCGAATCCTGGATGACCCTGCGCCTCGACGTCGTCCGCACCATCACCGATGACGATCGCTACCAACTGGTCGACGCCGGCTACGGCTGGGAGCCGGGCGCCATGCCGCCGCCGTTCACGATCACGGTGGTGGATCCCCCGAGCGAGCCGGACGTCGAGAAATATTTCTTCGAGGGCCGGTTCGACCGGAAGATCGGCACGAGAGTCAGCTGGAATGGCGGCGCCTCCTGGGACCGGAACAGCGACGCCGGGATTCTCAACCGTTACATCGTCTTCGGCGGCGTCGGGCATGTCTGGCAGGACACCGATGATCGCAAGTTCCACACCTCCTACGGTTTCTCCTGGACCGACCGCGAGGAGGACACCGCGGACCCGGAGAAAGAGACAACTTTCGTCGGCGTCCGTCTCGGGTCCCGCTATTCCGAGAAACTCGGCCAGGTCACGACCTACAAGAACGACACCACGTTCAATCTCCGCCTGGCCGACGCCTCCGACTACTCGGTTGACATGATCAACTCGGTGGCGGTCGCGATGAGTCGCCGCCTCTCTCTCAAGGTCAGCCTGCAGTGGTTGTACAACGCCGTGCCGGCCCTCGAGGACGTCGATATCGTGGCGCGGGTGATCATCGTCGACGCGGACGGGATACCGGGAAACGGCGATGAGCTATTTCAGACGGTGAGCGAAGGCGGAGTCGAGATCACCCTCGGCGAAGGGCAGGAGAGGAAAAAGCCGCCCGACACGGTGTTCAACGCGTCCCTGGTGATCAACTTCTGATCGAAGCCACGTGGACCAGCGCGTCGCCGACGTTGGTGAGCGGGTTGCGTGAAATCCCGATGACGATGCCGCTGATCGGCGCGGTGATCTCCTCCTGCGTCTCCGCGAAGAATTGCCGGTGGATCCGCATGTGGAGGATCCCGAGACCCTGCCCCTTGCGGACCCGGTCACCCAAATCCACGTCGGGGATGAAGTAGCCGCTCTTCGGAGCCCGGACCCACTTCGTGTCGCGCACTTCGATCGACGGGCGGCCCGCCGGCACATTCTCACGCCACATCCCGAGCGCCTTCATCACCCGGAGGACCCCGGCGACTCCGGTCCGCGCTGCCTCCCGGTCGAAGCGAAGCGCCTCGCCTGCCTCGTACAGCAGTGTCGGGATGCGGCGTTCGGAGGCGGCCTGCCGCAGCGATCCGTCGCGCTCGGTGGCGTGAATCATGACCGGCGCGCCGAACGCCCTGGCCATGACCCGGGTCGGCGCGTGATCGAGATTGGCGCGGACCTGCGGCAGGTTGTCCCGGTGGATCGCGGCGGTGTGCAGGTCGATGCCGTGCGTGCAGCGATCGACGACTTCATTCATGAACAGCCGGGCGGTGCGCGCCGCCAGCGACCCCTTCATCGATCCCGGAAACGATCGGTTCAGATCGCGCCGGTCGGGAAGATAGCGTGACTGCTGCAAGAGCCCGAAAGTGTTGACCACCGGCACCGCCACGAGCGTGCCGGTCAGATCGGCGGGATCGACAACCTGCAGCACTTCGCGCACGATGTCGAGCCCGATCAACTCGTCGCCGTGGATGCCGGCGCTGACCCAGAGTCGTGGCCCGCGTCGTTTGCCGTGCACGACCACCGCCACCAGGCTGACCATCGCCTGGGTGTAGAGCGGCGCGACCGGGATCTTGATTCGGTCGCGCGTCCCGGGACGCACCCTGCGGCCGGCGATCTCGAATGAGACTGCCGCCCCGCGGATTTTCTTTTTCATGCTCGACCCCCCGGACCGGTCCCGGTGGAGCGGTCAGCGCGAAACATCGGGACCTCCTGTCAGTACCGTCTGCCGATCGACAGATAAATACGCTGATTGCCGCCGTCGGTATACCCCCACGCCAGGTAGGCGGGGCCGAGGACCGTCTCGGCGCCGACGAAGATCGATCCCCCCTGCCGCAGCCCACTCCAGGTGACCGGATCGTCCTGGGAGTAAACGTTGCCCGCCTCCAGCGACAGACCGACGTAAGCTTTGGTGGACAGGGCTCCGAGATCGAGGCGCGCGATCTGGTGGTAGTAAACGAGTCGGGCGATCCCGACCTTCGTGCCGAGGAGTTCGTCGGTGGCGAGCCCGGACAGACGCAGGAACCCGCCCAGCCCATAGGCGTTGAACAGAGTCGTGTCCGCATCTTCGAAGTTCGTCGCCACCTCGACCCCCGGCACGACCGTCCCACGCCCGAACTGGAACGCCTGCTGGAGCGAGGCGAATGCCCACCGGAATTCCCGGTCGGAACCCAGCCAGTCGGCGCTTTCGCCGTAGCCGAGATTGACCGACGTCCCGTGGCGCGCGAATGCCGTCGAGTCGAACGTATCGACGCGGTACTCGGCGTGCCAGTCGCCAAGCCGGTCGGCGAACTCCGGCAGGAGGGGCAGCCCGACCTGCAGGGTCCCGGCGGCACGCCCGGCCGACAGGCCGACCCGGAACTCTCCCCAGTCGCCGAACACCCGGCCGGCGTCCAGGCGGATTTCGCGTTCCTCGACACTGTACTCGGCGACCTTGTTGCCGTCCGTCCAGAGATTCCTGGGGTAGCGGTGATAGACGGCGCGCGGGGCCACGAACCAGCGCATCGTGTCACCGAACGGCTGGTAGAACTCGCTGTCGATGACACCCGCCGTGCCGCCCTGGAGGATGTTCTGCCACTCACCCCCGAGCCGGTTGACCGCCAAAAGCTGGTGGCGGGCGGACAGCGCGTAGGTCGCCTCCCCTTCGAAATCGTTCTCCAGGCTCAGGCCCAGTTGCAGCGAATTCCGACCGTAGGGGGCACGCGATGTCTGCAGGGTCAGTTGCCCCCCCACGGCAACACGCTGGAACCTGGTCCCGATCGGACCGACGTTTTCCAGCGCCTTCAGCGGCATGATCTGCGCCGGAAACGTCTGCGGGTCGATCGGCTGCCCGAGGGGGACCTCGACCCGCCGGCGCATGATGCCGTCGGCGATCGGGGCCTCGTTGCGCACTACGACCTCGTCCACCACCCGTTCCGCCTCCGGTCTGCGGTGGTGCCGGCTTTGGAATGCGGCCCAGGCCGCATCGTCCGCCCCCAGCGAATGCAGACGACCCGCCGCGTTTCGCGCCGTCGCCTCGCCGATGGCGACCGCCTCCGGGGCGCGCTTGAAACTCATGAACCCGATGTCGCCGAGTTCCGGCTTGATGTAGACGTCCTCCGGTGACAGGCTCGCGACGTCGATGAGACGGTTGCCGGCGGTGAGAAATGTCGAATTCTGATCCATGACCGACAGGAACGAGGTGATCTGCTCCCGTTTCGCCTCCAGCGGGGTGGTGATGTCCACCGCGATGATCCGTTCCGCCCCCAGGGACCGGGCGACCCGGACCGGAAGGTTGGCGACCGCCCCGCCATCCACCAGGGTGCGGCCGTTCATTTCCACCGGCGCGAACGCCCCGGGAACGGCCATGCTGGCGCGCATCGCCATCGCCAGGCTCCCTTCCCCGATGACGACCGTTTCGCCGGAGACCAGGTCGGCCGCCACGGCGCGGTAGGGCACCGGGAAGTCGTCGAAGTCGGTCTCGCCGCTGGAAGTGTATTCGAGGGCCTGCAGGAGAAGGTCGAGCCGCTGTCCGCCGAGCACGCCGGGCGGCAGCCACGGCTTCCAGCCTTTGAATTTAAGCTTGGCCTGGATGAGGTACAGGTCGTCGTCCTGCTTACGACGATAGGTCTTGTCGCCCCGGCCGACGCGGTCGGAGAAGACCCTCGCCCAGTCGGTCTCGACCATGAGGCTCTCGATCTCGGCCGGAGTCCAGCCCGCCGCGTACAGACCGCCGACGATCGAACCCATGCTCGTCCCGACGACCAGATCGGGGACGATGTGGTGCTCCTCCAGGACTTTCAGGACACCCGCATGCGCGGCGCCGCGGGCGCCGCCGCCGCTCAGGACGAGGGCCAGCCGGGGCCGGACGGATGGCTCCGCGGCAGCCGGCGGTCCCGCGACCACCGCCAATCCTGCGACCAGGGCGGGGATGCAGAACAGCCGGACCGGGCGGTGCACCGGCTCAGTCGATCAGCTTGTCGTGCTTCAGACGGGCCGCGACGGAGTCGGCGATCTCGTCCACCATCGTCAGCACCGACGAGGGGTTGGTTGTCTTGGTGCGCGCTCCCCAGAGGATCTTGTCGTCGGTCACGGAATAAACCAGGGTCTCGACGCGGACGACCCTGTCGGTCGTGAGATAGCCCGGACTGTAGACCGTGGGCCAACCGTACCCCCAATAGCCCCAGAACGACCCGTAATAGCTGACGGAAACGGTGCCGGAGTGGACCGCGGGCGGGGCGTACGTTTCTTCCTGATCGACGCGCATGACGATGGCGCCATCGAAGCCGGCTTCCTTGACGCGCACTTTCGCCTGTTCGACGTCCTTGGCCCCGCTCGCCGGCACGACCTTATAGGACGGGGTGGTCTTGTCAGGACCGATCCTCAGGACGAGGTAGTCCTCGGCGGTGCGACGCATGGCCTCGCCGCCGGTCACGCAGGCCACCAGGATCTTGGAGAAGTTGAACTTCGGTGGCGCATCCGGCGCCTTCCAGGCGTCGGTCAGCTTGGTCGCAGCGCAGCCGCCGGCCGACAGGGCCGCCGCAGTGACCAGCACGAGCATCCGGATCCGCATTGATTGTCTCCAGTCGCCCCGGGCGGGTTGGACCCTGGGGCAGGGGCGCATCCTACCAACGCCGGCAGCATCCGGCAACCGCCCGTGCACGACCCGAACCGCGTTTCCGGGTGAGATCCGGCGACCGGCCTCGGTCCGGGACGAGGTCGCCGCACGATGGCATCCGTACAACAGCTCGTCGCCACCCGCTGGATCGCCGCTTTCAGCATGATGCTGCTGGCGCCGGCCGCCGGAGTTGCGCAGGACAATCCGTTCGAGCGGGGCCATAAAGGACATCTTCGCCGTCAGCCTGGGTGGCTTCCTGGTCGATTACGACACGACGGTGCGTCTCGAATCCTACTGGCGCTTCGCGCCCAAGCACCGTCTCGATTTCGGGAGCCTTCGACTGCGACGCTCCCACAGCCGCATCATCGACCGGCAGATCGGGTGGGGCGACCTGGTGTTCCCGGTCAACGCCCAGGTCGACAGCGAATTCGGCAGCGACCTCGTCAAACTGGGCCACCGCTACTCCTTTGTCCGGAACGAGCATGTCGAGGCCGGGCTCTCCTTCGGCTTCAGTACCTTCCTGATGTCCGGGCAGATCTCCGGACAGGTCGTCTCGGGAATGACCACGGTGTTCGATTCCAAGCAGGAGGACGTGGTCGCCCCGATCCCGGTCGTCGGCCTGCACGGCGAGTTCCGGCTGGTCCGGACGCTCTATGCCCGCGCCGGCGTCGAATATTTCCAGGTTTCGGTGAGCGACAAGGAAGGGAGCCTCACCGACGTGCGCGCCAGTCTCGACTGATATCCCTGGCGCAACTGGGGATTCGGTGTCGGCTACAACAGTATCGAGCTGCAATATCTCGACGTCGCCCAGCCGCAGTTCGATGTCTCGCTCAAGTTTCGCGGCCTGATCGGCTACGTCACCTACGTGTACTGAAGGCCCCTTCAACCCGGGTTCGATCAGACCTGCCGCCCGGCATCCCCGCATGTCACTGCGGAGATTGACGCAGCTGCGTCCTTGCCGTGGGCGCGGCCTCACCGCTTCCCCGGTTCCCCGGCCGTGCTCCCGGCCGACCCCGCACCTGCCTGTCCCAGCGGGTGGCACGACTCATGCTTATCACTATGAGGGGCGCCGTCGCACGCCCCGAGGGGGATCATGAGCAAACCACGGACGCGAGGATGGGTCGTCATCGACGCGGAAGAGTGCAAGGGGTGCGCCCTGTGTATCGAGGTCTGCCAGGCGGGCTGCCTGTCACTCTCCGATCATCTCAACCACCAGGGTTATCACCCGGTCCAGTATTCCGGGGAAGGATGTCTCGCCGACGGGCTCTGCCTTTACGCCTGCCCCGAGCCCGGGGCGATCACCGTTTACCAGGGAAAGCCCGAAGCAGTCGGAGCGGAGGATCGCCTTGAAACCTCCACTGCCTGAGATCGTGCCAAGGCGCTCCCGCCCGCGCCTCATCAAGGCCAATGAAGCGGCGGTTTACGGCGCCCTCCTCGCAGGGTGCCGTAGTTTTTACGGGTACCCGATCACCCCGGCCAGCGAACTGGCTGAAACCGCGGCGCGACTGTTCCCGGCCTGCGGTGGCACCTTCCTGCAGGCGGAGAGCGAGATAGCGGCGGTCAACATGCTGTACGGCGCCTCTTCGGCCGGCGAGCGGACGATGAGCGGTTCGTCCGGCCCCGGCATCAGCCTGATGATGGAAGGAATTTCCTACGTCGGCGCAGGAGATGGCCGATCTGACCGCCCTGGCCTTCGAGCTGGCCGAAGGGCTGAAAGTCGGCGCCGCGAGGCGGGCATGATCATCGGCGTGGCGGCGGAGCGGACGCGGGGCGAGTCGTCCCGGTCCTCGCCCCCGGTTCGGGTGTCGTGACGACCCGGGCCGACGTACACTATGTCGTCACCGAGTACGGGGTGGCCGCCGAACGGATGCACCTTCTGGCGCGCCGGGCTCCGGTCGCCGCCGTGGGGATGAGCCGATGAACGATCGCATCGTCTACATGCACGGCACCTTCATGCCCGAGGCCGAGGCGCGCGTGCCGATCCTCACCCACGGCCTCCATTACGGCACCGGCGTGTTCGAAGGGATCCGCGCCTACCACATCAAGGACGGCGGCGAGATCCTGATCTTCCGGGCCCTCGATCATTTCGAGCGGATGACGCAGAACGTCAAGCTCCTCAACATCCACCTGCCGCTCGGCTCGAAGGAGCTGACCGCCCTGGCGGTGGACCTGATCCGCCGCAATGGTTACGCCCAGGACGCCTACGTCCGGCCAATCGCCTTCAAGGCGGCGACCAAGATCGGCGTCACCCTGCCGGCCGAGGACGAGTTCGCGATGATCGCCGTGCCGATGGGCGACTATCTCGATACCCACAAGGGTCTGCACTGCGGGGTGTCGTCCTGGCGCCGGCTTCAGGATAACTCGATCCCCTGCCGCGGCAAGATCTGCGGCGCCTACGTGAACTCGGCGCTCGCCGCCCAGGAGGCGCGCGATCGCGGCTTCGACGAGGCGATCATGCTGAACGAGGCAGGCCGGGTCGCCGAGGGGAGCGCCATGAACCTGTTCCTGGCGCGCGGCGGCCGGTTGATCACCCCCGATGTCTCCCAGGGGATCCTCGAGGGGGTGACGCGCGACACGGTGATGACCCTGGCGCGCGAGCAGATGGGAATCGGCACCGAGTGCCGCGGCGTGGATCGCACCGAGCTCTACATCGTGGACGAGGCGTTCCTGTGCGGCACCGCCGCCCAGATCGCCCCGGTCACGAAAGTCGATGGCCGCCTGGTCGGGGAAGGCGTGCCCGGGCCGATCACCCTGGCGCTGCAGAAGCACTACGACCGCGTGGTGCGTGGCCTCGAACCGCAGTACCGCCGCTGGGTGACCCCGGTTTACAACCGGGTCGCCGTGGGGGCTGGTCCGAACCGCGGCTGATCCCGGGAAACCCGCTCCCGGCGCGACTTTTCGCTTGCACTCTCCCCCGGATCGTCGTACGTGATCCGTGGCCCCCGTGATCGCCATCCGACGCGGAGACTCTGGAGTCCCCCATGCGTCACGACCGTCAGGGAATCCGCTTCGCCCCAGGCCTCGCGGGCCTCGTCGTCCTCCTCGCCGCCTGCACCGGCGACAAGTACCAGGACACGGTCACCTCCGGCCCCAACCCCCTGGTCGGCCTGCTCGAACAGGCCCCCGACCTGTCGGGGGCCTGGGAGTTCAGCCTGACCACCAGCGCCGACACGTGCGGGATCGAGATCTTCCCGATCACCGGGGCTGGGGCGTTCCAGGTCAGCCAGACCGATACGGCGATCGCTTTCACCGTCCTGAGCTCGTGCGGCAGCACCGTCACAACCGGCGAAGGGACGGTCGGCCACGACGGCGTCGCGACCTTCGAGTGGGAGGAGAGTTTCGTCGCGAGCGAGACCTGCCGGCTGACCCTGACGACCGTCGCTGCCGGCGCTGGCGACGCCGCTGCCCAGACGCTGGCGGGCAGCTTTACCCTGACGGTGGAACCGGCCGACGAGGACCAGTCCTGCAGCGCCACGTTCCCCTGCGAGATCAGCGGTTCGTTCGCCGCCTTGGAGTGCCCCTCCGCCGGCTGCGAGTTCGCCTCCTGCGATTAGAGGGTGCCCGACGGCGATGCCCGGCGAATTGCGCCCTGGTGGCCGCCCTACCTCGGCCAGAGCCAGCCGAAGATGCCGGCGGTCAGCAGACCGTAGATCACGCCGTCGATGGCGTCGCGGAGGGTGACGGCCCACGGCTTCCCCATCCAGATCGACGGGTAGAAGAGCGCCCCAACGTACGCCAGAGTTGCCGCGGTCCCCGCGACGCGGAAGACCTGCAGGTAATGGGCGCCCGCTTCCAGGGTACGACCGGTGAGGTAGGCGACGACGACCGCGACCAGGACGTTGTAGATGAACGACTGGATCAGCGACCCACCCATCCGCGGCGTCCCCGCCGGCTGCAGGATGAGAGTTCCAACCGGGCCGTCCTCCATCTTCTTGAGAAACGCCGGGTCCTTCATGTCCTTCGCGTCGGCGCAGAACGGGATCCGGTACTGCCCCGGTCCCGCCTTCTGCTTGCGAATCGCCTCGGCGAGTCCCCCTTCGTCCGGAAGGCGGTGCCAGTCGGCCTTGTGGTGCGGCAGGACCATCCACATCACGAAGCTGCCGAAGAACACGACCACGGCGGAAATGACGATCGGAAGCCACAGCATGCCGAGCGTGACCATCGGACCCTCCTCCTGTTGAAGGCGGAACGGCAAGTCCGGGGATTCTAACCCAGAGGGGCGACGTTGGCGTGTTTCACCAGCCGCCCCGCATCTTGACCCCACGGCTCCGTCCCGCCTACGCTCCCGGCACCCCCCAGCACGAGTCGGAGGATCGCATGACACCCGATAGCCCGGCAGAGTCCACACCGCTTCTCAACATCGACGGCGTGTGGGCCAAGGCCGAACACCTCAATCCGAGCGGCAGCATCAAGGACCGGGTTGCCCGGTTCGTCCTCGCGAGCGATCTGCGGGAGGGACGGATCCGCCCCGGGGACGAGGTGGTCGAGCCGACCTCCGGCAACGCCGGGATCGCGCTGGCGTTCTGGGCCGCGCGTCTCGGCCTGCGGGCGATCGTCTTCATGCCGGAGAACATGACGGAGGAGCGCAAGCGGATGATCCGCGGGCACGGCGCCCGCCTGGTGCTGACCCCGGAGGACGAAGGGGTGGTCGGCGCCATCCGTGGCGCGCGCGAGTACGCCGCGCGAACCCCGCGGTGCCGGCTGCTGGATCAGTTCGACGACCCGGCGGCGGTCGAAGCCCAGGAGCACCTCGGCCGCGAGTGCCTGGCGCAGCTCCGGGCCGCCGGCGTGACGCGTGTCGATGCCGTGGTCGCCGGCATCGGCACCGGCGGGACGCTGGTGGGCGCCGGCGGCTGGCTCAAGAAGCAGGGTGCGGCGACCCGGCTGATCGCCGTGGAGCCGGAGGCCAGTCCGCTGGTCTGCAAGCAGCTGTTCGGGCGTCCCGGCCCCACCTCACCCGCCACCCTCTTCAAGTACCCGCTGGCGGTCTGTCATCTCCAGGAGGGGATCGGCGACGGGCTGGTGCCCGGGATCGTGCGACGCCACCGCGATCTGATCGACGACGCCATGCTGGTCGCCGACGCCGAGGCGATCGAGGAGGCGCGACGGCTGAACCGCCTCGGCCACGAGGTCGGGCCGAGCAGCGGCACGAACCTGACGATCGCCCGCCGCCTGGCGCGCGATGGACAGATCGTCCTGACGTTCCTGTGCGACCGGATCGATCGGTACCGCAGCCTGCCGGAGTTCCGGGACTTCTGATCGGGTGGGTCGAACCGCGGATTCGCCGTGGCGGGGCCGCCGTCAGGCGGCGGTTCGCGCCGCCGTGCGGTCGAGGATGGCACGGACGCGCCGGGTCAGGGCGTCGGGAGCGAACGGCTTCTGGATGAAATCGACATCGCGGACCGCGACCCCGTGGCGGACGATCGCGTCATCGGTGTAGCCCGACATGTAAAGGGTCGGCACGCCAGGCCGGATCTCGGCCACCCGGTCGGAGACCTCCCGGCCGCCCATGCCCGGCATGATGACGTCGGCGAGCAGCAGGTGGATCGGACCGTCGTGGTCGCGCGCCAGGCGCAGCGCCTCCCGGCCGCCCGGGGCCTCCAGGACCTTGAAGCCTGCCGCTTCGAGGACGTCGCGTACCAGCAGCCGCACCGCTCGATCGTCCTCGACGATCAGGATCGTCTCGTTCCCGGTGGCCAGGGGGCCGAATGCCGGTGCGGCCTCCTGCACGTTCGGCGGCGCCGCGACGCGGGGCAGGAATACCTGGAACACCGTTCCCTCCCCCGGCCTGGTCTCCACGCCGATGTAGCCTCCGCTCTGCTTGACGATGCCGTACACGGTGGCAAGACCGAGGCCGGTCCCCTTGCCGACTTCCTTGGTCGTGAAGAACGGTTCGAACAGGTGGCTGCGCGTCGTCGCATCCATGCCGGTGCCGGTGTCGCGCACCGACAGCATCACGTAGTTCCCCACCCGGGCCCCCGGATGGTTGTTCTCATATTCTGAATCGAGCGCCGCATCGGCGACTTCGATGGTCAGCGTACCGCCCTGCGGCATGGCGTCCCGGGCGTTGACCGCCAGGTTCATCAGGATCTGTTCGATCTGCGAACGGTCGGCCGTGACCGTGCCGCGATCGGGGCTAATCAGTGTGCGCAGCGGGACGTTCTCGCCGATCATCCGCTGCAGCATGCGCGCCATGGCCGAGACCACGGCGCCGAGATCGAGCGCTTCCGGGACCAGCACCTGCCGCCGGCCGAACGCCAGGAGCTGGTGCGTCAGCGAGGCCGCGCGCTGGGCGGCCGCCTGGATCTCCAGGATCTCCTGGCGCCAGTCCGGACCGGGGTCGGGCCTGGCGAGCATCAGCTTCGAGTAGCCGAGGATAGCCGTCAGGAGATTGTTGAAATCGTGCGCGATGCCGCCGGCCAGGCGGCCGACCGCCTCCATTTTCTGCGCCTGCCGGAGCTGGTCTTCGAGTCTCCGGCGATCGGTGACGTCCCGATCCACGCCCCTGAACCCGACGAGGTCACCGGTGGCGTCCAGGAAGGGGACTCCGGTGCTTTCGACGTCGCGGTAGGCCCCATCCTTGCGACGCCAGCGGACGGTGATGTTCTGCCACCCACATTTGCGGGCGACGCAATCGACCAACACCGCCCGGCACGGCTCCCGGTCCTCGGCATGCATCAGATCGAAGGAATCAACCCCCTGCAATTCCTCCGGCCGGTAGCCGAGGACGTCGAACACGGCGGCGTTGGAGTAGGTGATTCTTCCCTGTGGATCCGACGCCCAGACCCAATCGGCGCTGGTTTCCACGTACGACCGGAAGCGGTCCTCGCTCTCCCGCAGGGCGGCTTCGGTCTGGCTCCGCTCCTCGGCGAGGCGTAGCCGCGCCTCCTCCGCCTGCCGGCGATCGGTGACGTCGCGGAAGTTGGCGATGATCGCCCCGATCGCCAGGTCCCCGAGCCGGTTGACACCGACCGCTTCGATGTTGCGCCACGACCCGTCGCGATGCCGATAGCGGCACTCGCAGCGGATCGGTTTCTCGGGGCTCCGCAGGCACTCGGCAAACAGTCCCCGGGTCTTTTCGAGATCCTCGGGATGCATGAACCCGAAGATGTTCCGGCCGACGAATTCTTCGACCGGGTAGCCGAGCACTGCCACAAGGGACGGGCTGGCATAAGAGACCGTCGCGTCCGGATCCATCAGAACGATCGCGTCGTAGCTATTCTCGATCAACGGCCGGAAACGCCGGTCGCCATCGACCTTGATCGGCGGGCGGCCCGGAATCGAGGTGCGGCGCGCCGGAGACGGGCGCGTGGCTCGCCTGCGACTGCTTCCTCTCCCCGATCGCTTCGGCTTCGCCAAACACCTCTCCCGCGACAGCTTCAATATTTAAGGTCTGCCGCCACCCCTTGCAACCGCTCCATGGTGGTGCGGAGCCTGTTGCACTTTCATGGGGAGGCCGCCCGGAGGCTGCGCCTGCAACAGGGGGTCCGCTCCAAGCTGTTGTAAAAAGAGAGGATCGGCCTCCCGGTGCAACAAGGTCTGCACCACCATGGACGGAGTCGGCGAATCCCTGAGTTCGGGGTTGACCCACCCACCCGGTGGCGGTACATGGATTCTCAGCAGGAGGTCCCCATGGCCGAAATCCGCCCGCTTCCCCGGTCCTTCGCGCTCTTGATGATCTCGATCCTTGCCATCGCCTCCGCCGCTCCGCGACCGCTGGCCGCGGCCTGTGCCGACCCGCTGCCGGTGCGCCATCGCGTGAGCCATTTCATCTGCGGCGAGGGGCTGCCCGCGTATCTGTACCAGGCGACCGACCCTGCCACCAACAGCGGCGGGGAGGATCTCGTCTGCGAAGCCCCGGGTGGTGTCCGGTGTGCGGGCGGGGGCTCGGCCGGGGACGCTCTTGTGACCATCGAGACCGACTGGTCCCGGGCCGGCTTCTCCGGATGCCCTGTCACACTTTCAGGCCCGCAGCGGCTGGTCCTCGTATTGCGCGGGCGCAGCACCTTCTTGGGCGGCGAGTCGCTCATCGTGTCCCTGGCACGGAGCCCCTTCATCGACACGGCTGACCCGTACCTGGTCGACGCGGCTCACCCCTTCGATGCCGACACCGGTACCGTCCGGCCTCTCGAATGCCGGAGCAGCCTCGTCATCACCGGGATCGACGGGGGCGATGTCACTCTCCAGGTTTCCCCTTCTCTGCATAGCGACTGCGACCCGGGCACGCTCGGTGAGTTCTACGGGTCTTGTTTCGGAGGACAGGCTCCCGCGTTTTCGCCCGGGCCTGTCTACTACCGGCACCAGATCGCCGGGGACCAGGTGCCGTTCCCGCGGTCGGCGTGGACTTCGACGGGGATCCTCCCCGACCCCTCCGGATTGGCGCGGGTGACGCTGGATGCGGCTCCCCCTGGGGCCTTCCTGCTGGTCGGGGGCACCGTCGTGGTGGATGGCGTGGAGAGCGATGTGGTCGTGCATTTCGCGGCGGCCGACGTCGACTGCACCGACAACGACGGCGATTCTTTCCTGACCTGCGCTGGCGATTGCGACGACCGCGATCCGGCGGTCAGCCCCGCGGCGACGGAAGTTTGTAACGGCCGGGATGACGACTGTGACGGTCAGGTTGACGAGGGGTTCGACAGCGATGGCGACCTCATCGGCGACTGTCTCGACAACTGTCGTTTCTCCCGGAACCCCGACCAGGCTGACTGCGACCAGGACGGGACTGGGGACGTTTGCGACGCCTGCTCGATCCCCCCGCCGGGTTTTCCCGACCCGTGCGGTTGCACCCCCCAGCGGCCTCTGGACATCACGATCGATTTCTCGAGCCCCTACGGTCGCGGATCCGGGCTGGTCTCCTGGCGCACCAACCATGAGGTGGACATCGTCGGGTTCAACGTCGTGGTCATCGACAACCACCGCCGGCGGATCCAGCAGAATGATGCCCTGATCCGCCCGGAGGCCGGCCCGTGGCCGAATACCGGCGCGACCTACAATTTCATCGTGCCGAAGCACAAGAGCGGTCAGGGCCTCTACGTCGAGATGCTGCGGTTGGACGGAACGGTGCAGGTGTTCGGCCCGGCGGCGCGAGTGCAGTAAGGCACACGCTTCTTCCGGCACCGAGGCCCGACGGGCGGCACCGCTTCACGAACCGTGGCGCGACTCCCGGTGCCGATCCAGGGCCCACAGGGCGGTTTCGCGGATCACCGGGTCGGGATCGTCGGCGCGATCGCGCCCCGCTGCCAGCGCCTCGTCGTCTCCCGTGTTGGCGGCGACGATCAGGGCGTTGCGGACCAGGCCTCGGTGGCGGGTCCGCTCGATCGGTGTCTTGCCGAATGTGGCGCGGAACTCTTCTCCGGCAATCCGCACCAGGTCGGCGAGGCTGCGCCGACGCAGATCGTCGGACGGCAGGAAGTCGGTGTCGCCGGTCGCCGCAACCTTGCGGTTCCACGGACAGACCTCCTGGCAGATGTCGCACCCGAAGACCCAGTCCCCCAGGTCGGCGCGCTGCGATTCGGGAATCGAGCCGCGCAGTTCGATCGTCAGGTAGGAGATGCAACGGGTCGAATCGACGACGTACGGCTCGGGGATGGCGCCGGTCGGACAGGCGTCGAGGCAGGCGGTGCAGGTGCCGCACCGATCGGCAACCGGTTCGCCAACCGGAAGGTCGAGATCGGTCAGGATTTCTCCGAGAAGGGTCCAGGAGTCGCCGCGTGGGCCGATCAGGTTGGTGTTCTTGCCGAACCAGCCGAGGCCAGCCCGCGCCGCCAGTTCGCGCTCCAGCACCGGGCCGGTGTCGGTGTAGGCCTGCGTGCGTGCCCCGGGCGATTCGACCACGATGAAGGCGGCCAGCGCCCGCAGACGTTCGGCCAGGACGAGGTGATAGTCGCGGCCGACCGCGTACCGGGCAACGTGTCCGACCACCCCCTCCTGGTTCTCCCGACTGCCGCGATACGGCAGGTAGGTGACCGCCGCCACCACGGCACTTCGGGCCCATGGGAACCGGCGCCGGACGTCAAGCCGGTCCTCGGCGGTGCGCTCCATGTAGGCCATCGTGCCCTGGCGACCGCGCCCCAGCCAGTCCCGCAGCGCCACCGAGTGCGCCGACGGGCCGATCGGTGCGAACCCGATGGCGCCAAGACCGAGTTCCAGTCCCCGTTCGCGGATGCGCCGCGCCAGCCCCGTCTGTTCCACCTCGGGCACCCTCCAGGATTCGACGGATGATATTCTCACGTCATGCACCAGCGCCCGCACCTTCTAACCTACGTGGATGACTTGACGCGGCGCGGCTCCCGCACCGCCTTCATCTGGCGCGACGGGGTCCGCTGGCGGCGCCGCAGCCGCGAACAGCTGCGCCGGCGCATTCTCGCCTGCGCCGCGCGCCTCCAAGCGGCCGGGTTGCGGCGCGGCGATCATGTCCTGATCCAGGGACCTGACGGCGCCGACTGGGTCGAGACGCTCCTCGGCACGCTCGTGGCGGGGGGCGTGGCGGTGCCGATCGAGATCAGCAGCGACGGCACCTTCATGGAGAAGGTGGCGCGCGCCTCCGGCGCCCGTCTGATGGTGGCCCCCGCGGGCACCATTCCGCCGGCCGGTGTCGGGATGGTGCCCCTCGGGCAGTGGGGTAACGGTCGCATCGAGCCGCGCGGCGTGGCGGGACAGACGGCGCCGCCCGGAGTCGGGGCCGGGCCGCGATCGGAGTGGATCGCGCCGGCACCCGGGGATCGGGCGGAGGTCCTGTTCACCTCGGGGACGACCGGCGATCCGAAGGGGGTCGTCCTGACCCACGCCAACATCGTCTCGGACTTCGCCCCCCTCGAGCATGTGTACCACCGCTACGCGCGCTTCATCGATCGGGCGGGCGAGCTGCGGTTCGTCACGACCCTGCCGCTGTCCCACATGTTCGGCCAGGCGATCAACGTCTTTCTGCCGCTGGCGATGGGGCTGACGGTGGTCTTCGTCCCGGCCCGGCCGCGCGACGTCTTGGAGGCGGCGCGGCTGCACAAAGCGTGGGGGCTCTTCTCGGTGCCCCGCCTGATCGACCTGCTGGCCGACGAGATCCGGCGGACTCTTCGGCAGGAAGGGAGGCTGGAGTCGATCGAACGGCGGGCCCGGCAGAGCGAACGCTGGCCGTTCTACCTGCAAGCACTCCTCTTCCCCCGCGTGCGGCGGCAGTTCGGCTGGCGCTTCCGTCTCATCGTCTCCGGCGGCGCACCGCTGCCGGCGCCGGTGCAGCAGTTCTGGGAGCGTTTCGGCTACCTCATCATCCAGGGGTACGGGCTGACCGAGACGGCGCCGATCGTGGCGGTCTCCAACCCGTTCGAGCGCCGCGCCGGCAGTGTGGGGAAGCCGCTCGGGAACCAGGAGGTCCGTCTCGGCCCTGGCGGCGAAGTCCAGGTGCGCGGCCCGAACGTGACGCCGGGGTACCTCAACTCGGGGACTGCCCATGCCGACGCCGACGGCTGGTTCGCGACCGGTGACGTCGGCGAGTTCGATCCCCACGGCCATCTGATCATCCGCGGCCGTCTCAAGGACGTCATCGTCACGGCGGAAGGCGAGAACGTCTACCCGGCGGATGTCGAGGCGGCCTTCGACGGGATCCCGGGCGTGCGCGAGGTTGTCGTGATCGGCCACTCCTCGCCTAAGGGGGACACTGTCCACGCGGTGCTGATCCTTGAACCCGGGATCGATCCGCAGGCGGCGGTCGGCGCCGCCAACGGCCGCCTCCAGCCCAAACAGCGCGTGCGCGGGTTCACGGTCTGGCAGGAGAACGATTTCCCCCGCACCCCGACCGGCAAGGTCCGCAAGATCGCCCTGCTGGCCGCCCTCGCGGCGGCGGAGACCCCGGCCGGTCAGGCCGCCGCCGGGGCCCTGACCGGATCATCGGCCGGCAGCGGTGCCCCGGGTCCGGCCGCAACATCGACGACGCCTGCTGCGTTCCGCCGCATCCTGGCCGACATCGCCCGCGTCCCCGCGACCGACTTGAAGGACGGCACGCGACTGGTCGAGGGACTCGGTCTCGGCAGCCTCGACCTGGTCGAGCTGACGGTCGCCATCGAGGAGGAGCTTGGAGTCGGTCTCCCGGAAGAGACGCTGGCCACCTCGACGGTCGGCGTTCTGGAGCGCGCGATCGTCGCGGCGCTGGCGGGAGATCCCCCGCCGATCGGCATGTCCTCTGTCGGACGGACTTCGATCCCGGGTCCACCATCCGCCGCGGCGTCACGACTGAACGGAGCGGACCTGACGGCGCCGGGCCGGCGCGGCGTCCTCCGCATGCCGCGCTGGATCCGTGGCCGGATCGCGCGCGCCTCCCGCCGCCTCCTGGAGGAAACCGCCTACCGCCTGGTAGTCCATGTCTTCGGCCGGCCGGAGGTGCGCGGGCTGGAACACCTGCAAAGTGTCCGCCCGCCCTATCTCTTCGTGGCCAACCACCACAGTTATTTCGACACCGGCCTGTTCAAGGGTTGCCTGCCCCGGCCCTTGCGCGGCCGGATTGCACCCGCCATGACGACGCGCTATCACCGCGTTTATTTTGGCGAGACCGAGGGCGGGCGCCTGCGGTACTGGAAGGAGTGGTTCCAGGTGAAGCTGGTCGAGTTCCTGTTCTTCACCTGGCCGCTTCCCGAGACGGCGGGGGTGCGCAGCAGCCTCTTCTACGCCGGGGAGCTGGCGGACGCGGGTGATTCGCTGCTCATCTTCCCGGAAGGGCGTCACGTACCGGAGGGGACGATCGAGCCGTTTCGCAAGGGGATCGGGATTTTCGCGCGCGAACTGCGGCTGCCGGTCGTACCGGCCTTCATCGAGGGAACCGGTCGTGTGCTCCCCGACGACGCCTATATTCCCAAGTTCGGCAGGACGACCCTGGTCCTCGGTCCGCCGATCGACATCCCGCCCGATCTTGACGCCGGCGAGGCCACCGCGCGGATCGAAGCAGCGGTCCGGGCGCTCCGTCAGAACAGCGGTTCTTCGGGCTTCCCTTCCTCGTCCTCGAGTGGCGGGGGGACGTAGCCGGTCGGCGGACCGGTCGCGGTAATCTCCTTCGGCTTGACCGTCAGGAAATAGACCGGTACTCCTTTCGCCCCTTCGACCGGCTGGCGTTCCGTCAGGTAGACGTACTGATCCGCGTCCGACCAGATGGTGTCGTACTGGTCGTGACGCTGGTCACCATAGGCGTTGATCGTCGCCTTGCGGCGCGTCACGTCGGGGGCGCCGAGCGTGCGGCTGAAACGCGCGATCCACTGATCGGGGGCTGTGTCGCTCCGGCCGAAATGCACATCGATCCGCACCAGGTCGCCCGCGGCGGCGGTCTCGTCGAACGTCAACTCCGCCGAATACTCGCCGGGGTTGCTGTAGATCCAGACCCGTCGGTTGCGCCCCGCCGCGGTGAGCGCCGACCGGATGTCATGGGTCTTCTGGACCGCCGCCCGGGTCATCCCGAGACTCAGTCCGTCGAAAATCGGCGCCGGAAATCGCTTCGCGGGCGGTGGGGCCTCGCCGGGCTTCTCCCCCGCGCCGCATCCCCACCCCCCAGCCACGAGAAGAACCAGGCCCGCGATCGGCCAGGGGCATCTCACAGCCCGAGGGCCTTCGCGATCGCTTCGCCGAACTTCTCCGCCGAGGCCGGCCCGTCGGCGGTGATGACCGAGCCGTCCTGCTCGACCGGCTTGGCGGTGTACTCGGCGCCGCCGGCGATGATCGCCTTCGACTGATCGGGCCAGACCGTCGCCCGTCGGCCGCGCAGCACGCCGGCGTTGGCGAGAATCGTCGGCGAAACGCAGATCGCCCCGAGCGTCTTGCCCCCCTTGAGGGCCTCGTTCGCCAGGCTATGCGCCTGCCGATCGTCGTAGAGTTTCTGGGCGCCGTAGCCGCCGACGAAGACCACCGCGTCGAAGTCGGCGGCTTTCACCTTGTCGATCGTCGTGTCCGGTTTGACCACGGCCCCCAGCATCCCGGTGGCCGGTTCGATGGACGTGGAGGCAACGGTCACCGCACATCCCCGGACCTCGAGAATGCGCCGCGGCTCGAGGTACTCCTCATCGCGGAACTGGTCGGGCGCGATCACCATCAGCACTTTCTTCTTCATGGCGCCACCTCCCGTCCCGGCATTCTACTGCCCCCTCCGCCCGGTCGATCCATCCGTTCGCAGGGCAACCGGGGGTGGGGCACTTGCCCTGTCCGCCGAGGGTGATTACATTCCGTGTCGATCGGGGGGGCTGTGTCGGAACGCCGGACGGTCGATCGCAGGACGAAGCCGCGTATCGCGCGCCGTCTGTCGGTCCGCTTCGGGACCGAATCGAAGATGGCGGGCGGCACGGTCGTCGACATCTCCGAGGGCGGCCTCCGGATCGACGCCGGCGAGCCGTTTCCCGTCAACTCGCTGATCGCCGTGTTCGTGCAGTTCCCGCGCCACGCCGTGCGCCTGCGGGCGCGTGTGACGTGGTGCTCCGGCAAGGACAGCGCCAAGCCGGCCATGGGGCTGGCCTTCACCAAGCCCGAGCCGGCCCTGGCGAAATCCTACGCCGAGTGGATCGCCGAAGTTCGCCAGGCGGCGAAGGAACCTCCGGCCGAGACCGCTGCGGGCGACGGCGCAGCCGGATCGCAGGCGGCCAAATCACCGGGACCGACCCCCGATCCCCCACCGGTCCCGCCACGCGCGCCACGCGCTCCCGAACCGACCGGCACGGTGCGCCGACGGCTCGAGAGCCGGGGCGGCACGAACTTCGAGGCGATTTTTGCCCCGTGCGGCGGCGGCTGGCGGCTGACCATCCAGCAGATGCCGCGACCTGCCACCCGCGACCCTTTCGATCTGAACCGGGAATTTCCAAGCTACGCCGCCGCTGAAGAAGCCCTGCTCATCTTCGTCCGTTCGCGCTGACCGCCATCGTCCCCCCGCCACCCCACCGGCCGCACCCGCCCGATGCCCCGGCACTCGCCGCCGTCGGGGGTGCTGCACAGAATCCGCACCCCGATGCCCCGCGCAGTTGCCGGCCGGATTCCTTGAGCGGATCTTGGATTCAGCATTCAGGATGACACGGGGACCGCGGAGGGATCGGCCCCCGGGGAGGTCGCGATGACACTGGAATTCAGGATCACCATCGCGGGCGAAACCCACGACATCCGCGTCGACGTATCGGCGGGAAACGAAGGGATCACCGAAGGGCTCAGGGCCTTTGCCATCTCCACCGCCTGGCTGGAGCACTTCGGTTACCTGCCCCGGAACGTCGTCAACGCGCGGGACTGATCGCCCGCAGGTCCGGATCTCGATCCCGGTCGCCGTCTGACAGCAGCCCCGCGCGGGAGAGCGTGCCGAGCCAGTTCGCCGCCCGATCGGCATGACCCGCCCGCGCCTCGAGCCGCGCCGCCCACAGGATCACCTGCCGATCGGCGGCCACCCCGGGATCCGGGTCCGGTCCGGTTCCAACGGCCGCCCCACTGGCTGTCCGGCCGGCCGCTCCACCGGCGTTTTGCCGCACCCGGCCCGCCCACGCCGCGATCCGGTCCGCGGCACCCCCGCCGGCATCCCGCGCCACCAGCAGCGCCTCCGACACGCGTCCCAGCCTTGCCAGGGAGTCGATCAACCCGGCAGCCGACGCCGGATCGGCCGGATCGATCGCGCGCGCCGCTTCGTAGATCGGGACGGCGGTCTCCGGCCGGCCGGCGCGCACGAAGAAGGCGCCCGCCTCACGGAGAGCGGAAACGTTTCGCGGCTGGGTCCGAATTGCATCCTGCCACTCGAGGGCCGCCTCGGGAACACGACCCTCCTCTTCGAGAAGCCGCGCCCGCGCCGCCCGCAGGCGCACGCCGCGCTCCCCTGCCTTCCATGCCCGGTCGAGGTGCCGCCGCGCCGACGCGGGGTCACCTGCCTCAAGAAGGAACGCCCCGAGGGCGGCATGCGACGGCGGGAAATCCGGATCGACATGGATCGCCCGTTCATGCAGGGCCCGCGCCTCGTCCCCTCTCCCCTGGCGCTCCAGCGCCAGCGCGCAGTCGTGCAGGATCGGGGCGCTGTCCGGAAGCCGATCGAGGGCGCGCCGGTAGAAGTACTCCGCCCCCCGGGGATCGCCGATGGCGCTGAAATACTCCGCCAGTGCGATGTCGCGGATGGGCGGCCCGTCAAAGGGATCGGCGTCCAGTGCCGCGGCGAGGGACGCATGCACGGCCGGACCGCCGGGCGGAGGAGACCCCATGCTCCCGGGCGACAATTGCGACGCGAGGTCGGTGCGCAGGTAGACCGAGGCCGCCGGGTCGAGCCGCACCCGCACCCAGCCGCCTCCATGTTGGAGGTGGGCGAGGAGGGCCTTGCCCTCGAGCGCCCGGTGGTGCGGCCAGATCACCGCCGTCACCTGGTAGCGGCGCGCCGCCTCCTCGAAGCGTGAGGGATCGGCGACCGCCTCCAGATAGGTCTTCAAGATACCGTCAAGGTAGGGGTCGTTCCGTCCATCGATGAAGACCCGTCGATCTCCCTTCCAGGCATCGATGAGATAGCCACCCACCGACAGGCTGTGAAAGACGTTGCCGGGCCAGCCGGAGGCCGCAACGAACCGGGCAGCCTCCTCGGGGAAGTAATGCGGGATCGGCCCGGCGCCGAACCATCGCTCGGTCGGCCGGATCAGGTGCAGGCGGTTGGTCGCCGCCGCCATGCAGATGGTGGCGCCAGCCAGCGTGACGAGCGTCGCGCCCAGCGCTCGCAGCCAGGGCCGGCAGCGCCGGGCCGCGATCGACGCCCCTGCATGCCGCAGCAACATCGGCGCCGTGGCGATCACGAAGATCGGCACATTCCGCCGGGCGCGGAGCGCCACATAAAGGGTGGCCACCGCGACCATGAACTCGAAGAGGGTCACCCGCCGGAGGTCCGCCAGCAGGGCGGCGATCAGCAGCAGGGCAAACAGCCCGAAGGCGACGATCGCCGGCGTCACCAGGTAGCCGGAAAAGGTCGGCTGGAACTCGGCGATCGTCCGTGACAGAAGGCTGGCGCCGCCGAGCTGCACGAAGAATTGCTCGAACGGCAGCCGCAGGGCGCGGGCGCCGTACGGGTTCAGGAAGGCGGCGAGGGCCGTCAGGGCGAGGGAGACCAGCAGATCGATCGGCCGGTCCGCATCGCGCCTCGCTTCGGGGCCGCGGATCCAATCGGACACACCGGCCACCAGGGCCAGGGCGACCAGCGTCGGGGCCAGCACGAACAGGCTCTGGACATTCGCCCAGACGGCGACCAGGGCCGGCACCGCAACCCAGAGGAGGAGCCGACGACCAGCGCGCGATGGCGTCGCGTGGGCGCGATCGATCCACGCCAGGAGGATTGCCAGGAAACACCAGGAAACGACCTCGGGTCGGATCAGGAAGCGCTCCTGACATGCGAGGGCGCCAATCATGAGCAGGCCGGCCGCAGGGCCGTCGCCCGCGACCCGGCGCCCCCGCAGGTGCAGGAAGCCGAACAGGGCGATCGTCAGCAGGACCTTCGCCGCCGTCAGCGATTCGAGGCCGCCGACCCGGCGGATCCCCGCCAGGCCGACCTGGAACAGCCAGTGGATGTCCACCCACGGCACGCCGGGAGCGGTGTAGGAGAACAGCTCGTGACGCGGAATCTCCCCGGTTGCAAGGATCCGGTCGCCGGTGGCGAGGTGCCACCAGAGGTCGACGTCGGTGATGCGGGTGAAGCCCAGGAAACCGACCGTCAGCAACAGGGCAGCCAGCACACACCAGGAGGCGATCCAGCCGATCCCGCCGGCAGCGGACCGGGCTCCCGGTCGATCGTCGCACATCCCCGGTCGATCGTCGCTCATCGCCACACCATCCTCCCCCGCCGGCCCAATCGGCGCGGTGTGATAGGGTAACTGTTCGCCCGCCACCCCGGAAGGAGGGGCACGCGATGCCGGAGCGCGCGACCATCGATTTCCTGATTGGACGGATCCTGCTGATCGGCGCAGTCCTGTGGCTCCTCGCCCGCACCATCGACTTCGTGGCCCTGCTGCTGATCGCCGTGATCATCGCCGCCGCCCTGATGCCGATCGCCGCCGGCGGCGAGAAGCGCCGCGTTCCGCGGCTGGTCACGGTGCTGGCGGTCTACATCCTCGGGATCGGGATCATGGCCTTGCTGGTGGCGCTCCTGGTGCCGCTGATCGCCGACCAGGGCCAGCAGATGATCACCCGGCTCCCGGCCGCCCGTGAGAAAGTCCTGGCGTGGATCGCCGTCATCCGCCCCGCCACCGGAAGATGGGAGTGGTTCGACTCGATCGCCATCCCCGAGATCTCCGTCGAGCAACTGGCGCCCGTGGCCCAGGAAGTCATGCGCCGATCGATCTGGGTGACGCGCGGCTTCTTCTCGGGGACCGCCTCCCTGGTGATGCTCCTGTTCCTGGCCGGCTACATGGTCGTGGACCACCGCCGGATCACGCGGGGGCTGCTGGCGTTCGTGGCGCCGGCGGATCGTGACGATGTGGCGCGGGTCGCCGCCGTCGTGTTTGGCCGGATGGGCGGCTATGTCCGCGGCCAGGCGATGGTCAGCGCCGGCATCGCGGCGCTCCTGGGCGTCGGGCTGGCGATTCTCCAATTCGAGGCGCCGCTGGTGGTCGGCGTCACCGCCGGGCTCCTTAATCTCGTTCCCTACCTGGGGTCGATCGTCGCCCTTCTGCTGGCAATCCTGATCGCCGCCAACCAGTCGTTCCTGATGGTGATCGGCGTGCTGGTCGTCTTTGGCCTGGTCCAGTTCCTGGAAGGGTCGTTCCTCACCCCGCACTTCCTGGGGCGGAACGTCGAGCTGCACCCGCTGGTGGTCTTTGCCGCCCTGATCGTCGGCGCCCATATCGGCGGCCTGACCGGCATGGTCCTCGCTGTCCCGCTCGCCGCCGGCCTCAATGCCCTGATCCAGAAGGTCTACCTCGAGCCACTGGAGGCGGCCCACACCGCCCGCTGAGACGGACGGCGTCGACTGCGCCGGCGACCGCCCACGCTGAAATGGAATCCCCGACATCCCGCAGACCCGCAAGGGGTTGCCCGCCGATCGGTGGGTCGCTATGTTATGAAGGCAGGTGGCGGAGGGAGCAGGATTCGAACCTGCGGGGGTTACCCCCAACGGTTTTCAAGACCGCCGCCTTAAACCACTCGGCCATCCCTCCGTGCGGGGCATTATACCGGCAGGGCTGATGCCGGGACCGGCGGACGGGGCCGTCACGGTTGCGCCGGCGAGGAGACGTTGGGCCAATCGGTCGATTTGATCGGCAAGCTGGTCGTCCTCCTGGCGATCGCCTGCGCCGTCCTTTTCGTCCTGACGCGGCTGCGCCTGCCACCGGTCGTCGGCTACCTCCTGTCGGGCGTCCTCCTGGGTCCGCACGTCCTCGCCCTGATCAGCGGCAGCGACACGGTCTCGTCACTCGCCGAGATCGGCGTCCTCCTGCTGATGTTCACGCTCGGGCTGGAGTTCGACACCGCCTCGTTCACCCGCTACCGCGGCGTCGTCCTGGGCGGTGGCGCGTTGCAGATCCTCCTGACCGTGATGATCGCCGTCTCCGCCGGCCTGCTGCTCGGCTGGCCGCCGCGCACGGCGATCTTTCTCGGCTGCTTCGTGTCCCTGAGCAGCACGGCCGTCGTCCTGCGAAGTCTCATGCAGCAGGGGCTGATCGACACTCTGCCGGGCCGCCTGACCACCGGCATCCTGATCTTCCAGGACCTGAGCGTCGTGCCGATGATGATCCTCCTGCCGCTCGGCGGCGCCGACGCCGCGACCATCGGCGCCAACCTGGTCGCGGCGCTGACCCGCGCCTTCGTCCTCCTCGCGCTCACCCTCATCCTCAGCCGCTGGGTGATGCCGCGCCTGCTGCACCTGATCTCCTCGGCCCGCAGCCCGGAGCTCTTCCTGCTCGCGACGCTGACCCTCTGCCTCGGGATGGCCTGGGTCAGCCACCTCCTCGGCGTCTCTTACGCCCTGGGCGCCTTTCTCGCCGGCCTGATTCTCGGCAGCAGCGAATACGCCCACCAGATGACCGCCGACCTGGCGCCGTTCCGCGAGGTATTCTCGGGCGTCTTCTTCGTCGCCATGGGCATGCTGCTCGACCCGCGCTTTGCTGCCGCCAACTGGCCGGCGGTGCTGGTGGTGGTCGGCATCATCCTTGTGGTGAAGACGCTGGTCACCACCGCCGCGGTCGGACATTTCGGCTATCCCCTGCCGGTCGCACTCCAGGTCGGGATCAACCTGGCGCAGGTCGGAGAGTTCTCCTTCCTGATCGCCCTGATGGGGGTGCAGCAGGGGCTGATCGGGCGCAGCGACTACCAGGTGGCGATCGCCGCCTCGGTCATCACCATGCTGCTGGCACCCGTCGCCACGCAGGTGAGCGCGTCGATCGCGTCGTGGGCGACGCGCGCCACCGGTGGGCTGATGCCATCCTGGCTGCGGCTGGCCGAGAAGATCGAGGGGGTGGAGGCGGCGGCCCCGACACCGGTCGCCGGCCACATCGTCATCCTCGGGTACGGGACACTCGGTCGCACCCTCGGCGAGGTCCTGGTGACCAACAAGGTGCCGTTCGCAGCCCTGGAGATCGATCCGACCCTGGTGCGGGAGGCGCGCCGTGCCGGGCACCCGGTCCTTTACGGCGACGCCAACAGCGAGGAGATGCTGCGGCGCGCCGGCGTCGAGCGGGCCCGCGTCCTGGTGGTGACCATCCCCGATCACGTCATGGAGCGGGCGGTGGTGCGTCGGGCCCGCCGCCTGAGCCCCGACCTGCACATCCTGGCGCGCGGGCGGCGTGGCGCCGAGGACGACGACCTGTACAAGGACGGCGCCGACGAGGTGGTCCACGAGGGGTTCGAGGTCGGCATCGAATTCCTGGCCCGCATCCTGCGGCGTCTCAACGTTCCCAAGCAGCAGGTGGAGCGGCAACTGGGGCGCCTGCGGAGCGGGCGCTACGAGATCTTCCGGCGCGAGGACTTCACGCCCCAGCCAATCGACGAGGTCACGCGCACGCTCGACGCCGTGCGTGTCGAATTCCTGGAGGTCCCGCGGGGCTGCTCCTTCGCCGGCAAGAACCTGCGCGACGCCGGCATCCGCGAGGCGACCGGCGCCCTGGTCCTGGCGGTGGTGCGCGACGGCCACGTGGTCGCCTCGCCCGACGCCTGGTTCGTCCTGCAGGAGAAGGACACCATCCTGGTGTCGGGCGCCGCCGAGCAGGTCCACCATGTCGAGGAGCTGATCTCCAGCTCGGCTCTCTGACCCCGGCCTTCAGAATCCGATCGTGATCACCACCCCGCCGCGGACCGGCGCGACGGCCCAGCTCGCGGGCGCGGCGGCCCGGGTCGCCGGCGCGGCAGCCCGACCCGCAGGCGGCCGGTGGCGGGACGCGATCCCCTTGCCGATCGCCAACCCGAGAGCCGCACCCGCCACCACGTCCGACGCCCAGTGGGTGTCCTGCTCGATCGTCGCCAGACCGACCAGTCCCGCGATCGGATAACCGATCCAGGCGGCCCGCCGTCCGTAACGGTCGGCGAACACCGCCGCGATGGCGAACGATCGCGACGTGTGCCCGCTCGGGAAGATCGTCCCGCCGTCGAACCAGTCGTCCTCGTCGTAACCCGGCGCCGGCGGCTGGCGGCCGAACAGCCCCTTGCCGGCACTCGTGATGATGGCGGTCCACAGCCAGGCGTCGGCGGCGATCGCCGTGGTGGACGCCAGCCGATCGCGGCCCGCGGCCCGCGCCCCCAGCCAGGCAGCCCCCAGCCCGGCTCCCGCGACCAGGTAGGTCCCGAGCGGCTCGAAGGCGTCCGCCAGGTTGTCGCGCGTCTGTGACCCATGTTCGAGGACGTGGGCCCGGAACTCGTCGTCCCGACCCACGATCAGCGCCGTCCCCGCGACGACGCCCGCGGTGATCCAGGCGTCGCGCGCGGTGCTGCGCTTCGGGAAAGCCAGGAGCCAGGCGCCGTCGGCGCCGAAAGTCCGGACCGCTGCGCGCGCCGGAGAGTCGCGGGGCGGCTCGGGATCCGCTGGTGGGGCATCGGTGGCCGATGGGCTATCGGTGGCCGGCCTGGTGTCGGCGGCCGGCGGGGTGTCGGTGGCCGGCGGGGCGGCGGCGGCCGGCAGGGCGCCCGGCACCGCCAGGAGAATCGCCGCGATGAGCGTGCCCCGCCAGACCCGGGTCATGCCGGCATCGTACCGGAGTTCGGAGACGCGCAACGGCCGTGGGTATGTGAAAATGGCGGTCACCTGTGGAAACCGCGTGATCGGAGCTGGATCGTGAGCCGCACTCCCACGGTGGTGTTCTTCCCGGAGGCCGCCTTCGGGCCGGCGCTCAACTGCGTCGGCATCGCCCAGGCCTGCCGCGCGATCGGGATCCGGCCGGTGTTTGTCGCCGACCGATCGTTCGCCGGCGTGTTCGCGAAGTACGGCTTCGAGGAGCGACTCGTGGACCTCTCCGAGCCGATGGATGCGGCGAAGGCGAGCCACTTCTGGAGCGACTTCATTGCCGGACACCTGCCACACTTCCGCCTCTCCCCCATCGAACAGCTGGCGACCTACGTCGTGCCGGTGTGGGAGGCGGTCGTGGACAGCGCCCTCTATGTCGAGAAGGAACTGGCTCGGGTGCTGGACGAGATCCGGCCCGATCTCGTCGCGGTGGACAACATCATCCTGTTCCCCGCCATCACCCGGGCCGCCTGCCCTTGGATCCGGATCATTTCCTGCAGCGAGAACGAGATCCCCGACCCGGACATCCCGCCGCATCTGTCCGGGTGCGGCGAGAACGACCGGGCCGGTTGGGAGGAGTTCGAGACCCATTTCCTGAAGGTAATCCGTCCGTGCCACGTTCGGTTCAACGTGTTCCTGCAGTCCCGAGGGCTGCCACCCTACCCGGTCGGACAGTTCTTCGAGC
>JANNTZ010000233.1:0-2416 GCA_031394595.1 Acidobacteriota bacterium
GCCGTCCAGCTCATGCGGCTGAGCTGCCAGGCCGCCAGAATATGCAGGCCCACCGCGCCCAGCAGCGCGACGCGCGCCATCCACAGCCCCTGTTCGGGAAACAGGAACGGGCTGCCGGCCTCGCGCAGCCAGACGGCGTAGTGGTTGAACGCCTCCTCCCCCATGTAAATCTTGAGATTGCCGATCATGTGGACGACCACGAAGCCGACGAGCAGCACGCCGGTCGCCGCCATGACGACTTTCTTGCCGACCGAGGAACTCCAGAGGGTGAGGATTCCGGCAAGACTGGCTGAGATGCGGGTTTCGGCGCCGGCGGGGGTCGCTTGGCTGTTCATTCCAGTTGTGGGCTCCGGAAGCGCAGGATACAACGGCCCGGTCGGGCGGGGCAACAGCGCCGGCGGGCGTCGGCGCGAACATCAGCGCACCCGGTTTGCCACCGGCCCGGCCATTGCCATTTCCTCGACAGGCTCCTAGAATGCCGCGCTATGAATACTCTGCCGAAGGATCGAGAGCGCGGCGGCGCCAGGACCACCATCGTCGTGATCCTCACCACCGTACTGGTGCTGTCCGGTCTCTACACTTGGTTCGTCCTGTGGTGGGCCTACTCGGACGGCCAGCGCGCCGGTTACGTCCAGAAGTTCTCCCGCAAAGGATTCGTCTGCAAGACCTGGGAGGGCGAGCTGGCAATGACCACGGTCCCAGGGACCGCCCCGACCCTCTGGCGGTTCACGGTCCGCGACGCGAAGGTCGCGAAGGAGCTCGAGGACACGATGGGGAAACAGGTCGCCGTCCACTACACGGAACACGTCGGTGTCCCGACCGCCTGCTTCGGCGACACCCGCTACTACGTGGACGGCCTCCGGGTCATCGGGGACACTCCCCAGGAGCCTTGAAATCTGGGCAGGCTTCTAGAAGGTGAACTCGATCCCGAGGCTGGTCATGTCGAGCGTGTCGAGCCCCTCGACGTCGAAGGTTTCCCACTCGGCGCGGATGTAGAAATGATCGGTGAACTTGAACTTGGCGCCGATGCCGTAGGCCAGGTCGCTCCCGCTGTCGGAGACCCCCGGGATCATCGGATCGGAGATCGACGCATCGGAATCCCACGCGACCAGGCCGGCTTTCGCGAAGAGTTCGAACTTCCAGAGCGGGATGCGGCCCATGAGGCTCAGGTCCCAGCCCGTGGAATCGACGGCGATCGTATTCATCATCGAATCGGTCGTCTCGAGCGCCCCGAAATCAACGTACGCCAGCTCGACGGCGAAGAATTTCAGGATGTTGACGCCGACGAAACCCTTGTAGCCTGTGTCGCTTTCGTTGAAACTGACGGAATAGATCTGGGCGTCCAGGGACGTCGACCCCGCACTGCCGCCGACGTACACGATGCCGGCCTGCGCGGCGGGAACGGCCAGAAGGAATACGACCACTGCGACCAGCAGGAAACGCTTCATCATAGGGCCTCCTTCCGATCCGGAAGCGATCGGTCCGTGGATCGGGGCGTTCGAGCCGGTGACATGGTAAGTCAGGTCCGAACGATGTCAAGAGAGGTCCTGCCGATGCCGGGCGTCCTCCTGGTGCTTCTGATGACGACGCTGGCCGCCTGCGGCGGCGGGGCGCCGGTGACCGTCGAGAACGTCGAGCAGACGTACCAGGACGTCCGTGGTCTCAAGGACACGATCAAAGCGATCCGGGCGCGGAACGCGATGGCTGCGCCCGACGGCACGACGCTTGCGGAACTGGTCCGCCACTACGGCGAGATCCGGGCCCTCCTGGTCCGCGATCTGGCGAAGCTCAATCCAGCGGCACTGAGCGGGGAGGATCGCCGCGCGATCGAGGTGATGCGGCGTGCCATCGGGGGCGAACTGGGCGAGGAGAAGCGGCCGACGGACGGGCCCGAGACGACGGCCGGCAGCGGGGAGGCGCCGGGCGCAGGGGAAACGTCCGGCGGGGCGGCGGCCGCGTCGAAGCCGGACTGCGCCTACGACCCGTCGGACTTGGCGAAGGGCGGGTTCGATTCTCTGTCGGAGAGGATCTACGCCTGTTTTGGACACGCGGGCGAGCGCCTGGTCTTCGAGGGGAAAACGCTCGATCGGCTGACCGTGTTCTCGCTCCTGCCGATCACCGACGATCGCGGGAAGCGCCGCGGCCTGTTCCTCTCCATGGAGCCGATCTGGAAAGCGGTCAACGGCGACCACGGTCCGGGGAGCCCCTGGCGGACACTCGTGCGGTTGAGCGCGGCGCGCTTCCGGGAGAAAGGGTCGTCGATCGAAGGAAGCGCCGCCCTGCTCGGTGTCGAACCGGCGAAGGTCGAGCCGTGGCTGGTCTCAGTCCTGGAGGCCTGGCGGGATGCCACCACCGGGGCCGATCTCGAACCCTGGGACTTCGGCTACGCGGCGGGCGCGATGGAGCGGGCGCTGGC
>JANNTZ010000251.1:0-1524 GCA_031394595.1 Acidobacteriota bacterium
TTCGCCCAGCGCCTCGAACATCGTGATGTCCAGCGTCGCGCCCCCGCCATCGCGTCCGCGGCGCAAGAGGGCAGCGAGGATCGAGGTCAGCGCGTACATGCCGGCGGCGATGTCGGCCACCGGGATGCCGGCCTTGGATGGCGATTCTGGCGTCCCCGTGACCGACAAGAGGCCGGCTTCGCACTGCACCAGCAGGTCGTAGGCCTTCTTGTCCGCATAGGGACCGGCAGGCCCGTAACCGGAGATCCCGCACCAGATGAGCCTGGGATGGCGCGCGCGCAGCTCGGCCGCGCCCAGGCCCAGCCGCTCGACCGCGCCCGGCGCCAGGTTCTGCACGAAGACGTCGGCCTTCGCCAGCAGGCGGTCCAGGATCTCCTTCGCCGCCGGATGCTTGACGTCCAGCGCCAGGCTTTCCTTGGACCGGTTGGTCCACACGAAGTGGGAGGACAGGCCCTGCACGGTGCGGTCGTAGCCGCGGGCTGCATCGCCGCCGTCGGGTCGTTCGATCTTGATCACGCGCGCACCGAGTTCGGCGAGCTGGCGGGTGCAGAACGGCCCCGCAATCACCTGCTCGAGCGCCACGACGGTGACGCCCTCCAGCGGCCGGATCACTTGAAGGCGACAGTGAGGCCCGGCAGCGACAGGCCCTCGAAGGCGGTAGTCCAGGTTTCTCCCGGTTTGACGGGGTGGGCGTCGGTCAGCGTGCCGGTAGTGACAAGCTCGCCTGCGTGCAGTTGGTCGAACTCCGGCTGGATCGCCAGCACTTCGACCAGGTGCGAGAGCGCGTAGAGCGGGCTGTCGAGGACGTTCTCGCCGATGCCCTTGTCGATCGCCCTCGGCCCCCTGTGCAGCGTCACCTGCACCTTGGGCAGGCGCCACTCCAGGCCGCGAAAACGGGAGACCGGGATCTGCTCGCCGAGGATCAGCCGGCCGTGCAGGCCGTTGGCGGCGGTGGCATCGGCGAGCGTCACTTTCCAGCCCGGGTGAAAGCACTGCACGATCTCGACGGCATGCGCCACCCACTCCACTGCAGCAAGGATGGCGTGCGGGTCGTGCGAGCGCGGCGGCGGCGCCTTGAGGCCGAAGCAGATCTCCGGCTCGATGCGCGGCTGCGACAGGCCCTCGAGCAGCACCTCGGCGCGGTTGTCCGGGGCGCGGATCAGCGTGTGGTCGTAGACGAAGCCCCAGATCGGCTCGTGCACGCCGTAGCGCTGCCAGATGCCGCGGTTGGTGAAGCCGATCTTGCGCCCCACGGGCTTCCAGCCAATGGCCAGGCGATGCTGGTGCAGCCGCCGCATCGCGCGGTAGCCCATGTCGGCATCGAGCTTGGGGTGGCGCGCGCTGAACGGTGGCGCCATGTGCCCGCTCGCCGCCAGCTCGATCAGCTCCTCGGACACCGCGCGCAAGGTGGAATCGGGCATGGCGAAAATTCTACCCCCCGGCAGCGGTTGCGCCGGGGCGTTTCACGTGCAAAATACCCGCCATGGACGCCTACCTCCTCTGGCTGCTGCTCGGGCTGGCACT
>JANNTZ010000274.1:0-3004 GCA_031394595.1 Acidobacteriota bacterium
CGGCGCCGGACGGTTGCGAGAGATCGCGGGCACCGCGCTCATCGCTTCCGCCGGCGCCGCGGCCAGACGTTCGAGGGCTCGCTCGTCAAGCGTGAGGAAGCCCCGCTGGATTTCGGACAGCGAGCGCCCCTGCTGCTGGAGGCGCTTGATGGCGACGATCTGCAGGAGGTGCCGGTAGCCATAAAGCGCCGCCGGCCCAGCCGACCCGCCGGGCCGGTCGACCAGTCCCTCCTGGATGTAGTAACGAATCGTCCGCGCGTCCGGACTCCTGCGCCTGGTCCTGGGGCCGCGCGATCGGCTGAATGAGTGGAAGCAGATCCGGGAGGGCGTAGCCAGCGCCTTGGTCGAGGTGGAGTGCCTGCGGACGCTCGATCGGCTGCGTCTGCGAGGGGCCATCGACGACCAGGAACTGGCGCGCCGCCGCGAGGCAATCTATCGGTTGATGGAAGAGATCGAGATCGTGGAAGCGACCCGCCCCGTTCTGTCGCGCGCCTCCCAGCCGCTGCCGACCCCGCTCGGCACGCTGGACGCAATCCACCTGGCGACCGCCATGCTGTGGCGCGAGTTGGCGACCGCCGACCTGCTGTTCGCGACCCACGACGCCGCGCTCGGTACCGCGGCGCGCGCCAGCGGCTTCCGCGTCGCGGGCATCTGAGCGGCGCAAGGCGATTCAGACTCCGTATCGCAGCTTGCCCAGCCGCGCCTTCCGACCCTACATCGACGCGTCCTGGACGATGAGCCAGGCGCCGCGTTCACGGCGGAAAACGAGGAGCGTGCGGCCCGTCGCCGCCGGACGGTCGGGGTAGGCGAGCGTCCAGCGGGCCGCGATCGAGGCGCCGTGGATCGATCCCGGCACGGCGTCGCCGGCCGGCGTGACTTCCATGCCCCAGACCGGACGGATCTCCTCGATCTCGAGACGCAATGTGCCCATCGCGGCCCGATCGGGGTAGCGAGATCGGTAACGATCGAGGACGGCGCGGCGGCCGCGGGTCGTGTCCGACGGGGAAATGAACAGCGCGTCCTCGGCGTACACGGCGCAGAAGGCATCGAGGTCGCCGCGGCTCCAGGCAGCCGCCTGGTCGTCCATCAGCCGGGCCAGCGTGTCGCGCACTTCCTGGTCCTCCCGGACGTGCGCGATCCGGTCCCACAGGCCCGGCCCGTAGCGGCCGACGAAGCGTGGCGGATCGGCGAACACCGGATCGCGCAGCACCTCGTCGGCGGTCGCGAAGCGGTGCCCCGTGCGCTCCAGCCAGGTGAACAGGGCCTCCCACTCCGACGCGCCGATGGCGTTGGCGTGCAGCAGCAGGATCTGCGGCACCGGCCGCCCGAACAACTCGTCGCCCGTCATTTCGTGATGACGGACCGCCGCCCGCAGCGCCGCCTGGTAGTCGGCGGCGACTTCCCGCGCCCGCGACCGGTCGCCACGCCGGACCGCCTCGACGTACGGCTCCTCGAACGACCAGTCCTGGTTGTCGATGGTCACCGGTACCGGGCGCTGGCCGCTCTCCTCGAGGTACCGGCGCACGGCGAGCAACTTGTCCTCGGTGTCCCCCTCGCGGAGGAAGGGAAAACGGAAGAAGCGGCAGCGCGCCCCGCGGGGATCCAGCAGGCCCTGCAGGCCGGCGCGCCCCTTCTCGACGTCGGCCACGTACGCCGCCGCATCGGTGCGCGTGAAATCGAGATGCCCGAAGGAATGGTTCCCGAGCTCGACCCTGGCAGCGATCCAGCGATCGAGCAGGGCGGCATCGGCGGGGCCGGTCACACCGCCCCAGATGACGAAGCCGACCGCCGGAACACGATGGCGCCGGAGGACCGCAAGGAGGTCGCCGGTGATGGCCGCGCGGTCGTCCGGGTCCGGGTGCAACCGGCTGGAGCCGATGGGCAGGTCGTCCACGGTCAGGAGGATCGGCCGGGGCACAGGTTTGGCGGCCGCGGCGGCGGATGGGGTGCCGGGCGTGGCAACGGCGGTGGGCGCGGCGCCTGCAGAGGATGAGTCGCCGGCCCACGTTGTGCACGCCAGGAGGCCCAGGCCAGCCAGGATCGCCGCCCGCCTGCACCAGGAATTGCTGAGTCCTCTGGTCACCGTCTCCTCCTCGTTGGGCGCCGGACGAATTGGTCCTTATGCGTTGTATACGTAGAACTCAGGACATATTATACGTACGTGGCCAAACTGACTCTCAACGTTGACGAGCACGTGGTGGCGCGCGCCAAGCGTTATGCCGCCCGGAGCGGTATCTCCGTATCGCGTCTTGTCGAGCAACTCCTTGCCCTTGTGTCCCGATCGACCGCGAAGGAATCCGACGATCCCCCGCCGATCCTGGAGCGGCTGCAGGCCCAATTGAAGGGGGCTTCGGCCGACCGGTCCGATTACAAGAAGTACCTGGAGCGCAAGTACCGATGAAGCGTCTGCTGGTGGACGTGAACGTTCTCCTCGATGCCGTTCTCGTCCGTTCCCCGCACTCGGAAATGGCCGCCAGGATCTGGGCTGCCGTCGAGGATGATCGGGTCGCGGGGTTCGTGCCGGCCCACGGAGTCACGACCCTCTTCTACCTGCTGGCCCAGGCAACGGGAGCAGTCGCGGCCCGCCGTGCCATTGGCGACTTGCTGACCGTCTTCAAGGTGGCGGCGGTCGATCACGCGGTGATCCAGCGCGCGCTGGCCTTGTCCTGGCGGGACTTCGAAGACGCTGTCTGCGCGGCAGCGGCCGAGGCGGCCGGCTGCGACCTGATCGTGACCCGCGATCTACTCGGCTTCAAAGGATCGCCTGTTCCGTCCGTCGATCCGGCGACCGCATTGGCCCTGCTTGCTCAAGGGGGCGGGCCGGGGCGGGTGGCTGAGCGGGCTCGCAGCGGCTATGCGGTGAAGCGAAGGTCTGGCCGCGGGCGCACCGGCGGAGTCTCGAAGCGCGCGTAATGGAGGGCACAGCCTACCAGCAACTCACTGCCGCCCCGCCGGCTTGGCGCGCCGCTTCAGCCGGCGCTCCTGCTGCAGGCGCCCGCGCTCG
>JANNTZ010000286.1:0-12219 GCA_031394595.1 Acidobacteriota bacterium
TGCTCTATGATGAAGTCGCTCCAACGCTGTCGGTTGGGCAGCCGTGATGAGACCACCTGCAGAGGAATGGTCGCGGTCCCGAACCCCTGCGCCAGACCGATGAACTCCTTGTCGCTCAACGGACCAGGTGCGATTTCCTGCGAGGAGGGGCTAACCATCAGGAACAGGCTGCAGAGGACGATGACCATCCATCGGCCGACAAATGCGTTCATCTTCAACGAGAAACCCTCCCCATGCTCCGGACAGACGGGTTCAAGGGCCTGCTACGGGCAGGCCCGGCCAGGACGCGGCCGGCCGCCGGAATCGTTCCCGAGTGGACCGTCTCCCGCCGGACAACCATTCACAGCGCGAGTCAGGTAATAGAAAGCGGTACCTTCGGCCGGGGTCGCCTGATCGGTCGTTGTCCGATCGGGGCCGTCCGAGACAAGACACTCGGTGCCGAAGGTGAAATCCGCCGCCGTCACGGAGCGCAGCAGATCGTAAAGAACGGCCAAGCCTCCCGGCTCGACCGGCGTGCTCCACCCGAGCGAGACCTGATCGACGAACCCGAGGTCCATCACTTCCGACGGCGTCGTCCAGACACTCAAATCATTGTCGTCGCAGTCCTGGGCGTTGGCCACATATCCTGACGGCGCCCGGCAGGCCTGTGTCGCGACGGACGAACTCCCGTGACCATCCCCATCGGCGTCCTGGTAGAAAGTCGTCGGCGTGCATGGACAGTAAAGCCCGCCGTCGTTGGTCTCATCGTAGGTACCACCTATGGTCAGTACTTCGCCGCCCCAGACGGCCGCCTGACTCCCGGTCCACACGACAGTGAATCTGTTTCGCCTCGAGGGGGCGCCGGTCGTGGACCCCGGTGACCACGCATCGAGCGCGGGGTCATACAAACCAACCCCAACGGCGCCTCCCGCCCTCAGTTCGATCTTCAGACTGCCAGTCCAGACGCTTGCAGGCGATCCTATCCCTAACGGGAAACTGGCTGCTGCCACCGGTCTCCAGGTATCGGTGTCGGGGTTGTACCGGCCACCGGTCGGGACGGTTCCGCCCGGGGTGATCATCTCGTTCCCGGTCCACACCGTCCATAATCCCTGCCGTGCCGTGGGTGCCCCGACGACGGAGGTTGGCTGCCATGAGTCGGCCACCGGGTCATAGCGCCCGCCCGTATTCAGATAGTCCGGCGGCTGCGGATTGGTCCCGCCCCAGACGACCATCTCGGCGCCCGTCCAGACCGCCGCGTGCAGCCAGCGACCCTGGGGCGCATCTACGGAGGACATGGGGAGCCATCTATCGGCGGCGGGGCTGTATCGGCCGCCGCTCTCCGGCCAAAACAGGCAGCAGTCACCCTCTCCCCCCCAGACGATCATTTCCTCTCCCGTCCACACGGCGGTGTGAGCAATACGCCCAAGCGGGGCGTCCCGGGTCGAGGTCGGAATCCAAGTGTCGCTCACGGGGTCATATCGGCCACCGGTGTTCTTAGGGGACGACAGACCGCCACCCCAGACGATCATTTCGCTCCCCGTCCAGACGGCGGAGTGGTAGGCGCGATTTACCGGCGCCCCGGTGGTGGTAGTCGGCAGCCAAGTGTCGGTGGCGGGATCGTACCGTCCTCCGGTGTTCAACTGGAGGACCACGTCACCAACATAGTCCAGGCCACCCCAGATCACTATGTGCGTCCCGGTCCAGATCGCCGTATGCTCCTGCCGGGGTGCAGGGGCGCCGGTCGTGGCGGTCGGAGACCAAGTGTCCGGAACACACACCGCCTCGACCGAGGGAAGCACGAGGGTGGACAGGGAGCCAGACGGTTCGAACGGATTCGGTTCCAGGTCAGAGCGGACGGCCGCAGCCTTCCACCACTCGTCCCAAGTCGGCTTGCCGACCGTGAACTGCGCGAAGCGCAGGCGGGCCGGAGTCTTCTCCAGGAGAGCGTGAACAATGAACGCCTCATCGGTCTCGATCACCGGGCCGACGTCGCCGACCGCCTTCGGAAGTCGCCGCGCGACCTGTTCGAATATCTCCCAGTCGACCTCCGTCCCCGGCCCGGCCATTCCCGGGAGTCGAAGCCGCAGGGGCTCGCTCGACCCCTGTGCCGAAGAGGTGTCACGCCGGACGAGGTGAATCACCGTTCTCAAAGGGTGATCGAATGAGGGACTGATGGCTCCGCTCTCCAGCCTCGCCCGCAGTGACTCCGCATTCAAGCGTGCCGGTGCATGGATGGCGCGGTCCTCCGCGAAGCGCTGCCTCGCCAGCCGGCTGACCAGCAGCGGTCGTGCCAGGCACTCTTGAATCAGCAGCGGGTCGTTTCCCAGCGCTGCGAACAGTTCCCGCAACCGCCCGGGCATCCGGGTCCGCTCCGTCATCCGGCGCACTTCAACACCGAGCATCTCGCCGGTCACTGAAATGCCCCATACCCTTTCGAGGGCCGTCGATTGATTCAGGTAGGTCCGGACTTTTGTCTCCATGAGGTCGCGCGGAACAATCTCCTCGAACGGCCTCGTGGCGCCGATTTGGTGGGCGTAATAGGCCCGCTCGATCGCCTCCTGTGCGCTCACCCGTGCCTCGAAGGTCAGGCGGCGGGGGTCGGCATTTCCGTGTGGCAGAGCGGGAACGATGAGGAAGGTCAGGCCGACTGCAATAAGTGTGTGCCTGGCAGCGGAGTGAAGTACAGGTCTAGACATGGATCCATCACCTGCCTGAGCTCGTGCACAGAAAATACGCCTCCGGTCTGGTCGTGTCAATCCCCCGAGGTCGGCACCCGTTCGCGGACCCCGCTGCTATAATCCCGCGCCGCGCCGGCGGCGTCCCGTCCGGCACGCGGGGGTGACCGTGTCTCGATTGCGTCTGATCGTATGTGCCGTTGTGCTGGCGGCGTGCTGCGGCCCGGCGGCTGCCCAGGAGATCCGTCTCAACGTCGTGGCCTACCGACTGGAGAACGGGCTGAAAGTTCTGGTGCTGGAGGATCACGGAGTGCCGGCGGTCAGCTATTTCACCTTCTTCCGGGTCGGATCCCGCAACGAGCAGCCGGGCCGGACCGGTCTGTCCCACTTGTTCGAACACCTGATGTTCGGCGGGACACCCAGGCACGGGGCGGGTGAGTTCGACAACGCCATCGAGTCGCGGGGCGGGGAGAGCAACGCTTTCACGACCGAGGACCTGACCGTCTACCACGAGGATTTCCCGTCCGACGCCCTGCCGCTGGTCGTCGGCCTGGAGGCCGACCGGATGGCCGGGCTGCGGCTCACGCCGGAGGGCCTGGCGTCGGAGCGCGAGGTGGTGAAGGAGGAGCGGAGAATGCGGACCGACGAGGACCTCGAAGGGGCGTTGTTCGAGATGCTGCAGGCGACCGCTTACGTGGCCCATCCTTACCAGTGGCCGATCGTCGGCTGGCCCGCCGATCTCGATGCGATCACCGTGCCGGATCTGGAGGCCTACTTCCGGACCCACTACGCCCCCAACAACGCGACCATCGTCGTGGTCGGGGACGTGCGTCCCGAGAAAGCGATTGCCCTGATCAGCGACGCCTACAAGGGGATCCCGTCGCAGAAGGCCGCGACACCCGTGGTGCGCAACGAACCGCCCCAGGAGGGAGAGCGCCGCGTGACGGTGAAACGACCCGCCCAGCTGCCGGCGGTCGCGGTCGCCTGGCACATCCCGGGGAGCGATCACGCCGACATCTTCGCCCTCGACCTGGCCGAGGTGATCCTGGGTCGCGGGGACTCGTCCCGCCTGCACCGCGCCCTGGTGATCGAGAAGGAGTTGGCGACCCAGGTCGGGGTGGTGAGCGACTGGCGCGTCGACCCGTCGCTCTTCTTCCTGTATGCCGAGGCCAAGCCGGGCGTCGATCCCGCGGTCCTCGAAATGGCGATCCACGAGCAGATCGCGGCCCTGGCCGCCGCCGGCCCGGGTGAGGGAGAAATCCGGAAGGCGAAGAACACCGCCACCGTGTCGCTCGTCCGGTCGCTCAAGACCAACAGCGGCAAGGCGGAGCAGATCGGGAGTTTCGAAGCCTATTTCGGGTCGCACACGCGGCTGTTCACCGCCCCCCGGGACTACGAGGCGGTTTCCGCGGCCGACGTCAAACGCGTCGTGGCGCAATATCTGATGCCGGACAAGCGCACTATGGCGGTGCTCCTGCCACGTCCCGAGGAGGGTGCCGGGCCGGAGGGCGCAGCGCAGCCCGGCGGAGGTGAACGATGAGGCCCGGGCCGGCGCGACGAGGATCGGTGTGGATGACCGGATGTCTCCCGGCGATGCTGGCGGCGGCCGCGATTGCGGCCACTCCGGCCGCACCGCCGGCTCCCGCCGCCACCCCGCGGCCCGTCCAGACCGGAGGCTTCCGGTTCAGCCCTCCGGATCGGACGATACTCAAGAACGGGCTCACCGTCCTGGTCATCGAACGACGGGGCGTGCCGCTGGTGCAGATCCGGATGCTGGTGCGTGCCGGGGCGACGGCGGACGCAGCGGGCAAGGAAGGGGCGGCGTCCCTCACCGCGCGGCTGCTGAAGCGCGGGACCCGCGGCCGGACGGCCCAGCAGTTTGCCGAGGAGACCGAGTTCGTCGGGGGGGTCATCGGCGCCGGGGCCAGCCACGATGCGACCTCGATCGGCGCGGAGTTCGCGACCCGCGACCTGGAGATCGCCTTCAACCTGTTCGCAGACATGGTCCTCAACCCGGCCTTTCGCGAGGAGGAGGTGGCCCGGGAGAAACGCCTGCTGCTCGCCGAGATCCAGGGGGCGCTCGATGAGCCGGCGGCGATCGCTTCGGCGGCGCTGTCGCGGACCGTGTTCGCGGGCCACCCGTACGGCCGACCTCCGGAGGGAACGCGGCGGTCGATCGGCGCGATCACCCGGGCCGACCTGGCCGCTTTTCACGAGGCGCGCTACTCGCCCCACAACGCCCTGCTGGTGATCTCCGGCGACATCCAGGCGTCGCAGGCGCTGCCCGGAGCGGAGCGGCACTTCGGAGCCTGGAAGCGGCGCGGTCCCGGCGAGCCGAAGATCGCCGACCCGGTGCCGGTCCGCGGACGCCAGGTGGTGCTGGTGGATCGGCCCGAAGCGACCCAGAGCCAGATCAGGCTGGGTCAGGTCGGCCTGCGCCGGAACGACCCTGATTGGGTTGCCGCAGAGGTGGCGAACGGGTTGCTCGGAGGCAGCTTCACTTCGATCCTCAACGAGGAGATCAGGGTCAAACGCGGCCTGACCTACTCGATCCGAAGCTGGTTGTCGGGGCGTCGCGCCCCCGGGATCTGGGGAATATCGACCTTCACCAAGAATGAAACGGTCCTCGAAACGATCCAGCTGACCCTGGACCAGGTGCGGAAGGCGCGGGCCGGGGACTGGCCGGAAGGGGCGCTGGAGAAGACCCGCGCCTACATGGCGGGGCAATATCCCCTCCGCATCGAGAGCCCGGAGGATCTTGCCGGCGAGGTCCTGAGCGCCGAGTTCTTCGGCCTCGGCGCCGACGCCATTCCCGGCTATCCGGCGAAGGTCAAGGGGACCGGGGTGGAAGCTGTGAAGAAGGGCGCCGCCCGGGTGTTCGCCGACGAGAACCTGGCGATCGTCGTCGTCGGCCCGGCACAGATGCTGCGCGAGCCGCTTTCCATTCTCGGGCCGGTCACGGTCCGCACCCCGGCGGAGATTTTCGACCCCTCGTAGAAGGGGGGGCCTCAGCGGCCCTCGCCGCCGGTCGCCTCCCGCAGACCCTCCACCGCCAGCCCGAAATCCGGACGGAGTTCGAGCGCTCGCCGGAAGCGGGCGGCTGCTCCCTCCCGGTCCCCGGCCATGAGGCGGATCAGACCGAGACAGGCGTGTAGGTGGGGAAGCGGAGGGTCCTCGGCGAAGAGATCCGCGTCCAGGTCGAGTGCTTCGCGCCTCTGTCCCGAGGCGATCAGGGCGTCGGCGCGCATGACGCGCGCCACGAACGAAGGGGAGCGATCGACGGCACGCGCGGTTTCCTCCAGCATCGCGGCGGTCTCCCCGGCGGCGATGTGGCCGGGGCGCCAGCGGGCGGGGTCGAGATGCGCGAAACCGTCACGCGCCGCCAGGGCCGCCAGCGGGCCGTCCGTCCTGAGATAGACGATCGCGGTGTCGTCGAAGTGCACGACCACCCAGTGATCGATCGCGTGCACCGCGGCCGCGGTCTGCGCCGCCCCTTCGCGGGTCCACTCCAGGACGATCGCCCGCGCGTCGATCCGGGTCAGGAGCGCCTCGAGGGCGTCCGGCTCCTCGAGAGCGCGCCGGTATTCCGCATACAGCGTCTCGCCGTAGACATCGTTCCGCGAGTCCATCGCCACGCGGACACCGGGGTAGAGCCGATACACAAGGTAGGCCCCCGCGGCGTAACTGTTGAAGAGATTGCCGCGCACACCGTGGTGTTCCAGGAAATCGGCCGCCGCGACCGGGATGTTGTCGGCCACTCCGACACCGAAGGGGCGGCGCAGCGACGGTGAATAGGCGTAGCCGTGGGACGCGAACCAGCCGGCGGCGAGGACGAACCCCCCCCCCAGCGCGATCAGCAGACCCGGGCGCGCCGCGTCCGCGCTGGCAGGTCTGCCACGCCACCCGCTGCGGCCGATCGAGGCGATCGCCATCGCCACGCCGGGCACGGTCGCCAGAGCGAAATCGGTGACATTCCGGTTCATCTGCAATGACAGGACGAACAGGGCGGCGAACAGCAGGACGGGGAAGCTGCCACCCGGCAGGGCGCGGCCGTGCCACCGGCGGGCCGCGATCGCGCCGGCAAACGCCACTGTGCCGCAGATCACCCAGGCCCAGTACCAGCGCGCCATGTAGGTGCCGGCGAACCGGCTGTCGATCGTCGGCTGCCATTCGTAGATCCGGGTCATGAACCGGCTGCCGGCCAGGGCGAAGGGAAAGCGCAGGAGCTGTGCACCGTACGGGTTCACGAGGCAGGCGGCGACGAGAACCCCTGCAATCCCGGCGAGGCGCGCGCCCTCGCGCCGGGAGTCGGCGCGCTTCTCGAGATGGGCGTCCAGGAAGGCGCCGCCGGCGGCCAGCCCGACGAGGGCGGGGCCGAGGACAAAGCCGCCGTGAAGGTTGGCCCAGAGGATCTGCAGGCCGACGAAGACCGACGCCGAAGCCGCGGCGCCGGCCCGCCGGCGCGCCAGGAGCAGCACGAAGAGGGCGGTCAGGAGCCAGGACAGGATGTGCGGCCGCTCGAGACAGCGCGCCGCCGCGAGGACCATCACCGGTCCCAGGCAGGCCAAGGCGATGCCGGGCGACGCCCCCAGACGGCGTCCGGCAAGGTACAGCAGGGCACCGGTGGCCAGCATGACAAGGATCTTGAAGACAATGAGCGCGTCGAGTCCGCCCGAACGCTCCACGATTCGGAAGATCACCGCCGCCAGCCACTCGTGCGCGATGTACGGCCGTCCGGCCGCGGTGGCCGAGTAGTCGTCCAGCCGCGGCACCAGGCCGGTCTCGATCACCAGTCGACCGGTCGTGAGGTGCAGGAAGATGTCGTTGTTGGAGATCGGGGTGAGATTGAGCGCCAGGATCAGCAGCGCCAGCCCGGCCCAGCCGGTGGCAATCGCGGTGCGCGGCGACACCGGCCGCCGCGCCTACTGCAGCCGCGCGGCGATCAGGGCGTTGACCGCCTTGCCGTCCACCCGTCCGCGATGCCGTGCCATGAATTCCTTCATGGCGCGACCGAGGTCCTGCTTGCGGGTGATGCCGAGTTCTCCCAGCAGGGCATCCACCGCCCGCGCCATCTCCTCCGGTTCCATGGCGGCCGGCAGGTAGCGCTCGACGAAAGCGATCTCGGCGCGTTCCTTCTCGGCGAGGTCGAGGCGGTTCCCTTTCTCGTACTGTTCGATCGCCTCGCGGCGGGTCTTGACGGCGCGTTGCAGGATCGCCATGTAGTCGTCGTCCTTCAGATCGCGCTTCGCCTCGATGCGGGCGTACTGGGACTGGGAGATGAGCAGGCGAAGCGTCGCCATCGCCACCGTGTCACTCCTGCGCATCGCCTCCTTCAGATCGGTCTTGAACCGGTCAATCATGATTCGTCCCTCCGCCCGCCCGCTCCCTGGCCGTCCTCCCGGACGCCCGAACGGTCCGCCTATGATGCCACAGCCTGATGGCCCGCGGCCGGTCTGCTATAATGCGCCGCCATGACAGACGAAGATCAGCACGATGATCGATCGTCCCACGCAACGCCGCCGGGGCCCGCCGCCGACCAGCCGCGTTCGGTGAACCTCGGCGTGGTGGCGGGGGTGGTCATCCTCGTGGGGCTGGTGGCCTTCGCGGTCTACCGGCAGCGCGGAAACGTCCCGACGCCCGCATCGGAGGCGCCGCCGGCCCAGGGGGAGGAGGCGGGTGCGGCGGGGACTGCGATCAGCGCCGCGACCGTGAACCTGTCACCCGAGGGGCAGATCGCCGCCGAGCGTTACCGCTGCATCTGCGGCTGCAACGATCCGCTCAGCGTCTGCACCTGCACGCGGACCCCGGGTTCGATCGACATGAAGCAGCATGTCCAGGATCAGGTGGACCAGAAGAAGACTCCCGCCGAGATTGACCAGGCGATGGTCGCGAAGTACGGGGTGGCGGTGCTGCTCAGCAACCCGGCCCCGCCGCGAACCGCGGGCCCGTAGAGACCGCCCCACAGTTCAGCGCTGTCCCCAGTGCAGCTTGCGGCGCAGGACGTCGAAATAGGTCGTGCGCCTGGCGCGGACCATCAGGACCGGCCGGGCGCTCCGGCTGACCCGCACTCGGTCCCGCGCTTTGAGCGGCAGTCCCACCTGGCCGTCGAGAGTCAGGTAGACCTCCGACTCGTCCGTGCGCAAGGTGATCTCGAGCCGCGAGCTGTCCGGGACCACCAGCGGCCGCAGGCTCAGGGTGTGCGGGCAGATCGGCGCGATCACCAGCGCCGCCATGATCGGGTGGATGATCGGGCCGCCCGCCGACAGCGAGTAGGCGGTCGAACCGGTCGGGGTGGCGACGATCAGACCGTCGGCGCGATAGGTGGTCACGAACTGGCGATCGATGGACACACCGAGGTCGAGGATCCGGGCGAGCGCGCTCTTGGTGATCACGACATCATTGAGGACCGACTGGCGCAGGGTCACCCGGCCCGAGCGGATCACCGTCACGTCGAGGGCCAGGCGGCGCTCGAGAGTGCCGTGGCCGGCGAAGATCTCGTCCAGGACGGCCGGGGCGTCTTCCAGGCCGGCCTCGGTCAGGAACCCCAGCCCACCCAGGTTGATTCCCAGAATCGGCCGCGGGTTGCGACCGATGGCGCGGGCCACTCCCAGAATGGTGCCGTCGCCCCCCAGGACGATGTAGAGGTCGGCCGGCTTCCCGCGCCCTGGCTCCCGGCCGTCTTTGCGACGGCCGATGGCGCGGGCGGTCGCCGGATCGAAGGTGATCGTCGCCCGGTGCGACTCGAGGTGCCGCGCCAGCCGGCGGGCGGCGGACCGGGCCGCAGCCACCGGCTTCGCCACGATGGCGACCGACTCAATCGGCGCTTTCAGCATCTCGTCCTTCATCGACGATACCTCCCAGAAAATCTTCGAGCCCGCCGGGGGTGGTGGGATCCCCGGGCGACAGGCGCAGGAAGAACTCACGGTTGCCTTCCGCTCCCCGGATGGGGGAGGGGCAGGCGCCCCGGAGGCCGAAGCCGCAGCCCAGCGCGGCGCTGGCAACCGTGGCGAGGGCCGACCGGTGCAGGCGCGGATCGCTCACGATCCCGCCGGGGCCGACATCCTCGCGACCCACCTCGAATTGCGGCTTGACCAGAGCCAACACCTCCGCCGCCGGGGCCAGCAGGGGCGGCAGGACGGGCAGGATCAGGCGAAGCGAGATGAAGCTCACGTCCACCGTTGCCAGCCCGACCGGCTCCGGCAGGTCGCCCGGCTTCAAGTAGCGCGCGTTGATCCCGTCCAGGACCACGACGCGGGAATCGCTGCGGAGCGACCAGTCGATCTGACCCGTCCCGACGTCGAGAGCGTACACCCGCGCCGCCCCGCGTCGCAGGAGGCAGTCGGTGAACCCTCCGGTGGACGCCCCGATGTCGATCGCCACCACTCCCGTGACCTCCAGTCCGAAACGATCCAGCGCCCCGGCCAGCTTCAGCCCGCCGCGGCCGACGTACGGATGATCGGGCACCTGGACGTCGAGGACCGCATCGGCGGAGACCATCTGTCCCGGCTTCGCCGCCGGCCGGCCATCGACCCGGACGCGTCCCGCCATCACCAGCGCCTGGGCCCGCTCGCGGCTCCGCGCCAGCCCGCGATCGACCATGACCCGATCGAGTCGCTCCTTCCGTTTCCCGGCTCGGATGCCACCGGCGGTCACCGCCTCAGCTCACCCGGCTGAGAACAAAGGTGGCGATCTCCGCCAGCGGCTTCCGGCGGCGGCCCAGCGGCGCCAAAGCCCGCACCGCCTCCTCGACCGCCCGCCGGGCGCGACGGCGGGAAGCCTCCAGGCCGAGCAGGGCGGGAAACGTCGCCTTGCGCGCCCGGGCGTCCTTGCCGGTCCGTTTCCCGAGGCGCTCGACCGTTCCCTCGAGGTCGAGGATATCGTCGATGATCTGGAACGCCAGCCCGATGCCGTCGCCGTACCGCGCCAACGCCCGCAGGACGGGCGGGGGAGCGCCGGCCATGATCCCGCCGATCTGCACCGAGGCGCTGATCAGCGCCCCGGTCTTGCCGCGGTGGATCCCCTGCAACCGGGCGTAGGAGTAGGGGCGCCCCTCGGTTTCCAGGTCCATGACCTGACCGGCGATCATCCCCCCCACCCCGGCGGCCCGTGCCAGGACCTGGATGGCACGCAGCCGGCGCCCCTCCAGGACGGCCCGGGCGGGATGGGTGGCGGCCACCTCGAAGGCGTGGGTCAGCAGGGCATCGCCGGCGAGGATCGCCATCGCCTCCCCGAAGACCCGGTGACTGGTGGCCCGGCCACGACGCAGGTCGTCGTCGTCCAGGGCCGGAAGGTCGTCGTGGATGAGGGAGTACGTGTGGACCATCTCGATGGCGGCGGCAGCCGGAAGAACGTCGCCGACCCGCCCGCCGCAGGCGCGGCAGGCGGCGATCGCCAGGAGCGGCCGCAGCCGCTTGCCACCCGGGAACAGGGAGTAGACCATGGCGCGGCGCACGGTGATCGGCACCGACCGATCGCGCGGCAGCACGGCGCGGATCGTCCGGTCGACGCGGCGGACGTCGGCCGCCGCGGTGCGGCTTGCGCTCACCGGTCGGTCCCGTCTTTGCCGCCTTCGTCCCGGTCGTCGTCTTCGAACGGCAGCAGTTTCAGTCCATCCTCGGTCTTGGTCAGCATCTCGATCCGGCGCTGGGCCTCGTCCAGCCTGCCGGCGCACAGCCGGGTCAGACCGACGCCTTCCTCGAAGAGGCGCAACGACTCTTCCAGGGGCAGGTCACCGGACTCCAGGCGCTCGACGATGGTCTCGAGCCGTCGGAGCGCGTCTTCGAAGGCCGGTTCCTTGTCCTTACCCGTCCTGCGTCCGCCCGCCATCCTCCACCTCCATGATTGCGCAGAGAAGCCCGCCACGGTGCAGTCTGACCCGGACTGTCTCGCCCGGCATGACCGCCGTGGCCTCCTTGAGAATCGCGCCGGTCGCGACCTCCCGGCAGATCGCGTACCCCCGCGCCAGGACCGCCAGCGGCGAAAGCGCCTCGAGCCGCCCTGCCGCGCGCGCGGCGCCGGATCGAGCGCCCAGGAGACGGGTCGCGATTGCCGTCTCGGTCATCCGCCGGATCGCCATCAGCCGCTCGCGCCTGGCCGCCACCCGTTCGGCGAGCCGGCGCGGCGTCATCCTCTCCGAGAGGATTCGCAGGGCGTGACGCGCGGCCACGGTCCGGCGGTCGGTGAGGGCACGAAGGCGCCCCGCCCGTTCGTCGAGGCGCAGGGCCGCCTCGCGCCAACGGCCGCGGACGATTTCAAGGGCGTGCGCCGCGCCGGCGGCCTCCAGGGCGTGGCGCCGTCGTGCGACGGCCAGCGCGGCGGCTCCGTCCAGGCGTCGGCGCAGCGTCGCGATCGTCTCCAGGAACTCGGCGCGCGATCGGACAATCATCTCGGCGGCGGCGCTCGGGGTCGGGGCGCGCAGGTCGGCCACCAGGTCGGCGATCGTCACGTCGACCTCGTGCCCCACCGCGGACACCACCGGAATCTCCGACGCCACGATCGCCCGCGCCACGATCTCCTCGTTGAAGGCCCAGAGGTCCTCGATCGAACCGCCGCCACGCGCCAGGAC
>JANNTZ010000373.1:0-3965 GCA_031394595.1 Acidobacteriota bacterium
GCGTCAATCCGGCCGGCGCCTGTGTCAGTCCCGGGCGCCGGTGGCGGGACGCGGCGCGTCGGCGCTCCGCGCTCGCACGCGCGGGCCTCGGGGCGCCCATCCAGCGCGCATGGCGCGGCTCGAGGTCGCTGCGCCGCGCTGCGGCCCGCCACCTGCGTCCGGGCTCAACCACCCAGAGTCGGGCTCACTGGGTGGCCCATGGCCGCGACGCTTGGCGGGTTCCGGCTGTTTGACAGCCGCGGCCGATCCTCCTATAGTGGCGCCGTTTCCACGTGCCTCATCCGCTGTGGAGTGACCCCGGATTGCCACGGGCCCGCAGAGCCACCTGAACCGGAACCGCCCGAAGCCCAGACGAGGCCTTATGCCAGCGCGTCGTGTCCTGATCATGGGAGCCGCCGGGCGCGACTTCCACAACTTCAACGTCGTCTACCGGGACAACCCGGCCTTCGAAGTGGTCGGGTTCACCGCCACGCAGATCCCCAACATCTCCGATCGCCGCTACCCGGCGGCCCTGGCGGGGAAGGGTTATCCGGACGGCATCCCGATCTACGAGGAGGATGAAACCTCCGATCTGATTCCACGCCTCAAGGTCGACGAGGTGGTGTTCGCCTACTCCGACGTGTCGCACGAGTACGTGATGCACAAGGGCTCGCAGGTGATCGCGGCGGGGGCCGATTTCACCCTCCTGGGGTTCAACGCCACGGCGGTCAAAAGCAGCAAGCCGGTGGTGTCGGTCTGCGCCGTGCGCACGGGGGCGGGCAAGAGCCAGACGACCCGCCGGGTCTGCCGCAAGCTCATGGACCGTGGTCTCAAGGTGGTCGCCATCCGTCACCCGATGCCGTACGGCGACCTGGTCAAGCAGCGGGTCCAGCGTTTCGCCACCCTCGAGGACCTCGACAAACACGAATGCACCATCGAGGAGCGCGAGGAATACGAACCGCACATCAAGAACGGGACCATCGTCTACGCCGGTGTCGACTACGCCGCCATCGTGGCGGAGGCGGAACGCGAGGCGGACGTCATCGTCTGGGATGGCGGCAACAACGACCTGCCGCTGGTGTGGCCGGACATCGAGATCGTGGTGGTCGATCCCCATCGCCCGGGTCACGAGATCCTGTACCACCCCGGTGAGGCCAACTTCCGGCGGGCGACCTGCATCGTGATCAACAAGGTGGACACCGCCGACCAGAAGGGGATCGAGCAGATCAAGGCGAACATCGCCCTCTACAACCCGCGCGCCACGGTGATCGAGGCCGCCTCGCCGGTGACCGTCGAGGACCCGGCGGCGATCCGCGGCAAGCGGGTGCTGGTGGTGGAGGACGGCCCGACGCTGACGCACGGCGGGATGGTCTATGGTGCCGGGGTCATCGCGGCGCAGCGGTTCGGGGCGGCGTCGCTCGTTGACCCGCGGCCGTTCGCCGTCGGATCGATCGCCAAGACCTTCCAGAAGTATCCCGGCATCGGGACCCTGCTGCCGGCGGTCGGTTACGGCGACAAGCAGATGAAGGACCTGCGCCAGACGATCGAAAAGGTGGACTGCGACCTGGTGCTCATCGCCACGCCGATCGATCTCCGCCGCACCATCAAGTTCGATCGGCCGGCGCTGCGGGTCTCCTACGAACTCCAGGAGATCGGCAAGCCGGACCTCGACGACGTGCTCGCGGGCCTCCCCTGATGGCCCGCCGGCGGATCGCCGTCGTGGCGTTCGGCGGCAACGCCCTGATTCGCAGCGACCAGGAAGGGACGCAGTGGGAGCAACTCGACAACGCGCGTGCCACGGCCCGCGCCCTGCTGCCGGTGATCCGCCGGGGTGACGCCCTGGTCCTGGTGCACGGCAACGGTCCCCAGGTCGGCAACATCCTGATCCAGGTCGAGGAGGCGGTCACCAAGGTGCCGCCGCTGTCGCTCGATGTCTGTGTGGCGGCCTCGGAGGGGAGCATCGGGTACATGCTGGAGATCGCCCTGATCAACGAGATGCGCCGGATCGGGTTGCGCGGCCGTTCCGTGGTCACGCTGGTCACCGAGGTGGTCGTGGACCAGAACGATCCCGGCTTCCGGCGGCCGACCAAGCCGATCGGGCCGTTCTACCCGCGGTTCCGGGCCGAGGACCTGATCCACAAACAGGGTTGGACCATGATGGAGGACGCCGGTCGCGGCTGGCGCAAGGTGGTGCCGTCCCCCCGCCCGCTGGAAGTGATCCAGATCGAGGCGATCCGGCACGCTGCCGCCTCCGGTCACGTGGTGATTGCCGGCGGCGGGGGAGGCATCCCGGTGTACCGCGCCGGACGCGGCGACTTGCGTGGCGTCGAGGCGGTGATCGACAAGGACTACACGGCCGGGCTGATCGCCATCCGCCTGAAAGCCGACCTGTTCGTCATCCTGACCGGCGTGGATGCGGTGTTCCTCGACTACGGGACGCCGCGCCAGACGCGGGTGACGCGGCTGACGACGGCGGAGGCGCGCGTCCACGAGGCCGACGGCCAGTTCCCCGAGGGGAGCATGGGGCCGAAGGTCCGGGCGGCGATCGAGTTCGTCGAGACGACCGGCCGGGAGGTGCTGATCACTTCGGCGGCGCGCCTGAGTCAGGCGGTCCGGGGACGGGCCGGGACGCGTCTGGTGGCCGATCGCGCCGCCCGGCGGGGCGCGACCGGAAGACGGCTCAACGCGGGAAGTCGCAAGGAAGGACGGGCACGATGAACGCACGCGATCTGGTCACCGACCGCGATCTGTCGCGGGACGATCTGGAGGAGATCCTCGACCTGGCGGTCCGCATCAAGGCCGACCCGGACCGCTGGCGCGCGGCGCTGGCGCACCGGACCCTGGCGCTGATTTTCGAGAAGCCGTCGCTCCGGACCCGGGTCTCGTTCGAGGCCGGGATGACCCAGCTCGGAGGACACGCCATCGATCTCTGGCAGTCGGTGGCGATGGGAAATCGCGAGAGCGTCGCCGATGTCGCCCGGACGCTTTCCGGCATGGTGGACGGCATCATGGCCCGGACCTTTTCGCAGGAGGCGATCGCCGAACTGGCGCACCACGCGACCGTGCCGGTCATCAACGGCCTGTCCGACCACCTGCATCCGTGCCAGGCGCTGGCCGATTACCTGACGGTCCGCGAGCGTCACGGCCGGATCGCCGGAATCCGTCTGGCCTACGTCGGCGATGGCAACAATGTCGCCCACTCCCTGATGCTGACCGGGGCCCGCCTCGGGGTGCATGTCCGGGTGGCGACGCCGCCCGATTACGCCCCCGATCCGGGCGTGGTCGCCCAGGCCCGCGAAGATGCCCGGGCCCACGGCGGGTCGATCGAAACGGGGGCCGACATCGCCGCCGCCGTGGCCGGCGCCGACGTGCTGTACACCGACACCTGGGCCTCGATGGGACAGGAGGCGGAGCATGCCGGGCGGGTCAAAGTCTTCCGGCCCTACCAGGTCAGCAGGGACCTCATGAGCCGCGCCGCCGCCGGGGCGATCTTCCTCCATTGCCTGCCGGCCCATCGTGGCGAGGAGGTGACCGAAGAGGTGATCGAGTCGCCCGCCTCGGCGGTCTTCCAGCAGGCGGCGAACCGCCTGCACGCCCAGAAAGCGCTCCTCGTCCTGCTCCTCCGCCAGGCAACCTGACACTCCCCCGGGATGCGACGCCGACCCTGCGTCCGCCGGGCACGGGTCCGGCGTCGCTTTGCGGCGCCTCCCCTCGCTTCGCCTCGCGCCCGCCCACCGCGCTGTGAAGCGCGCGGCGGGGCCCCGGTCGCGAGGTCTCACACGACCCGGCGAACACAGGGTGCGGCGTCTCAGCCTGCCGACCCCGGTACAGCCTCCCGCGAAGACCAGCCCGGCCTCCGGAATTGTCGTGGGGGCGGGTGGCGGGCCGCAGCGCGGCGCAGCGACCTCGAGCCGCGCCAGGCGCGCCGGATGGGCGTCTCGTGGCCCTCGCGAGCGAGCGCGGAGCGGCGCCGCGCCGCGGCCCGC
>JANNTZ010000376.1:0-9328 GCA_031394595.1 Acidobacteriota bacterium
CGCGACCCTGGTCCTGGGCGGCATCTCCCGCGCCGTCGTGCGCGGTCGGCACCCGTACCGCGGTCTGGCGCTGACCGCCGGGGCGGCCGCGCTGCTGGTGCTGGGAAGCTGGGCCTTGACGCTGCTGTCGCCCACGCTGCCGGCTTTCGGACCGGGATCCACGGGACAGGCCGGGGCCGCCGGCCCGGAAACGCAGGGCCATGCGCACCGGGAGGCCGCGGCCGAGCACGAGATGGGAGGGGGGCTGGAAGAACTGCGCGCCGCCCTGCGCGACACGCACGAGAACGTCCGGGTGCGGGCCGTCCACGAGATCGCCCGCACCCGCGACCCGCGCATCCTGCCCGACCTGGTGGAGGCCCTGCACGACCAGGCGGCGTCGGTCCGCGAAGCCGCGGCAGTTCACATCGGCGAGTCCGGCAGCGGATCCGCGCTGCCGGCCCTCAAGCATGCGCTCCGGAACAGCGACGAGGACGAGTGGGTCCGGCTGCGTATCGGCGAGGCGGTCGCGCAGCTCGGCGACCCCGATGGCCTCGAGGCGATCCTCGGTCTCGCCCGCAGTGGCAGCGCGCCGCTGACTCGACTCGAGGCGATCACCAGCTTCATCCGGCTGACCGGGTTCGAGGCGACACCGCCCGCCGATCCCGGCGCGGCAGAGTTCTCCAGCGCCCTGGAGGCGGCGGACCGGTGGTGGCGGACGCATCGAGACCGTTTGGAATTCGACCCCGGAACCGGGAAGTTCCGCGCCCGCGGGCGATCCTAGGATCCGGGCCGGGTCAGTGTCTCACGGGCGGGCGGTTTCTCCTCGAAGTGTCCCCGGAGGAGAAAGTAGATCGCGGTGTTCTCCAGGGTGCCGTGGACCTGTTCGGCGCCCGCGCCCCAGGCGTAGAGCGGCACATCGACCGCCGTGTGGCTGGCGTGATCCTCGTGGATCGTGGAGGGTGCCAGATCGCCGGCTCCATGAGGCGCACGACCGGCCCGCTGTCGCGTGCCGGGTCCGGTCGCGAAGGTCAGGATGGCGTCGGGAGCCGCCCGAACGTGCCCCGCCGGGATGTCCGCCGATCGGGGACCGCTCCCGCCCCCGGGATCGCTGCTGATCGCGAGGCCCCCGGTCTCGTGGTCACCGGTGGCCAGGACCATCGTGGTCGCCGGATCGAGCCGCGCCAGGGCCGCACCGACCGCGTCGTCGAACGCCGCCACCTCGTCCAGCAGGGTCAGCGCCCAGTTCTCGTGCCCGGCGTGGTCCGGGCGCCCTCCCTCGACCACCAGCAGGAACGGACGGCCGCCCTGCTTCAGCCGATCGATCGCCCAGACGGTCATCTCGGCGAGCGATGGGACTGCGGAGGATCCGGGTGCGCCGGCGGCGGATCCGCGAGCGCCGGCGGGGCCGGCCGCTTCGACCGCCATCTTGCGGCGCTCCGGCTCGTACGGCAGGTGGCTCTCGGAGAACAGCCCCAGCACGCGATCCTCCGTGCCGGCAGCGACCTGAAGTCCGTCGAAGCCGGTGGCCAGCCGCCAGCCGCGATCGAGGACCGCCTTCCCCAGATCGGACTCGCCAACACTCAACGCCTTGCGGAATGTCGCGCGCCCACCGCCTAGAAGCAGATCGAGGTCCGCCGCCAGCGCCTGTCGGGCGATCTCCTCCTCGCGGTCGCGGTCGTGATGGGAGGCGTAGAACGCCGCCGGAGTGGCGTGCGTCACGCGTGTCGTCGTGACGATGCCGACCCCCAGCCCGCGTCGCCCCGCCCTGGTGGCGATCGACTCCAGTGTCCGGCCGGCACTCTTCCCGTACACCGCCGTCGCGTCCTGTCCCAGGACCCCGTTGTCGGTCTTGCGGCCGCAAGCCATCGCCGTGGCGGCCGCCGCGGAATCGGTGACCGGGCTGTCGGCCGCACCGGTCTTCACGATCGCGGTGTACGGCATGGCGTCGAGGTGCAGGGCCTTGTTCTCCACGCCACGGGCCAGCCGCGTGGCGGTGACGTACGCCGGCCCGAGACCGTCGGCAATGAACAGGACCGCGGATCGATTCGGCAGGGCCTGGGCCGGCGCCTGCAGGACAAGGCACAGCCACAGGAGGATCGAGAGCCGACCGAATCGGGTCATCGCGCGGCGGATTCTACACCCAGGTATCGTTGAAGGTGTCCGGGCAGGCTTCTAGGCCTTCGAGCGGGGTGTCTTGACCGGGAAAGGGACGATGTTGGGAGGGGAGTCGAGCTTCTGGTTCTTGCGCACCGCCTTGTTCTGGTACATGTTCAGGTCGGCCTTCACCAGCAGGTCATCGAAGTTCTCGGCATCGTGCGGGTAGAGGGCGATGCCGGCCGAGATCCCGCCGCGCACCGTGCCACCCTCCTCGAGACGCATCGCGTAGGTTTCGACCGCCTGCTGCAGCCGCTCCACCAACACCGCGGCCGACGCGAACCCGGTGAGCGGCAAGATGGCCGCGAACTCGTCTCCCGACAGCCGCACCACGACATCGCGCTCGCGGAGGTGGCCCCGCAGGACGCGGCTGATTTCGGACAGGTACCGGTCGCCCGCATGGTGACCGTGCCGGTCGTTCACCGACTTGAAGTCGTCCAAGTCGAGCTCGAGCATCGCCATCGGCTGGCCGGCATGCTGGCTGCGCACTTTCTCCTGCTCGAATACCTGTCTCAGGTAGCGGCTGTTCGGCAGATTGGTCAGGGCGTCGGTCAGTGCCGACTCCTGGGTTTCGGCGAAGACCGTGCTGTTGTGCACGGCGCTCGCGGTCAGCCGGGCGATGATGTCCATCATCCGGACGTGGTCGTCGAGACAGGGCACCCCCTTCGGGAAGTACAGGGTGATCACACCGAGGACCCGTCCCTCGTGCACCAGGGGGAAGGCCGCGACCGACGAGTACTGCGCCGGGTCGACGCTCGTTCCCTGCAGGTCGAGTTCCGGCTGCTCGGAGAAACGGCTCGCCTTCTGGGCCGCCGCCCAGCCGGTGATCCCGTCGCCGACCGGCATCGATCGGCCGCGCAGCGTCTCGGCGTCCGGGCCGACCGCCACCCTTCCGGAGAGTGACGTCTTGCCGTCCTCGAGCAGATAGAAGACGCAGGTGTGATACGGGATCACCTGGCCGATCTTGTGGACCACCAGTTCGAGGACCTCGGCAAGCCGCAGCGACGCGCCCAGGGTCTGGGCGATCTCGTACAGGGCGTAGACCTCGCGGTGCGCGGAGGAGATGTCGCTGAAGGCTGCCGCCCGACGGCCGATGACCGATCCGTCGCTGTCGCGCTCGAGCCAGATCGGACCCTCCGGACCCCCGGCAGTATCTCCGCCGGGCGCCCGACCCGCGGGCCCTGCAGTCCCGTCTGTTTCAGCTGAGGCCTGCCGTGCTCCCTCTAGCCGGCCGACGGAACGCAGCGCCACCTGCACCCCCAGGTGGAGCGCCTCCCCGAAGCCAGCGGGATCGGGAGAGCCGCGGCCGGGGACCCCGTGGCCGCGAACATCCGGTCCCGGATCCGCGGCCGCCTTCTCAACCGCCGCGACGATCGCCGGCAGATGCGCCCGCAGCGCCCGGACCACCTCCGGGTCGAAGTGGATCTCGGACCAGGCCTCGATGAGCGCGCAGGCCTCCTCGGACGACTTGCGATGACGGTAGGCCCGCTCGCTGGTCAGGGCCTCGAAGACGTCGGCAACCGCGAGTACGCGGGCCGCGATCGGGATCCGCTCCCCCTTCAGACCGTCGGGGTAGCCCGATCCGTCCCAACGTTCGTGATGGTGCCGCACCGCGGGCAGGACCGGCCACGGGAACTCGACGTTTGCCAATATCTCCGCCGCCACCGAGGGATGGACTTTGACCTTCTGATACTCGAGCTGGGTCAGGCGCCCCGGCTTGTGGAGCAGGTGATCCGGGATCGCGAGCTTGCCGATGTCGTGCAGCAGTGCCGCCGCCCTCAGTGCCTCGATCTCCCGGTCGGGGATCCGCAGCCGGCGGGCCAGCTCCAGGGCACAGGCCTGCACCCGCCGGGGCCGGCCCCGGGTGTGGGGATCCTTGGCATCGATCGCCAGGGCCAGCGCTTCGATGGTCGCCACATGGACACGCATCAGCTGGTCCACGCGTCCTTCGTGATCGGCGGCCTGGTCGCGGTAGAGGATCACCACGAGCAGGCCCAGCATCGCGATGGCGACGAGAGCGACGTAGAAGGTACCGCCCAGACCGCCGACCAGCAGAAACGATACGGTTGCCGCCAGCGCCCCGGAAAACAGCATACCGACGGCGATCGCCGTCGTGAACAGGACCTGCCCGCTCCCCGACCAGGTTCGCACTCGATCTCCTCCCGCTCCCACCGGGATGTTGCGCCCCGGGTCAGATGGCTGGACGGCCGGGCCGTCGTCTCGCGCCGGCCCGGCCGTCCGCATCGCCAACCGCCTTCTATCTGCGGCCGGCGGGGGGGGTGCCGGCCGAAGACTGAAATTGGCTGTCGGGTCTCTACTATCGCAACGTCCATGCCACGCTGAAAACCGCTGAAGACGCCTGTTTCCTGGCACTGGTCCGGGCTCGGCGTGTCCAACGATTCGACACCAAGCCGGGCCGTGGACCACCCCCCTCCCCGAAGATCCTGGACCGGCCCGACTTGCGGGGCGCCGCCGCGTGTCCAGACTTCGTACCGGGGGAGGCTGGTCGAGACGGAGGACTGGACAGTGACGGCGGCAGGGGGCGTCAGCCGCGCCACCGCCCCCTCAACCTGCCGGTCAAAAAGCAACCGGCCGGTCACGGGGGTCCCGTGACCGGCCGGAGAATCGGCTGCGTGATGTCAGCTCACCAGCCGTCCCGCCTGTCGTTTTAGTGAGCGAATCCTCCTTTGCGACTGGCTGCTCCCGCCAACCAGGAGCGATAGGTGAAGTAGAGAAGGACCGGCATCGGCAGAAGGGCCAGGAACGCAATCGGCCCGGCCGCGCGCGCCAGCAACAGGACCGCACCCAGAGCCGCGGCCCCGAACAGGTAGGCGCCGCCCGCCCACGGAGTGGTGTCCTGCCAGACCGCCGTGAACGAGACCCCTTCTTTCAACATCACGACGACCGCCACGAAGGTCGTGTTGAGGGCGTACTGCGCTACTGCCATGAGCATGAGCGGCAGCAGGTAGTCGATGACCGAATGCGGCCCGGGTACCGCCAGACCGTGCGACGGACTGGTGCTGGCGAACAGGTGCGACGATAGATTGATGGACAACGCCATGGAAGCGGTGTTGAACAGCCGCTTGTACCAGGTGCCGCCGGTCCGTGCCGAAGCGGCGTAGCCGTCGAGGGCCGCATTGATGGTGGCCAAGGCCGGACCGAAGAGAACGGCCGAGGCAAACAGGAAGACGTCCGAGACGCTGACTCGGTACTGCCGGACCGGCAGCCGCACGGCAAGACGACCGAGGGCGAGCGTCAGGACTGCCAGACCGGCCCAGGCGAGGACGCGGGAGTCGCGGGCGTCCGCGAAGGTCTCCCGCAGGCTGAGGACCAGTGCCAACCCGCCGGCGGCGACGAGCGAGCCGATGTAGATGCCGGCGACGAAGTCGTTGCGTCGCATGGCCATGTTAGAACGCACCGTAGCCGCTCGTGTAGCCGAGGTAGGAGTACAGGTTCCAGATGAGGCCGACGTCGAAGGCTTGGAAGTTCCAGATCAACCCCGCGCCGCTGTACCGTGAGTACTCCCAGATCAGGCCGGTGGAATCGACGCTGTAGAAAGTCTCGGTCATGAGGCTGTCCCGCCAGGAGACACCCATGGCCGCGAGGTCGTCGTAGTAGATGACCCCGGTGCCGGTGACCGTTCCGTGGTCGGAGACGATCGTCTTCCACTGGTTATCCTGGGCGTACACGGCGTGTGTGTCCGAGGCCAGGCCGTCCTGGTAGGACACCGAAGCACCCCAATACGACAGGGAGCTCCGGTCGATAGAGCCGAAGTTCCAGATCAGCCCCTGGGCGTACGCCTCCTGCTGCGTCGTCAGGACCGAAGAGCCGTAGAGCCAGCCAAAGTTCCAGATCAGCCCCTGGCTCCAGACGAATTTCTCGGACGAGATGGTGGTCTCGGCCGTCGGCAGGGCGCCGCTGGACACCAGCCGGTCGCCAGCCTTCAGCCAGCGGAGGTCCTTGCGGATGGCCGCCGCCAGGCGGACGGCGCCCGCCACGTTCAGCTGGCCCGCCCCCTGCTCGAACAGGTCGGCGCCGTTCATCCGCTGCGCGCTGTACATCAGGATCGCCTTGACCAAGTTCGGGGTCAGGGACGGATTGGCCTGCAGCATCAGCGCCACGGTTCCCGATACGACACCGGTCGACATCGAGGTGCCGCTCATGAACATGTAGCGGCTCTTGTTGTTGCCGTCGCCCGTCATGCTGACGTGGAGCTGCGGGACGGTCTTGATGATGGTGCTGTCGGCCCGCTCGAGCGAGATCAGCCGCGTTCCCGGGGCAACCAGGTCCGGCTTCGCCAGGTTGTCGTAAACGATTGCACCGGTCACCGGGTCGATGCTGCGCGACCGGGTGGCGCCACGCGAGGAATAGCGGGCCACCGTGTCGTCGGACCGGGGGTCGGTACCGCGGGTGTCGGTCGCGCCGACGGTGATCGCCGCCGGCGAGTTCCCCGGCGAGGTGATGGCGCCGTAGACCTTGGTGCCGTCCGGGCCGATGCCGAAATTGCCCGCCGCCGCGACGACCACCAGCCCGGCGCGGCTTGCCCGTTCGATCGCCTGGCAGAGAGGGTCGTCCCGGTACGAATCGATCGGCGGGGCGGCCAGCGACAGGTTCAGGACGCGGATCTTGAAGGTCGGCCCGTTGGCGATCGTCCAGTCCACCGCCGCGATGACATGGCTGAGTTGCCCGCGCCCATACTCGTCCAGGACGCGCAGGCTGACGATGTTGGCCTTCGGGGCGACACCGGTGAAGTCGAGACCAACCTGCTTGGACGAGTAGCCGCTGCCGGCGACCAGGCCAGCGATGAAGGTCCCGTGGCCGTAGGGGTCGAAGCCCGATCCGCTGGTGACAAATCGGATGTTCGCGATCGTCCGGCGGGTACCGCCGTCACGCAGGTCGAAGTGATCGGCATCGACGCCCGAGTCGATCACCGCCACCGAAACGCCTCTGCCGTCGTATCCGTAGAAGCCGCTGACCAGACTCTCGATGGTGGTGCCGTACTCGGACGGATAGACCTGGCTGGCGCCCGTGGTCGTGCCGAGGTGGCTCGCCAGCGCCTGCACCGGCCGGTCGGGGGTGAGGTAGTCCAGGCCGGCGACACCCTGCAGGAGCACCACGTTCCCGGCCGGCATTTCCAGGACTGCCTGCCGGACATGGCGCAGGTGCATCTTCACTTGGCCGCCGAGCGCTTCGATGTCGGCGGTCAGTTTCTCGGGGGTGGTGTCACTACCAAGCGTGGCAACGACCGTTACACGGTCGTCGCGGTTGCTCTCTTTGACCTTCTTGACCAGGTCGGGCGCCAACCGGGCACGCCCGCCGCCGTTCTGGGCCAGGGCCAACCCCATAGGGAGGGCCACGACCACGAACGCGGCTGTCAGCCACTTGAAGCCTCCTGAAAAGCTGAACCAGTTGTTCCGCATGAGTCCTCCTGACTGCAGCGCGACGAACCCTTCGTGCTGGCGGCCCGGCAGTCTCGAAGAGACCCGCGGCTTTCCGTCCCACCCTCGCGAGTGGTTTGGCAAGTTCGGCCATGGCTACTGCAACCCCGGAGCCAAGGTGAGAAATGTTCTGATGGTCAGCTTGCGAACTGTCTTATTTTCAGCAATTTGACCGTAGTCTCACGAGTCTCTACGGCTGGTTATGGCGGTCTCACCGTCGGGGTCGGATGTGTGGGCGCTGGACACGGGCCATGGCGAAATGCTGACATCCAACCGCGTATCACGACTGACAAGACAATGAAAACAATGGCGTTGTTCCGAAAGGTTCGAGAAGTGGTCAGGCGATAGCGCTGTTTTGTCCGGGAAACCGACAGCGATTCTTCCGGTTGGCCGTCGATCCTGATCGAGGGCGCCAGGACCAGGAGCCTAAGACTCCCAGCCTTGACCCCCCTTTCCGGGGGGCGTATCATTCGCAGGTATTACGCCCTGCCCCGCTGACCGGGAGTGCCTCATACCAATGGAAATCGCCTGGTTCAAGAAGACCCGCAAGCCGAAACAGCCGGTCGAGAAGAAGCGGATCCAGGTCCCCGAGGGCCTCTGGGTCAAGTGCGGCGGGTGCAAGGAAATCATCTATAAGAAGGAGGTCATCCGGAACGCCAGCGTCTGCCCGAAGTGCAACTACCACTTCCGGATCTCGGCGCGCGAGCGGCTGACCAACCTGTTCGACGAGGGGCGCTACCAGGAAGTCGACACCGACATCTATTCGATCGACCCCCTGAAGTTCCGCGACACCAAGCCTTACAAGGACCGCCTCCGGGAGTACCGCGAGAAAACCGGTCTCAACGACGCCGTCATCAACGCCCGCGGCACGATGGGCGGGATGCAGGTGATGGTGGCGGTGATGGAGTACGGCTTCATGGGCGGTTCGATGGGGTCGGCGGTCGGCGAGAAAGTCACCCGGGCGATCGAACGCGCCCTCGAAGAGCGGATCCCGCTGGTCGTCATCTCCTGCTCGGGGGGGGCCAGGATGCAGGAGGGGGCGCTGTCGCTGATGCAGATGGCCAAGATCAGCGCCGCACTCGGCAAACTGCACGAAGCGCGGGTCCCCTATTTCTCGGTCCTGACCGATCCGACCACCGGCGGGGTGACCGCCTCCTACGCCATGCTGGGCGACCTGAACATCGCCGAGCCGCGGGCCCTGATCGGCTTTGCCGGGCCGCGGGTCATCGAGCAGACGATCCGGGAGAAGCTTCCCGAGTCGTTCCAGCGGTCCGAGTTCCTGATCGATCATGGGATGCTCGACTTCATCATCGAGCGGCGGCAGATGCGGGACATGCTGATCCGCTGCATCAAGTTCCTGTTCAACGCCGACCTGCTGGCCGTCGCCACTCCGACCGAGGCGCCGGCGAGCAGTACGGCCCCGGGCATGACCGGCGGCGGCGAGGCCCCGTCGTCCGGGCAATCGGCCCGCCGCCGGGAGCCGATCCTCTTCCCCACGCCAATCGCCGCGCGCCCGACACCGCCCACCACCGACACTGTCTGATCCAGGAGCCTGGCCGATGCAGGTCGCCGGCAGGCTCGACAACCTCCCCCTGAGTCGCTTTCATTACCGGCTGCTGATCCTCAGCGGTCTGGGGTGGATGTTCGATTCGATGGACACCGGCCTGGTGTCCTTCGTTTTGACCCGACTGAAGGTCGAATGGCACCTGACACCGGACCAGATCGCCCTCACCGGCAGCGCCGGTCTGGTCGGCATG
>JANNTZ010000411.1:0-13770 GCA_031394595.1 Acidobacteriota bacterium
CAGCAGCGCAGCGCGAAAGCCGCGGGTGCCAGGACCGTGACCGACAACGAGCGAGACGGCACCAAGATCTCCAACAGGAAGACAACGGGCAGGTAAAACAGGTACCCGATCTCCAGCTCGTACGAATACTCGACCGTCGCACCCGGGACGATGCCGGTAAACGTCAGGACGCGCTGCCGGCGGTCGGCGTACAGCTCGAACGATGCGAACGAGGCTTGATCGAAAATGTGGTCCTTCTTGACCGGCACACGCTTGCCGTTCGGCTGGATCACGGCGCCCCGCAGATCGCGCACGATGATCGAGGGGTTGTAGCCGACCACGGCCTGGTCGAACTGCTCGACGCCCCGGGCCGTCAGGACCTGGGTGCGGTTGGTGTAGCGGACCAGGGCACGAGTCTCGGAAACGATCTCGACTTCCATCGATTCCTCGAGGACGAGGGCATCCTGCCCGGCCGCCAGTTCGGGCGTCGGAGCCGGCGCACCCGGGGTCCAGGCGAAGCCGGCCACGATCAGCACGACCCCGCATGGAAGGAACCGCGAGCGGTGGCGCATGAACCTCCTGGCGGCCGGTTCGGCCGGAACAGAACTGGCGCTAGAATAGCAGCAACGTTCGTCCGTCGATAGCCTTTCAAACGTCGGAGGTGTCCCATGGTCCAAGGTGTCACGCGCTGCCCGGGTTGGCTGACCGTCCTGGGTTCGATCGGTCTGGTGCTCTTCCTGGCCGCGCCGGCCGATCCCGCCACGGCCGCGAAGAAGAACGAGCCCGTGGCCGGCGATTGGCCCGCAATCACCGCCGAGGAGCGGGCCATGATGCGGGTGGACCAGGATCCCGACGCCGACGCGGTCATCCTGATGAGGGAGCGCACCGGGAAAGTCGTTCCCAAGGGCGCCGACACCGTGAACGTCATCGAGTTCTACCAGCGGATGAAAATCCTCCACGACAGGGGCAAGGAATACGGTGAGGTGCAGATTCGCGCCGGGAAGTACTCCCGCGTCGGCAATATCCGGGCGCGCACGGTCAAGGCCGATGGCACGGTGGTCCCGGTCCTTCCGGATCAGATCTTCGAGAAAGTGCTCTTCCAGATCGGCAGCAACAAGGAAACGGCCTGGGTCTTCAATTTCCCGGCCGTCGAAAAGGGCGCCATCCTGGAGTACCGCTACGACCGGCACGACAACGCGGTGATCTTCATCGATCCCTGGTTCTTCGCGGGACCGGAGTTCACCCTGAGATCTAGGGTCCTGCAGGCCTTCCCCGGCGACATGGGGTACGTCTCCATGTGCAGTCTCTGCCCCGCGGATCAGAAGCCCCAGATCACGCCATGGCGCGAGGGGAAATCGAAGGGGAATCTGTACACGCAGGAAATCCGCAACCTGCCCGGGTACAAGGACGAATTGATGATGCCCCCGGAGCGCGATGCCAACGCGCGCATGGAAATGGTCCTGGCGCAGTGGTACGGGCGGGCGTCCTGGGCCCTGGGGCGGCAGGACAAGATGTTCGTGGACTGGCCGTCCGTTTCCCTCTACGCCTCGGCCTACTACAACGACGCGATCAAGTCGGGTCTGTCGGATCTCAAGCCGGTTGTCGCAGGATGGACCCAGGGGGTCACCGATCCCCAGGAGAAGATCCGGGTCGTCTTCCGGCATGTCCAGAGCGACTTCCGCTACCTGTCCTACGCCAGCGTCATCGGTGCGTCGCACAGCATCAGCACGATCCTCAAGGAGAAAATTGCCGACAATGAGGACAAGGGGGTGCTGCTCGCGGCGGCCCTCAAGGTGATCGGCGTCGATCCGGTCATCGCACTCGTCGCCGGCCGGGAAGGGGGGACCCTGAATCCCAATTTCTTCAGCTTGTCGCAGTTCACCCACGCGGTCGTCGGGATCCCGCAGGGGACGGGGATGATGTGGCTCGATCCGACGGTGGCCTGGGCGCCGTTCGGGTTCGTTCCCTGGAAGGACTCGGGAGCGGCCGCGCTCCTTCTGAAGGGACTCCAGGGGGAGCTGATCACGCTGCCCGCGAAAACCGAACTGAGCGCCAGCCGCTACCGCGCAACGGTCCGGCCCCGCATGGACGGGCGGGCCGAGGTCGAGATCGAAGCCGAGTTCCTCGGCGAGGATGCCATCGAGATGCGCGAAGAACTGGCTCCGGCATCCGAAACCGCCCGCGACGAGTTTCTGAAGGAGTGGCTGGGCGACCGGCGTCCCGGATCGCTGGTGAAAAGCCGGACCTTCCACGATCTCGACGCGGTCGATCAACCGCTGCGCATCACCCTGGTGTTCGAGACCGGTGGTCTGGTGACCCGGGCCGACGACCTGCTGCTGGTGCGCGCCTGCGTGCTGACCTGCGAGGACTCGAACCCGATCTCGCGCGGCCAGCGCCAGCACGCTTTCTACGTCGACCCGGGCTGGAACAGGGAGGAGACCGTCGTCGTGCGTTCGCCGGAGGGGATGCAACCGGGAGAGATGCCGGCCGCGGTGGCCGCCAAATCCGAAGTCGCGACGCTGACCTTCAGCTGTTTCTCGCAGGAGGACGGCGCGCGCTGCAGCCGGCAATTCGTAGCGCGGCGGAGCCGCTGGCCGGCGAGCGTGCAGGACAACGTCCGGAAGATGTTCGACAAAGTGGTCGAGGCCGACCGGACAGCCGTGCCATTCCGGCCCGCCGATTCGGCGGTGGGCGGGCGAAACTAGAGGGACCGGCGCACGATCGCCAGGCCGCGGTCGAGCCGGCCCAGCAGGTCTTCGATCTCCGGCTTGGTGATTGTGAAGGCGGGCGAGACGATGAAGTGGTCGCCGTCCTGCCCCTCGCGGGTGCCGGTGCCGGGGTAGAGGATCAGCCCTTCCTGCATGCAGGCGTCGTACAGGCGGCGGGCGATCTTCAGCGACGCCGGGAACGGCTCGCGGGTCTTCCGATCCTTGACCATCTCGACGCCCCACATCATCCCCAGGCCGCGGATGTCGCCGACCAGCGGATGCTTCCCCAGCCGCTCGCGCAGACGCTGGCCGAGCATCGCCCCATAACGCGCCGCGCGGCGGATCAGCCGGTGGCGATCGAGATAGTCGAGGACCGCCGAACCGATGGCGGCGGAGAGCGGGTTGGCGCTGTAGGTGTAGCCGTGCTCGAAGAAGCCGCGCCCCTCCTGGATGGCGCGCGCCACGAAGCCGCGGGCGATCACCGCGCCGAGCGGCGCGTAGCCGCCCGATAGTCCCTTGCCGGTGACGATCAGGTCCGGGACCACGCCCCAGTGATCGACGGCGAAGTTGCGCCCGGTGCGGCCGATGCCGGTCATCACCTCGTCGGCGATCAGCAGGATGTTGTGGCGGTCGCAGATCTCCCGGGCCCGCTTCCAGTAGCCGTCCACCGCGGGAACGGCGCCCAGGGTCGCGCCGACCACCGGCTCGGCGATGAACGCCGCCACCGTGTCGGGGCCCTCCTGGTGGATCGCCGACTCCAGTTCCTCGACGCAGGCGATGTTGCAGCGCGGCATCTTCAGCCCGAACGGACAGCGGTAGCAGTAGCAGGGGGGGATGTGCGGTTGCGACTGGAAGAGCGGCGTGTAGATCTGCCGGCGCGCCACGTTGCCGGTGATCGCCAGAGCGCCCATCGTGCTGCCGTGGTAGGACTGCCAGCGGGCGATGATCTTGTGCTTCCCGGGATGCCCGGAGTCGAGGTGGAACTGGCGGGACATCTTGATCGCCGTCTCGATCGCCTCGCTGCCGCCCGACACCAGGTAGACGCGCCCGTCCTTCTTCATGTCGCCGGGCGCCAGGGCGGCGATCCGGTCGGCCAGCCCCTGGCTCTCGCGGGTGACGAACTGACTGGAGTGGGCGAACGCCAGCCGCCGCGCCTGGCGGGTCATCACCCCGGCAATTTCCGGGACGCCATGCCCGATCGAACAGACCACGGCGCCGCCGCAGCCGTCGAGGTACTTCTTCCCGGCCGAGTCGTAGATCCAGATCCCCTCGCCGCGCACGGCAACCGGGTAATCGATCGTCAGGTTGCGGGGGAAGAGATGCGCCCCGGCGTCGCGCCCGCCGGCGGGTCGCGCCGTCTCGCCCGCAACTGTCGCGGGGCCGGCCACGACGATGGCCTGGGCAGGCCGCGACCGGCGGCGGCCGCGGCGCGCCAGCGGTCCGGTCTCCGGCATGTCGATCTCGTCCTCGTCATGCGGGTCCGGGTCGGTCCCCTCCTCCTGGTCGCCGAGCAGCAAATCGATCTGCCGGGCCTCCTCGATCGCATCGTCGGGGAGAGTGGTGGGGTCGTCCGCGCGCGGGTTCTTGGGGGAGGCGGCGGCGCGCGGGCGTCGGGCCGACGTCGGCCGGCCACGGCGGCCGGCGGCCTTGCGTTGCGTCATGGGCGGGACTCCTAGACTGCCTTCGACTTGAGGAAGATCCCCTGGGGGTCGAGTTCCTGGCGGATGATCCGGATCTCCTCGGGACCGGGCGGCGGCGTCTCCGTCAGGTCGGACGCGACCTTGACCTTCCAGCCGATGTTCTCCTGGATCTTCTCGACCGTGATCCCCGGGTGGATCGACACCAGCACCAGCTCGCGGGTCCGTGGGTCGAAGCGGTACACCCCCATGTCGGTGATCACCAGCTCCGGTCCGCCCTTCAGCCCCAGCGCCTCGCGCTCACGCCCGCCGCCGAGATAACCGGGGCTGGTGATGAAATCGACCCGCTCGGGCATGGTCCGCTTGCTGTTGCCGATGGTGATCACCACCCGTTTCGCCAGGGCGGCGATCTCGCAGGCGCCGCCGCTGCCGGGCAGACGCACTTTCGGTTTCCGGTAGTCGCCGATGACCGTCGAGTTGATGTTGCCGAAGCGGTCCACCTGCGCGCCGCCCAGGAAGCCGACGTCGATCAGCCCGCGCTGCAGGTACAGGTTGAAGACATCGAGCATCGGCACCACCGCCAGCGACCCGGTGACCAGGCAGGGATCGCCGATCGAAATCGGCAGCCGCTTCGGGACGCAGCCGACCGCCCCCGACTCGTAGATCATGCAGAGCCCAGGGGCGTGCATCCGGTGGGCCAGGTTCACCGCCAGCGACGGGACGCCGATCCCGACGAACACCACGTCGCCGTTCTTGAGCTCCTTCGCGGCGCGCGAGACCATCAGTTCCTGGGTGGTGTAATCGGCCATTTCAGAACCCGTAGTTGACCGGGGCGCACATCTGCCGGTCGGCTTCCAGTTCCCGTCGCCGCGCTTCCATCTTCTTTGTGTAGGCGGCGCGGTCCGGGACGCCGTGCACCCACTCGTCGAGATACGCCTGCACCCCGGCCTCATCGCGCGACACGGTGTCCCACTTGACGTAGAAATCGTTGTCCCGATCGTAAGCACCCTGCACGAACGACGGGTGGGCCCCGAACGGTGCGTGCACCACGGCGCTGACCACCGGCGCCGGCAGCAACGTGCGGTTCGGATCGGACCGGATGACCGACGATTCGACGATCTCCTCGACCGTGACGATGACCTTCCGGCTGGCGAACGACGCCTCCTTCTGGACGCCGTACAGACCCCAGACCTGGGTGTTGCCGTCGGCGTCGGCGCGCTGGGCGTGGACGATGGTCACGTCGGGGTTGAGCGCCGGGACGCAGTAGAGCTCCTCGTCCGAGTACGGCGACTTGACCTTCCGGATGTCCGGGTTGTAGCGCAGCAGGTCGGTGCCGGGATAGTTGCGGGTCGGCAGGAACGGCAGGTTCGAGGCCCCGGCCATGAAGCGCAGCACCATGCCGAAGTGCGTGTACTCCTCGATCTCCAGCGGCCGGGGCTTTCCCTGCTCGACGGCGCGCCGGAAGCCGTGCAGCGGGCCGACGCCCGGATTGCCGGCCCACGAGAAGATCAACTTCCGCGCGCATCCGGCGGCGATCAGCTGGTCGTAGACGAGATCGGGTGTCAGCCGTGCGATCGTCAGGTCGCGCTTCCGCTGCCGGATGATCTCGTGACCGGCGGCGAACGGGATCAGGTGGGTGAACCCTTCGAGGACCACCAGGTCGCCGTCGCGCACGAACCGCGCGATCGCGTCCTTCATGGTCATGACCTTCGACATGCCGGTCTCCGCCCATTCCGCGCCGCGGGAAGCCCGCGTGACCGTCCCTGAAGTGCCCGTCCGGTGCCGGTTTCCGGCCGCAGGACGCGGGGCGCATCGATTCTGTCGACGGACTTCAGAATCTTAGCACAGGGCCGTGCGGTAAGATGAAGCGCCCGTTTTCATGCGAGGAGGCCCCATGGTCCCGAGCCCGCGCCGATCGATCATCCTGAAGGTTCTGCTTGTCCTGGCCCTGTGCACCCCGTCCTCCGGTGTGCCGGCCGCGGAGAGCCGCGCCCGGCAGAAGGTCCTGGAGTCGGTCGAGACGCATCGCGACGACCTGGTGCGGCTGAGCGAACAGATCTGGGCCTGGGCCGAGATCGCCCTGCGGGAGACCCGATCGGCGGCGGCGGTCGCGGACTACGCGGAACGGCACGGCTTCAGGGTGGAGCGCGGCGTCGCCGGGCTGCCGACCGCCTTCATCGCCTCATTCGGCGAGGGCCGGCCGATCATCGGCGTCCTTGGCGAGTACGATGCGCTGCCGGGCATCTCCCAGAAGGCCCAGGCCACCCAGGAGTCGCTGCAGCCCGGCGGGGCCGGCCACGGTTGCGGCCACAACCTGTTCGGACCCGCCAGCCTCGGGGCGGCGCTGGCGATCAAGGATCGCATCGCCGCCGGCGATCTGAAGGGGACCATCCGGTTCTACGGCACGCCGGCCGAAGAGGCGCTGGGCGGGAAGATCTACATGGCACGCGCCGGCCTGTTTCAGGATCTCGACGTGGCCCTCGCCTGGCACCCGGAGGACCGCACCAAGGCGGACGTCGACAGCACCCAGGCAATGGTCGAGCTGGTGGCCGAGTTCCGGGGACGCAGCGCCCACGCCGCCGCCGATCCGTGGAACGGTCGCAGCGCGCTCGATGGCCTGGAGGCGTTCACGCACGGGATCAACCTGTTGCGCGAGCATGTCAAACCCTCCGTGCGGATGCATTACGTGGTCCAGGCGGGGGGCAATGTCCCCAACGTCGTTCCGGACTACGCGCGCCTGCTGATCTGGCTCCGGGACTCGAAGCGCGCCGGCGTCGATCAGGTCCTCGAACGCGTGCGTCAGATCGCCCGCGGAGCGGGGGAGATCGCCGGCGTCGACGCGACGCTGACGATCCAGAGCGGCACCTACGAGATGCTGGTCAACACCGAGGGCGCGAAGCTTCTGCACGCCAACCTCACCCGTCTCGGGCCGATCCAGTACACCGAGGCGGAGCAGGCGTTCGCACGGGAACTGCAGCGCAATTCCGGGGTGGAGGAGAAGGGGATCGACGGGTCGATCCAGCCGCTCAAGGAGCCCACGCCGGATCCGCGCGGAGGTTCAACCGACGTCGCCGACGTGAGTTGGATCGTTCCGACCCTGCACTTCTCGGTCACCACCGCGCCCTGGGAGGTGCCGTGGCACTCCTGGCCGACGGTTGCCTCGTCGGGGATGTCGATCGGTCAGAAGGGGATGATGCAAGCGGCAAGAGCCCTGGCCGTCACCATGGTCGACCTGTACGAGAACCCGGCGCTGCGCGAGGCGATCCGGGCCGAGTTCGTGGAGAAGACCCGCGGGCAGGTCTACAAGGCCTACCTCAAGGACGGGCCGCCGCCGATCCCCGCGCTCTAGAAGACCGTCCCCGGGCAGGGCGCCTCAGTTCCTGGGAGACCCCGCCGCCTTCGCCGGCGCGCCGCTCCCCTTGTTGAAGAGCGCCTCGAAGTCGGCGATCGCCGCGTCGTCGCCAACCTCACCATCGTCCTTGGATGAAGCGGTCGCGGTGTCGCTGTCGTCCTCGACCATCTCGGCGACGGTGGAGGCCGGGTAGCGGCTGAAGGCCTTGGCGCAGGCCTGGACCGTAACCTTCACCGGTTTCTTCGTCAGCTGGCCCAGACTGCTCGGCTCGTAGCCACGGAAGAACCCCTCGACCTGCCCGTTGCGGCCGTTCAGGACGGCGACGTCGAGATAGAGATAGCTGGTCTGCGACGGCGCCCCGAGATTCATCATCCCCGACATGAACGCCCGTCCCTTGGAGTTGGCGAACGCCACCTGCCGCGACACGATCAATCCGTCGACCTTCAGGAATGCGCACAGCTTCACCACCTCGGCACCGAGGGTGTAGCGTTTCTGCTTCACGCCACGCGGGTAGTGCATCATGCGGCCCCATTCCTCGCTGTAGCGGTCGTTCACCTTCACCACCAGCTGGCGCAGTGCCGCGTTTTTCATCAGGGCCGCCTCGTCGACGACCCGGACTTCGTAGCCGAGGGCGCGCACCTGGTCCTGGATGGCGCGGGCCGCCTCGGCCTCCAGCGCCCGGGTCTCGGCGGTCATCTGGTCGGTCATGACCACCTTGGCCTTGATGAACTCGGCGTGTGGCGGCAGGAGGGCGAGGCGCATCGGCCGGCTCGCCTTGCTGCGGAACCCCGGCGTCATCGAAGCACGCGCGAACAGCGCCGGGATCGCCAGTCCGGCCACCAGGACGACGGCGGTGGCGCGGGTCAGCGAGCGTCGGATGGTCGGGTTCATGGTTGTCCTCCCTGGGGTTTCGGGCCGGTGCGGATATCTCCGGTGATTGCCTGCAGTTCTTCCACGATCAGGATCTTGTCGGGGGCGTTCGGGCTGGCGCGGAGGTAGAGCACCAGCTCCTGCCCGGCTTCTTTCGGCCGACCGAGGACGCGGAGCGCCTGGCCGATCCCGCGGTGTGCCTCGGCGAGACCGGGATCGATCGCCAGCGCCCGCCGATACTCCGTCACCGCCTTCTCCATGTTCTTCTTCCGGGTGGCGCGCCCCTCCTCGGTCTTGAGCAGCACGTCCTGCCTCTCGGAACGGGTGTAGTAGGCGCGACGGACCAGGTTTCTCCGCTTCTGCCGGTTGGTCAGGATCTGCTCCCCCTCGATCACCGGACGCGCGCCAAGGGTGCGGCGCGCCTCCCCCGCCAGGAAGCAGGCGCGCGCCGACCCGCCCTGCAGAACGATCGGGGCGATGAGTCCCAGCGCCGTCCGCGGGTAATCGGAAGCGATCAGGTCTTCGACGGTGTCGAGGATGACCGGGCGGACGAGACGGAAATACTCCGGTGCCCCGACCCGCAGCGTCCCGCTTTTCCGGCCGAGCGTGGCGCCGGGGATTGCCGCCCGTGCCGCTTCCGCCCGCGCCTGCAGCTCGGGGTGGGTGCTCCATTTGGAGGACTTCCGTTCGGGGCGCTCCCCTTCGGGGTCCTCGCCGAGAAGATCGAGCATCTCGATCATCTCGTTCGGGTCGTAGCCGGCGGCGACCATCTTCTTGAGACCGAGCCGGTCGGCTTCGCTCTCGAGGTCGCGGCTGTATCCGTAAACGCTGCGGGCGAGGAAGTAGTCGCCGACCCCGAGGGTCAGCGGTCCGAGCACCATGCCGGCGATCGCCTTGTGCCTGATCGATCGGTAGGACAGGAGGCCATGATGACCGGCGGCGTGCTGGACCTCGTGGGCCAGGACCGCGGCGAGTTGCGCCTCGTTCTCGAGGAGCGCGAGCAACCCGGTGTTGATGTAGATCTGTCCGTCCGGAAGGGCGAAGGCGTTGGGCACGACGTCGCGCAGGACGAAGAAACGGTAGCGGATGTAGTCGTCGGTCGGTTTCGGGGCGAGCGTTTTCCCTATCCGGGAGACGAGGGCCGCGATCTCCGGACCATCATGCCGGTAGCCGCGCCGCAGGAACAGATCCTCGGTGGCGCGGACGCTGTCCATCATTCCTTGCTCGTTGTCCCGCACTTCGAGTGAACCGTAGAAGCCTTCGCCCTCCGCCCGCGCCACCTTGCCGGCGCCGGCGATCAGGATGAACAGGATCCACGGGACGAGCCGCAGGTTCCGCTTCCGCACCTGGATGAATTTAGGGTGGGCGCGCGCCGGATCAAGCGCAGGAGGGGGCGATTACATTAATTTCCCAGGCGCCGATTGAGACCAGCATCACTGACCATGCCGATGTCCGCCTTCGATATCTTTACCGGAGTATTGCGGTTCCTGCGCGAGGCGCGCGCCGCCGCAGTGTCCCACCCCAACATCGCCGTGGTCCACGAAGTCGATCAGATCGACAGCGTCGCGATCTACTTGGAGGTCGGGCCCTTCCTCTGAAGCAGATCCCCGGCATCGGGACCCAGATCGCCGCCGGGCTGGCCGAAGCCCACCAGACCCGGGTCATCGACCGCGACCTGAAGCCCGAAAACGTGATCGTGACCAAGGACGGGCATGCCAAGATCCTCGACTTCGGGTTGGCGAAGTTTAGCGAGGAGCACTGCGGGGCTGAATCAGGGCTTCGCCCCCCCCCGAAGGCCCGGGCCGCCGATGCGCCAAAGATCGGCGCCCACCACTTGCCTTGGGGTACTTGAAAGGTCTGGCATTGGCTGGAGATCCACCGAGTCTATTGCCGACGGTGCGGCGTGCGCACAGAACGGATCGAGTTTCTTGAAGGCGAGTACCCTTACACACGGCGGTGTTCGGAAGCGGTGGCTCGGGACTGCGAGGACGCGGCGGTCAGGCGCGTGGCGGCGAAGTGGGGTCTGTCCGTGCAGACCGTTCTTCGCATCGACAAGCGGGCGCTTGAGGCCTGGAGCAAAGGGCGCCCGCGTCGGCCTCTGCGGCACATGGGGGTCGATGAGATCTTCTGGGGTAAGGGCAAGTGCCTCACCGTGGTCTCGGACCTCGAGGCTGGGGAGCCCCTCTGGGCGGGACGGGAGCGCAAGCGCGAGACTCTGGATCGCTTCTTTGCCGAGTACCTGCCTCCGCGGCGAAGGAGGTGGGTACGCGCGGTATGTGTGGACATGTGGGAGCCGTACCTGCAAAACCTGCGGGAATACCTGTCCCGCGCTGCCATCGTCTTCGACAAGTTCCGCCCTGGCCCTTAACCGCAGGCTCTTCAAGGCGTATTACCTCAAGGAGCAACTCGAGCGGCCTTGGAGCTATACCTACGAGGGCGCAGCGGCGCGCTTCTTCATCCAGCGGCTGCTCAGCCTGCGCTGGCAGCGACTGCCCGCCTTCAAGAAGCTGGCCCGGACTCTCTACGACCACTTCGACGGCATCCTGAACTGCTGCCGTCACAAGGTCCCCTTCGGCGTCGTCCAGGCGATCAACGGAAACCTCCGCGCCGTAATCCGCAGGGGCCGTGGCTATCGCGACCACGAGTACCTTCTCCTTAAGGTCCAGAAGAGCACCGCTCAAGCCCGCTTGACGAGAGCCGCGTGAATCCTGAATGACCCACGAATTCTGCAGAGCGGTTTATTCGCTGACCGAACACCGCTTTCCCTCAAATGCAACTCCAGCGGTAATCGCCATTAGCGATTTAACCAGACCCGAAGCAGAGATAGCAACTGCTCCGTGTTGACCGGTTTTGGAATGTAATCCGAGGCACCGGCCTCGATGCATTTTTCGCGGTCGCCCTTCATGACTTTCGCGGTCAGCGAAATCATCGGCAGGGACTTGAACTGGGGCAGCTTGCGGATGGCGCGCATGGTCTCGTAACCATCCATCTCCGGCATCATGATATCCATCAACACGATCTCTACGTCCGGCGTCTTTTTCAACAGATCGATCGCATCCTTGCCGTTCTCGGCGGAGAGCACTTGCATGAGATGGCGTTCCAGCACCGCGGTGAGGGAGAAGATATTGCGCACGTCGTCATCCACGATCAGTACTTTCTTGCCGGCGAACCGCGGATCGGTTTTGCGCACCTGCTCCAGGATTTTTCGCTTGGATTCCGGAAGATCGGCCTCGACTTGGTGCAGGAACAGGGTCACCTCGTCCAGCAGCAGCTCGGGTGAGCGAACATCCTTGACGATCATGGACTTGGTGTCCTTCTTGAGCCAGTCTTCTTTCTCGCAGGTCAGTTGCGTGGCGGTATAAACGATGATCGGCAGGGCGCGCAGGCTGGAATCCTTCTTGATTTCTTCGAGCACCTCGAATCCCGTGGTGTCCGGCAGCCCGAGATCCAGCACCAGGCAATCGAAGCGCGTTGCCTTAAGCGCCGCGAGCGCGTCGGAACCGTTTGCCGCCGTGGTGATCTGCGCATCGCCATTGCCGATCAGTTCCACGATGCGCTCGCGCTCCGCCGGATTGTCCTCCACCACCAGCACGTTCTTTACCTTGCGCGCGAGAAAGTCTTCCATCCTCGCGAAGGCCTGGGCCAACGTTTCCTTGTCGGCCGGTTTGCGGATGTACCCTATGGCGCCCAGCTTGAGGCCGCGTTCGGCTTCCTCCTCTACCGAAATGACGTGCACCGGAATGTGACGCGTTGTGGGCTCGTGCTTCAGTTGATCGAGAACGGCCCAGCCGCTCCTGTCCGGAACGGCCCAGCCGCTCGTGTCCGGCAACTGAATATCCAAAGTGATGGCATCCGGCCGATATTGCCTGGCCAGCGCCAGCACGGTCTGGCCTTGCCTCGCCACCAGTGCCTTGAAGCCGCGCTCATGCGCAAGGTCCAGCAAGATGCTCGCGAAGCGAAGGTCGTCTTCCACGATCAGGATCACGCGATCGCCCGGCTGGATACTGCTCCGATCGTCATCGAGTTTATCTGTCACGATCGCGACGGGCCTGAGCTCCGCAGCAGCGCCATCCGGTCCCGGCATGCCGCCGTCCTCCAGCCCGGTTGCCCGGTTGGAAGCGGTGGGAGAACGGGCGCCCCCGATGCTCCCACCCCGTCCTCCACCCAGTCCGGGGCTTGGTGCGTCGCCCCCATCCGCTGCAATGGGGGCGTTCGACTTTGCGGGTGCTGCGTAATGCAGGGGGAGGTATAGGATAAATACGCTGCCTTCTCCCGGCACGCTCGTCAGAGTGATTTCGCCGCCCAACAGACGCGCCAGCTCGCGGCTGATCGCCAGCCCCAGTCCGGTGCCGCCGTATGTGCGGATGGTGGTGCCGTCGGCCTGCTGGAACGCCTCGAAAATCACCCGTTGCTTGTCCTGCGGAATGCCGATGCCGGAATCGCTGACGGCAAAAGCGACCACTGTTGCGGCCTTGCTCAGCGTGGGGTGGTCGCGACTCCATCCCTCGGTCGCCGACCCGATCTTCAGCGCCACTTGGCCTAGCGGCGTAAACTTGAACGCATTGGACAGCAGGTTCTTGATGATCTGCTTCACGCGCCGCTCGTCCGTAAAGATCGAGGACGCCAATGTATTCTCCAGCTCGACGGCAAATCCCAGTTTCTTGTCTTCGGCTATATGGCGGAAGGTTTGTTCGACGAAACTGTGCAGCTCTGCGAACGCCACTTTGTCGATATCCGCCGTCACCGTGCCCGACTCGATCTTGGACAGATCCAGGATATCGTTGATGAGGTTCAGCAGATCGTTACCCGAGGCAAAAATTGTCCCCGCGTACTCGACCTGCTTGTCGCTCAGGTTCTCGTCGGGGTTGTCGCGCAGCTGTTGCGACAGCAGCAGCAGACTGTTGAGCGGCGTGCGCAGCTCGTGCGACATGTTGGCCAGGAACTCCGACTTGTACTTTGAAGAGAGTGATAACTGCGCGGCCTTTTCCTCAAGTGACTGTTTGGCGATTTCCACTTCCCTATTCTTGCGCTCCACCTCGGTGTTTTGGCCAATCAGCAGCTGCGCCTTTTCTTCCAGCGCTTCGTTGCTCTGTTGCAGCTTCAACTGCTGGTTTTGCAGCTCCCCCGCCATGTTTTGCGACTGCAGCAGCAGCGCTTCGGTGCGCGAATTGGCCTCAATGGTGTTGAGCACGACGCCGATGCTCTCGGTGAGCTGTTCCAGGAA
>JANNTZ010000424.1:0-2198 GCA_031394595.1 Acidobacteriota bacterium
ACCGATCCAGAGCACCCCGGCGATCACGTGGATCCAACGGAACAGGGCATTCAGCCAGTCGTTCAGCGGGCCATTCATCGTGATCTCCCCTCCTCAGGTCTCGAAAGACAAGCCGTTGCGGACAAGGACACGGGCGCGCCACAACGGGAAGGCGGAGCGGGTCGCTCCGCGTAGGGACGAGGTTACCGCAAGCCGCGAACGGAGCGCAACTGGCCGTACCGCGCCGGCGACGAGCAGACTACCCGGAGGCGGCGAGCCGGTGCGGCAGCGCGAATCAGGTGCCCGGCATCACTTCTTGTTGTTGGGAACGCGAATACTGCCGCGGCCGATATTTTCGTTGCCGCTGGCATCCCGCACCACGACGCTGGATTCGTAGATCCGCCCCGAACCACGGGCGTCCCGTTCTGCGCGCACCAGGAGCCGCGCTTCTCCATCGCCGACCTCGACGACCACGATGTCCCCCATGGTGGCGCCGTCGCCGCCGCCCGCGGCGTCCTCCGGCTCGCTGCTCCGGATGCCTTCCAATACCACCGCCGGCCGGGGGTCGCACCGGTCGCTGGCCTGCCAGCGAAGAGCCACCGGCACCAGGCGGTGGTCGGGCGGCCAGAGAATCGCCGGTTCGGGACTCAGCCGGACTTCCGGCGGCGTGGTATCTGCGATCGTGATCGTCGTCTCGGCGGTCCCGACGAATCCGTCCGCGTCCGTGACCCGCAGTCCGACGCGGTTCACTCCGAGATTCATGACGATCGTCGCTTGCACTCCCGCCGCGACGATTCGCTCTCCCTCCCCTCCGGGATCCAGGACCCACGCGTATGTCAGGTTCGACTGCCTGCCGTCCGGATCGAATGAGCCCGATCCATCCAATATCACCTCGGCGCCGCCAGGTCTGTCGCACTCCGCGCGCGGCGGCGTGTCGATGGCGGCCGCCGGGGCGACGCCGACGATGAGGTTCGTCTCTCCCTGGTACAGGAACTCGTCCGCCACGCCAATCGGCAGCGTGACGCCGTCCGTGACGGTGATCGCCAGGCGATACTTCGTCCCGGGCTGCAGCCCCTGCAGCGCCGCCGGGAGGGGCGGCCAGGAGGGAAGGTCGAAGACCGATCGGGGTCCCTGGGGCACGGACCAGACCCGGAGCAGGCCCTCGGTAAGTTCCAGGACCGTCCATTCGAAGCCGCCCGCGGCCTGTCCGGACCGTCGCACGCAGAACGAGGCGACCGGTGTCGGGAGTCCCCAAAGCGACAGGAAGCCGGTGAACTCCGATTCCGGCCGGCTGCAGGTGCCGATGGCGATTTCGAAATCCTGCTGACCATCGCGGCAGCGCAGGTTGGCGTCGAGATCGAACAACGCCGGCGCCCCGATGGAGCCATGGGCGAAGCCGACGCCCTCGCCCGGCACCCCGTCCGGCAGAAAGCCGGCCGCGCAATCGAAGGCCGGCCCGGTGTCGGGCAGGACGTGTTCGCCGGCCCGATCCTGGATCTCGATCCTGCCGGTCAGCGGATCGTCCTGTGGGTCCTGCGCGCGCGCCGCCACCTCCAGATTCACCCCACCGTCCTCCAGGACTCCGTCCAGAATGAGCGCCGGCTGGCAGGCGTCACCCGCACCATCGTGGTTGCGGTCCTCCTGCCCCCGGTTCGGGTGGACGGGGCAATTGTCGCAGGCATCGCCCGCCTCGTCGCCGTCGGAGTCCGCCTGGTCCGGATTTGCCAGCAGCGCGCAGTTGTCCGCGCCGCAGCGGCTCGCAGGGAGACCGGGACTACCCAAGCCATCCCCATCGGGGTCGGTGCAGGAATCGCACGCGTCCCCCACGCCGTCGTCGTCGGCATCGTCCTGCGACCGATTGGTCGTGCCGGGGCAATTGTCCACCGGGCAGGTGCCGGCGCGGAACCCTGGATCTCCGAAGCCGTCGGCGTCGGTGTCGGTGCAGGGATCGCACCCGTCGCCGACGGCGTCGCCGTCGGCGTCGTCCTGCGAGGGGTTGGTCAGGAGCGGGCAGTTGTCCCGGGGGCACAGGTCGGTGGGGAGCGCCGCGTCGCCGAACCGGTCCAGGTCCCTGTCGGTGCAGACGTCGCACGCGTCTCCCCGCCTGTCGTGGTCGGCATCCTCCTGCCCCGGGTTGGGATCGGCGGGGCAGTTGTCGCAGGCGTCCCCCGCGCCGTCGCCGACGAGGTCCGTCTGATCGGCGTCGGCCGCGAAGGGGC
>JANNTZ010000436.1:0-15416 GCA_031394595.1 Acidobacteriota bacterium
GATCGCCCCGGGCAACTTCGAGTGCGAAACTGGGGCCCGACAGGACACTGATCGAAGGCCGGCCCGGTGGCTCGCCGACTTCCTCGCCGAGGACTTCCGACAGGCGCCTCAGGCTTCCTTCCTCAATCCCTTTCGAGGCGATCACCAGGTCAGCCCCGGGATCCAGGTGCGGAGCGGCCGAGCGGTAAACCACGCGGCTCGCCTGCGCCGGAACCACGAACAGAACGAGGCGCGCCCCGCGGACCGCCGCGGCGAGGTCCGCGGTGACCTGGAGATCCGCGGGCAGCGGGTGACCGGGAAGGTAGTCACGGTTCTCCCGGTCCCGCCCGATCGCGGCGGCGATCTCGGGACTCCGGCACCACAGGGACACGGAGCGCCGCCCGCGCGCCAGGTGCAGCGCCAGCGCCGTCCCCCAGCTCCCTGAACCGACGACCGCGATGCGATCCATATCCTACCGCCCCCCCGGAATCGGCCCCTTCCCCAGGCGCGACTCCGTTCCCCGCAGGATCCGGACGAGGTTGGCCCGGTGCCGCGCCAACGTCAGGACTGCGACCGCTACGGCCACTCCCACGATAGCCTGCTCCGCCCCGACCACGTGGGCGGCCGGTGGCAGGATTACCGCAGCGCCCAAGGATCCGAGCGACACCATCCGGGTCAACGCCACCAGGATCACGAACAGCATCAGCGCCGCCAGAAAAGCACGTGGGCAGACGACCGCAAAGACGCCCGAGCCGGTGGCGACCCCCTTCCCGCCGCGAAACCGGAGGAAGGGAGTGAAATTGTGCCCCAGGATCACCAGGAGACCGGCGATCGCCTGCCGACCGCCGTCCGGAGAGGGCGGCCCTGCCGCCAGGGAGATGCCGACCGCCGCCGATCCCTTCAGGAAGTCGAGCAGGAGTCCGGCAAGACCCAGCGCCGGCCCCGCGGCCCGCGCCAGGTTGGTGGCGCCGATGTTGCCGCTGCCGACCGTCCGGATGTCGATCCCGCGGAGCCGCGCGATCAGAAACGAGAACGGGACCGCCCCGAGCAGGAACGCCAGCGGCGGGAGCCAGGCCGGCTGCAGCCAGGCGATCACGCTAGTCCTCCGTCAAGGACGAACCGTTGCAGCGGGAAGTAGGTCGCGCCGGACAGGCTCCTGGGCCGGCTCTCGAACAGCACGAAGTCACCGACTTCGAACGGCACCGGCACCCCGGCGGCGGCCGACAGCGCCGATCGCCACTCGCCACGCGGCGGTCCCTTCACGCGGCCGAGGGTCAAGTGCGGCCGGTACGGCCGATCCTCGGGCTCGAAGCCGATCCCCACCAGGGCCGACTCGATCGCCGCCTGCAGGCGGGTGGCCGACTCGAGGTCACCGCCGATCCCGATCCAGAGGACCTGCGGCTGACCGTGATCGGGGAAACTCCCGGTGCCGGCCGTCACCAGTTGAAACGTGGCGACGGTGTGACGTGCGGTCTCCAGCGTCTCCCGGATCGCCCCCAGACGGTCGGGGGCAACCTCGCCCAGGAATTTGAAGGTCAGGTGGATCCCTTCCGGCCGCACCCAACGCACCGGCAGAGGCCAGCTGCGCCCCTCATCCTGGATCGCCGCGAGACGATCGCGCAGCTCCCGCGGCAGGTCGGCCGCCACGAAGAGTCTCATGCGGGAACGTCGCCGAGGATCGCCCGGCGCAGGAGATCGATCGCCGACTGGGCCGCCCGGGCGCGGATGGCGTCCCGATCGCCCGGCCAACTGAGCGCCGCGTGACGCCGCACCGTCCGCCCGGCAATCGCAAGAAACACCGTTCCCGGCGGACCTTCCGGTCCGGAGTCCGGGCCGGCGTAGCCGGTGGCCGAGACCCCCCACGTGGTCGCCAGGGCGGCCCGGGCCCCCACCGCCAGCGCTTCCGCCACCGGAGCGCTGACGGCGCCGTGTCGCGCGATCAGATCGGGCGTGACTCCGGCCAGACCGATCTTGGCGGTGTCGCCGTAGCAGATCAGACCCCCGGCAAAATAGCCGCTCGCGCCGGCGACTGCGCTCAAACGGGTGGCGATCAGTCCCCCGGTCAGCGATTCGGCGGTCGCCACGTGCTCCCCACGCGCCAGCAGACGCGCGCCGACGACTTGCTCGAGCGTCTCCTCGTCGCGCCCGAACAGGTGATCTCCCAGGACCTCCCGGCACTCGCGTTCGATCCGGTCGATCCCGGGTGCCCCCCCAGCGGGCGGCAGTTGCTCGCGCAGGTGGATCTCCACCTGGCCGGGGGCCGCCAGGATCGTCCACTCCACCGGCGACGCGCCGCGGGCGATGGCGTCGAGGCGATGATCCACTTCCGACTCGGTGAGCGACGCGATCTTGAGGATCCGGAACGCGAAGGGTCCGGCCGAGGCCGGCAGGATCGAGGCGACCGAGGCGTCGAACATGGCGCGCATCTCGAACGGCACTCCCGGCAAGAGGACCAGCCACCGCCCGTCGGGCCGCAGGACGAGCCCGGGCGCCGATCCGTGCGGGTTCGGGATCACCACCGCCCCACGCGGCACTTGCGCCTGCCGGCGGTTCTGCGGTGGCATCGTCAGCCCGCGCTTGCGGTAGCGTTGCTCCAGATCGCGGAGGATCGCGGGGTCCTCGTCGAGGGGAAGTCCCAGGACCGCCGCCACCGACTCGCGTGTCAGGTCATCGATGGTCGGCCCCAGGCCGCCGGTCGCGATGATCACCGCGCTGCGACGCAGGGCGGATCGCAGGACGTCCTCCAGATCTGCCGGGGTGTCGCCGACCACGCTCCGGAAACGCACCGCGATCCCGGCCTCCCCGAGCCGACGGCCCAGGAAAGCGCCGTTGGTGTCGGTCCGCGCCGGTCCAAGCAACTCCGATCCGATGGCGATCAGTTCGGCGTCCCGCCCGATCATGGGGCGGGCTCGAGACGCCGGATCGCCTCGTGCATCGCGGCACTGAAGGCGCCGAGTGTTTCGCGATCGCGCGCCCCGTTGAGGGGGCAGGCCAGCGGGGGCCCGAAGCGGACATGAATACGGGCCGGCTTCGGGAAACGGCCGCCGACCGGCAGCGACTGGCGGGCCCCGTCGATCCAGGCCGGGATGACCGGGACACCCGCCATGGTGGCGATCAGGGCGGCGCCGGGACGGGGGTCGATCAAGCGGCCATCGGCGCTCCGGGTCCCTTCCGGAAAGATCGCCAGCAGGCCGCCGGATCCCAGGACCCGCAGCGCCGATCGGATCGCCCGGGCATCCTGCCCCTCGCTCCGGACCGGCACCGTCCCCATCCCCCAGTAGAACCAGCGGATCAGCAGAAGGTCATACATCCACTGCAGGACCATGAAGCGCAGCCGCCGGGGAGCCGCCGAGCCGAGGATGATCGGGTCCATGTAGGAGGCGTGGTTGCAGACGACGATGCCGGGACCCTTCCGCGGCAGGTGATCGATCCCCTCGCGGGTCAGACCGAGATAGAGCCGGACGAAGGGATGAAAGATCCCCTTCACGAACCAGTAGAACATCCGGTCACTTTCCTTCCCAGTCCGACGGAACGACGATTCCCCCGCTGACGATGAGCTTGATCCCATCCTCAACCGAGAGGTTGAGCGGGACCAGGTCCTTGGCGGGGAGCACCGCCAGCCAGCCGGAGGTCGGGTTGGGGGTGGTGGGGAGAAAGACCAGGGCCTGATCGACCAGGGGTTTCCCCTCCGCAGCCCGGATGGTGGTCGACTCGCGCGCCACGAACCCGAGGGTATAGACCCCCGGGCGGGGGTACTCGACCGCCACCACGCGCCGGAAGGACCCGCTGGTCGCGTTGAAGGCGTCGAGGATCTGCCGGGTCCCGCCGTAGATGCTCTTGATGACCGGGATCCGGAGCATCAGCTGGTCGAAGGCCGCCACCAGGCGCTTGCCGAACAGGTTGGTGGCGAGGAACCCGACCGAAAAGATCACGACCAGGGTCACGGTCAGGCCGATCAGGGGTATGGCATAGGTGGCGAACGCCGGGTCGTCGACGATTTCCACGTGGAGCAGCCGGAAGATATTGAGGATCAGCGGTGTGGAGATTCCATGGACCAGACCGAACAGGAGGTTCAGCACCCAGACGGTGATCACCAGCGGGGTCACGATGAACAGCCCGGCCAGGAAATTCTGGCGCAGGCGACCGAGACGGGTCTGACGCCCCCCGCGACGCTTAGCCAACGCCGCCCCCGATCGGCCCCGCCCCGCCACCCGTCATCGGATCCGATCCACCTCCCACCACCCCGAGCCGGCGGGAGAATTTCATGAAGTAGTCGGCCGCCGACAGGACGGCGAGCGCGACCACCACCCAGACTGCCACATCGCCCGCCAGACTCCAGCGTCCCAATTTCTCGTTACCCAGGATCAGCAGGACGATCGCCACTACCTGGCTCCCGGTCTTGTACTTGCCCCAGACACTCGCCGCGATGATCACTCCCTGGCTCGAGGCGATCATCCGCAGGCCGTCGATGGCGAACTCGCGGCCGACGATGATCCAGACCATCCAGGCCGGCACGACGCCGATCTGGACCAGCGAGATGAACGCGGCCGAGGTCAGCAGCTTGTCGGCGACCGGATCCAGGAGGATCCCGAGCGTGGTCACCTCGTCGCGGCGGCGGGCCAGCCAGCCGTCGAGGTAGTCGGTGAAGGCCGCCAGCAGGAAGACCAGCGCGCCGATCATCTGCCACGACAGGATCGGCTCGAGCACAGTCGAACGCGTCATCAGGACGACGACAAGGACGGGGGTCAGGAAGATTCGGACGATCGTGATCCAAGTCGGAAGATTGATCATCCCATCCGAGTGTGGAGGGCCGGTGTAGAATGTCTCGGTACGGCCGGCGCCGCCGGGGTTTTCCGCAGCGAGGATCGCCTCGATCCTCGGCGCGGCGGACGTTAACACAGGCCGCGCGCGACGGTCAACGGGACAATTCTGGCACTCCACTTCGGAACCGACGGCTGGCGCGGCGTCATCGCCGACGACTTCACGTTCGAGAACCTCCGCACCGTCGTCCAGGCGGTGGCCGACTTCGTCCTCGAGGAAGGATCCCCCTCCGCCCCGATCCCGGTGGGCCACGACGCGCGCTTCCTCGGCGCCCGGTTCGCGGCGGCGGCCGCCGCGGTGCTGGAGGGAAACGGTCTTTCGACGATCCTCCCCGAGTCCCCCGTCACCACGCCGATGGTCTCCTGCCAGGTGGTGGCCTCCGGTTCGCCGATCGGGTTGGCGATCACCGCCAGCCATAATTCGGCGTTCTACAACGGTCTGAAGGTCAAGGCGGCGTTCGGTGGCAGCGCGCCCTCGGAGATCACGGCGCGCATCGAGACCCATCTCGGCCGGCGGACCCCGCGCGCCGGGCGCGCTCCCGATCGCCGTCATCCCTTCCTGCCGTCCTACGTCCCGCGCCTGTTGAACGTGGCCGACGTGCCCGCGATCCGCAAGGCTCCGATCCGCGTCGTCGTTGACAGCATGCACGGCGCCGCCGGGCGGATCCTCGAGAACCTCGTCGGCCGCCGGGGCCGGGCGCGGATCCGGACGATTCGCGGCACGCCGGACGTCCTCTTCGGCGGGACCAACCCGGAACCAAAACCCGGCAATCTCGGGCCTCTCTGCGAAGCGGTGGTCCGGACCCGGGCCCACATCGGGTTGGCGATGGACGGGGACGGTGACCGGATCGGGGTCTGCGACGAGACCGGCCGGATCCTGTCGCCCGGGCAGATCTTCGGGCTCCTGGCCATCCATCTCATCGAGACCAAGGGCTGGCGCGGCGGCATCGCGCGCACTTTCGCCAACACGCTGGTCGCCCGCCGGATCGCCGATCACTACCGTCTGCCGTTCTTCGACCTGCCGATCGGCTTCAAGCACATCGCGCGTCTGATGCTCGAGCAGGAAATCCTGATCGGTGGCGAAGAGAGCGGAGGGATCGGGGTCCGGAAGTTTCTGCCCGAGCGCGACGGAATCCTGGTCGGCCTGCTCCTGCTGGAGGTGCTGGCGTCCGGTGAGCGGCGCACCAGCCACCGGGTCGGCGATCTCGAGGCGCGCTTCGGGAGGTTTGTCTACCGCCGCGTCGACCTTGAGATGCCCTTGGATCGGGCCCGGGCCGCGGTCGCCCGACTGCAGGCGGCCCCCCCCACGCGGTTAGGGGGACAGACCGTCCGATCGATCGAGACTCTCGACGGGCTGAAGCTGTGGTTCGGCGATGCCGGCTGGATCCTGTTCCGCGCCTCCGGGACCGAGCCGGTGCTCCGCGTCTATTGTGAAGCATCCGGCGAGCGTCTCTGCGAGCGCCTCATCGCCGCGGGGATCGATCGACTGCGATCCGGCCCAAGACGGCGATGAGGATCCGCCTGCACGCCCGGCAGATCTCGGCGCGCGGCGGCGCCCCGGCGGGTCAGGGGATCCCGCGCGCCCCGGAGTAAATCACCAGCAGGTCGCCGACGATCGCGGCGTTGACCAGGACGAAGATCACCACGAGCGCCACGGTCATGCCCCTGGCCAGACGCACGGTCCAGGGAACCTCCCGGACCCAGCGCAGCAGGTACGGCAGGATCGCCATCCCGGCGAAGAGGGTCATGGCAGTCTGGCTCTGCGCCAAGCTCACCGGCCCGGGGTCCCGGAACACCCCTCCGGCAGGCGCCGTCAGCGCCCGCACCTGGAAGGCGTAGATCAACCCCGAGACCAGGGCCGAGGCCGCGAACGGGAAGACGCGTGGCAGATCGGCCTCCCGGATCATGTCGTCCAGGTACAACCCGGCGGCGATGCACATGAACGGGTAGATCGGGATCCGGTACCAGCCGTAGATGACGCGGTGATCGGCGGTCAGCGCCAGCAGGATCGTGTACACGGCCACCGGTATCAGGATGGCGCGCTCCTTGCGGAACGCCGCGACCCCGATCGCAATCCAGAGGAAGAGGTAGAGGCCCCGGCCGAAACCCTTGCTGACCACCCTGCCGGTCAGGAAGTCCTGCAGCCCCTCGAGACTCACCCACTTGCTGGTCGCCTGCCTCCCGAGGACCTGCAGGAATATCGACCAGTCGTTCGCCCACGCATACAGAAGGTAGAGCGCTCCGAACCCCGCGGCGATCCCGAGGACGATCAGGGCCGCCCGCCGCTGCCGCCGGGAGATCAACAGGAGGACCGCAACCCCGGGCACCACCACGCCGGTGGCCTTGGTCCAGAGCGACAGCCCCCCGAGAAGGCCGGCCCAAACGGCACGGCGGCCCGACAGGGGCCGCTCTTGCGGTCCGATCAGCACCAGCGTCCCCATGAACAGGATCGCCAGCAGGTTCTCCGCCTTGACGAGACGATGCGCCATCACGATGACCGGCAGGGTGGCGTAGATCAGGGCGGCGCATAGTGCCGCGCGTTCCGTCGCTCCGTACAGGCGGGCCAGCCGGGCCACCAGCCAGACCCCGAGGACACTGAGAAGGATCGGGACGAGGCGGATCGCGGGCAGGGCGCACTCGAGGAAATGATCGGCGCCCGCCAGCGCCGCCACCAGGCCGACCGGGATCGAGAACAGCGGCGGGTGATCGAAATACGGCCGCACCACGACGTACGGATCGCCGAACCAGCGGAATTCGCTCCGCGCCTCCGCCGGGTAGCGGTCGGCAAAGGCGGTCCAGGAGGCGGGGACCCCTTCGCGCAGCAGGTGCCACCCTTCCCACGCGTGCTGGTACTCGTCGGCCGTCTCGTGATGGAACGGGACGAGGGCATGGTCGTGCAGCCGGAGCGCGAGGGCCAGAAGGGCGATCGCGCCAATCGCCAGGGTCCGGCGTTCCTCCCGCACCGTGGCGACCAGACGGCCCGCCAATCCCTCCCCCGTCCGCCCGCGCCGCGCCGTGATCAAGGTCGCGACGGCTATTGCCCCGACGATGGCCCAGGCGATCGTCCGCCGGGACCGGCCACGCGCCGGCGCCGCTCCGTCGGGCGCCAGGGCCGTGGACGGCACCGGCTCCAGCCGCCCGCCGGGCGGCCGCCAGCGCAACACCAGGCGTGCCTCGCCTTGCGCCAGGGAATATTCGAGGACGATGGGATGCATCCCGGCCTGCAGCTCGACACCGCTCTCCACACCTCCCGCCTGGATCGGCACCGGCCGCCCGGCGATGGTCAGGCGCGTCTCCCCCGAACTCTCCGCCGCGAACCCGTATCGTCCTGCGACCGGCGCGATGATCAGGCCGTCCCAGCGAATCGCGTAGGGTGGCATCGACGCCGGAAAGCCGTGGCGCTGGATGTCCCAGTTGAAGATGTAGGCGGCGTCGAGGCGCTGTGGGACCGGGAAGTCGATCTGCGGATCGATCCGCTCGTGGATCACCACGGCGCCGCCCTGATCCCCGACCCCGTAGCGCCCGCGCAAGCCGCCGGCCGGCCGCAGCAAGGACTGCACGCCCAGGAAGGCGATCGCCAGCCCGATGACCAGGCCCCACGCTAGGAGCCTGCCCGGGTATTGCGTCGGCCGGTTCACGACTCGATCCCCATCCGCGCCGCCGCCTCCCGGATTTCCGTCACCAGCCGTCCCTTTTCGTCCGCGGTCTGGAAAGTGGCGGCGGCCGTCTGCATGCCGATCCGGACCACCTGGGCAATCGTCAGCCCCAGATGCGCGTGCGCCGCCTCCCACTCCCCCACCAGGGTCGTCCCGAAGAGGGCCGGGTCGTCGCTGTTCAGCGTCACCCGGGCCCCCAGGGCGACCAGCCGGGGCAGAGGGTGATCGGCCCAGGAACGGACCACGCCGGTCCGGAGGTTGCTGGTGGGACAGCATTCGATCGGCACGCCCCGCGCCACCAGGTCACGCACCAGACCCTCGTCCTCCAGAGCCCGCACGCCATGTCCGATCCGTTCCGCTTCCAGCACGTCGATCGCATCCCGGACCGATCGCGGGCCGTCGAATTCCCCGGCGTGCATGGTCGTCCGGAGGCCGAGCCGCCGGGCCTCGCGGTAGGCCCCGGAGAACACCGATGCCGGGAAAGCCTTCTCATCCCCGCCCATCCCGATGCCGATGACGTCGTAGCGCCGGCTGCGCGCGGCCAACTCGACGAGGTCCTCCTGCGCCGCCACGCCGAACTGACGCACGCCGTCCAGCAGCAACCGCAGGCGCGGCCCACCCGCGGCCTCACGTCGACGTGCCATGTCGCTCACGGCGTCGAGGATCTCGTCGGCGGGCAGCCCGGCGCGTCCGAAGATGGCCGGCGAGCAGTACACTTCCGCGTACCGTACCGTCTCCCGCTGCAGTCGATCCGAGAGGGCCGCGGTGATGGCCGCGAAATCCTCCGGTCGCGACAGCATGCCGCACAAAGTCCGGAAATTCCCGAGGAAATGCAGGAAGTCACGATGGGTATACAGACCGGCGAGCCGCGCGCGCTCGGCTCGATCGACGCGCCCGCTGCGCCGCTCCAGGAGTTCGACGAGGGTCGGCAGTTCGACCGAGCCCTCGAGATGGAGATGGATCTCGGCTTTCGGAATCGGCCGCGCCCAGGCATCGGCCCCCTGCACTCGCTGCACGCGGCGATCCTCCGATTCCAGGCTGGCGGCCGGCGTTCAGCGCGGCGTGGCGCGGGCCGGCCGGTCCTTCCGGTCGCCGGGCGGGTCGTCGGTCAGATGCACGACACCGTCAGCGTCGGTCCAGGTCCGGATCGGTGACTGCACGCCGGCCCCCGCCACCGTCCGACGCGGGGCACGTTCGGTGTACGGCTTTTTGCTGCCACCGAAAAGTCGCAGCACCTTGGCGACATAGTGCCTCGTCTCGCGGTACGGCGGGATGCCGCCGACCGCGATGACGGCGTTCTCGCCGGCATTGTAGGCCGCCAGGGCCAGCCGCAGGTCACCGCGGAACAGATCGAGAAGGTGGCGCAGGTAGCGGGCGCCGCCCATGACGTTGTCGGCCGGGTCGAAGGTGTCGATGACCCCGAAGCGTGTGGCGGTATCGGGCATCAGCTGCATCAGCCCCTGGGCCCCCTTGGAGGAGATGGCGCGGGGGTTGAAGGCCGACTCCACCGCCACCACGGCGTACACCAGGTCGGGGTTGACACCGTTCTTCAGCGCCGCGCGCGTGATGATCTCGCGGTAGGCCGTTCCCGAGTGGAACCCGCGCGCCGATCCCTGTGTCGGGTAGCGGCGCAGGTCGAGATGGTCGGGGACGTTCGTCAGCACGAGGGCCCCGTTGTCATCCTGGCGGTAGTAGAGCTCCTCCCCCCGTGTCTCCGGGCCGACCACGCCGGCCAATGCCAGCAGGAGGGCTCCGGCCCGGACCGCCCCCGTCCTCATGACGCGGCACCCGCCCGCTTCAGGACCTTCGCCACCACGTCGAAGGTCTGCGTCCAGGTCGCCTGGAGGTCGCCTGGCTTTTTCCCGCCCGCCTCGGCCATGTCGGCCTTGCCGCCTCCCCGCCCGTCGATCAGCACGGCGAGTTCGCGGACGATCTCCCCGGCGCTGACCTTCGGCGTCAGATCGCGGCTGACCGAGGTGGTGATCGTCACGCGGTCGTCGCGCAGCCCCCACTGCACGATGACACCCGATGGCAGGCGCTCGCGGCTCCGGTCAACCAGGGCACGCAGGGCTTCCTTGTCGAGTCCCTCCTGCGGCCCCCGCACCATGACCTTGATGCCCTCGATGTCGCGGACTTCGTCCTCCCCGCGCCCGCCCCCGGCCGCCATCTCGACCCGCAGACGATCCACCTCGCGCTGCAGCGCGCGGTTCTGATCCAGGATCCGCCCGAGTGTCTCGTGCAGGCGACTGCGGTCAACATTCAGCGACGCCTGCAGCCGATCCACAGTCTGCCGGTCCTCGCGCAGCTCCTTGAGGGCGGTCTCGCCCGACAGCGCCTCGAGGCGCCGCACCCCGGCGGCGATGCCACGCTCCTGCACGATCTTCAGCAGGCCGATGGACCCGGTGCCGGCTCCATGCGTCCCCCCGCAGAGCTCCAGGCTGTATCCACCGATCTCCACCACCCGCACCGTATCGCCATATTTGTCGCCAAAGAATGCCAGCGCCCCCAGGCGCAACGCCTCGTCCAGTGACAGGACCCGGGTGACGATCGGCAGGTCCTGCCGGATGACATCGTTCACCTCGTCCTCGACCTGCGCCACGATCCCCTCGGACAGTCCGGCGTAGTGACTGAAGTCGAAACGGAACCGATCCGGGTTCACGAGCGATCCGGCCTGCTTGACGTGCGTGCCGACGATGCAGCGCAGGGCGGCGTGGACCAGGTGGGTGGCATCGTGGCTCCGCGTCACCGCCAGCCGCCGGGCGCGGTTCACCTCGGCGTCGACTCGATCGCCGGTCCGCAACCGCCCTTCGCGGACCACGACGACATGCAGGTTCAGGCGGCGCACCGGCGACTGCGTATCGCGGACCTCGGCGACACCGCCGCCGGCGGTCAGGAAGCCGATGTCCCCGATCTGCCCTCCCGATTCCGCGTAGAACGGCGTCCGGTCGAGGAGGACCTGTCCCTCGTCGCCCTCGGCGATTTCGTCGACGAGGCGATCGTCACGGAGGATCGCGAGGATGCGCGCGTCCTCGATCCGGGTCTCCTGGTAACCCTCGAAGCCCGCGGCGCCGGTCGGGAGCTGGTCGAGGACACCGCCGGCGGCCGGCAGGATCTCCTTCATGCCCCGACGCGATCGATCACGCTGTTCGTTCATCGCGGCCTCGAACCCGGCCTGGTCAACCGCCAGACCATGGGCCTGGGCGACGTCGCGGATCAGATCGATCGGCATGCCGAAGGTGTCGTAGAGACGAAACGCCTCCTCGCCCCGGACGGTCGTGCCGCCATCGATCCGAATCCTCTGGGCGAGGTCCTCCACCCTCGCGAGACCGATCGCCAGGGTGCCGGCAAACCGCTCCTCCTCCCGCCGCGCGGTCTGCGCCACCAAATCGCGGTGCGCGAGGAGTTCGGGGTAAGCCTCCGGGACACCCATCAAGTCGATGACCGTCCCGCTCAGGTCGCACAGGAATGGCTGCTCGAGGCCGAGGGAACGGCCGAACCGGATCGCCCGGCGCATGATCCGGCGGAGCACGTAGCCGCGGCCCTCGTTGCCCGGGACCACCCCGTCGGAGACGAGGAAGGTCATCGCCCGGGCGTGATCGGCGATCACCTGGAGGGCCACTCGGCGCCCCTCCGCCGTCATCCCTCCTGGATCCGACCGGCCCGCATTCTGCAGGGCCAGCGTGTCCGCCCGGCTGACGATCGGCCGCAGGAGATCGGTGTCGTAGTTGCTCTCGACCCCCTGCAGCACGGCGCTGATCCGCTCCAGCCCCATGCCGGTGTCGACCCCGGTCTTCCGGAGCGGCTGCAGGCTGCCATCCGGCCGGCGGTCGTATTGCATGAACACCAGGTTCCACAGCTCCATGAACCGCCCGCAGTCATGCCCGGGATCGCAATCCGCCCGCCCATCGCGGCAGGAACCGGTCCGATCGATGTGGACCTCGGAACAGGGGCCGCACGGCCCCGTGTCGCCCATCGACCAGAAGTTGTCCTTCTCGCCCAGCCGTGCGATCCGTTTTTCCGGCAGCCCGATGGCGCGACGCCAGAGTTCGAAGGCCTCGTCGTCGTCGCGGAACACCGTGGCGTGCAGTCGATCCGCCGGCAGGCCGTACACCCCGGTCAGCAGCTCCCAGGCCCACGCGATCGCATCCTTCTTGAAATAGTCGCCGAAGGAAAAGTTGCCGAGCATCTCGAAGAAGGTGTGATGACGCGGGGTACGCCCGACCTGCTCGAGATCGTTGTGCTTGCCCGACACGCGCATGCACTTCTGGGACGAGGCGGCGCGGACATAGGCGCGTGACTCGGCGCCGAGAAACGCGTCCTTGAACTGGTTCATCCCGGCGTTGGTGAACAACAGGGTCGGGTCCCTGGCCGGGACCAAGGAGGACGAGGCCACGCGCTGGTGGCCGTGGTCCTCGAAGAACTTCAGGAACTGTTCGCGGATCCGAGCGCCGCTCCAGGTGGGCGGCGCGACTGTCTTCGTGCTGCTCATCGTCGGAGCCTCGTGCCGCAGGGGCCGGTCATTATACCCGGGCCCCCGGCCCCTTGGCCCCGGCTCCTAGGAGCCTAGCGCTTCCGGCCGGCGCCGCCGTGTGCGCGGGACAGCTCGAAGACCGATCCGCCGCCAGCCGCACCCTCGCCCCCGGTACCCTCTCCGCCCGACTTCAGGGTGTTCTCCATCTCGCGCGAGGCGACGTCCGCGGTGGACTCGATCCCCTGGAGCTTGAGCTTGAATTCGTCCGGGTTGGTGGCGCGGCGCAGCGCCTCCTCCATCGAGATCAGCTCCTTCTTGTAGAGCTGGTAGATGGACTGGTCGAAGGTCTGCATGCCGTACTGCGAGGTCCCCTGGGCGATCGCCTCGTGGATCAGCTTCGTCTTGTCCTTGTTCTCGATGCAGTCACGGATGAAGTTCGTGGTCCGCAGGACTTCGGCCGCCGGCACCCGGCCGTTGCCGTCGGTCCGGGGCAGCAGCCGCATCGAGATGACCGCCTTGAGGACGCTCGCCAGCTGCAGGCGGATCTGCTTCTGCTGGTGCGGCGGGAACACCGAGATGACGCGGTTGACCGTCTCGGTCGCGTCGAGCGTGTGCAGGGTCGAGAACACCAGGTGACCGGTCTCGGCCGCGGTCAAAGCGGTTTCGATCGTCTCGTAGTCGCGCATCTCGCCGACCAGGATGACGTCGGGGTCCTGCCGCAGGGCCGAACGCAGCGCGGTGGCGAACGACTTGGTGTCCACCTCGACTTCGCGCTGGTTCACCAGGCTCTTCTTGTCCCGGTGCAGGAACTCGATCGGGTCCTCGATGGTCATGATGTGCTCGCTGCGCGACGTGTTGATGTAGTCGATCATCGCCGCCAGCGAGGTCGACTTGCCGGACCCGGTGGTCCCGGTGACCAGGATGAGACCGCGGCGCTCGTCGGCAATCGTCTTGAGTACCGGCGGCAGGACCAGGTCATCCACCGTCAGGATCTTCGCCGGGATGACGCGCAGCACCAGGCCGACGGTGCCGCGCTGCTGGAATACGTTGACGCGGAACCGCCCCAGACCGGGGACCGAGTACGCCAGGTCGATTTCGAAGTGATCCTTGAATTTCTGCTTCTGGCGTCCGCTCATGATGCTGAACGCCATGGCGATGGTGTCTTCCTGGTTCATCCGGTTCATTTCGGTGAGCGGGGTCAATCGTCCGTTGATCCGGATGATCGGGTGGCTCCCGACCTTCAGGTGCAGGTCGGAGGCCTTGCGTTCGGTGGCGATTTTCAGCAGGTCATTGACATGCATCGCTGGACCCCCACGGGGCGACCCCGGCAGATCACCCGTGGAATCTAGGTCGCCGGGTGGATCGAGTCAAGGAAGGGGCGTGTTTTGAGGCTGTTACAGGGAGGGGATCAGACCGGGGTGAGCCAGTGGTGCCGGTCGGGGATGGTGCCGCCGACAATCGCCCGGAACTCCGCTTGCAGCCGCGAGGTGAGCTCGCCACGCCTACCGTTCCCGACCGGGGCCCGGTCGACCGATCGGACCGGCGTGATTTCGGCCGCGGTACCGCTCAGGAACACCTCGTCGGCGGTGTACAGCGCCTCGCGCGGGAGATTGCGCTCCTGCGTGGGGATCCCGAGGTCGACGGCCAGCTGCATCACCGTGGCCCGGGTGATCCCGGGCAGGATCGAGGCGGTCAGGGGGGGCGTGAACAGCTCCCCCTTCTTGACCAGGAACAGGTTTTCGCCGCTCCCCTCGCTGAGCACCCCGGAGGCGTCGAGGGCAATCCCCTCGGCATAGCCATTGACCAGCGCCTCCATCTTGATCAGCTGGGAGTTCATGTAGTTCGCCCCCGCCTTGGCCATCGCCGGGAAGGTGTCCGGGGCCTGCCGCCGCCACGAGGAGACCATCACGTCCACCCCCTTCTCGAGGGCATCCTTGCCGAGATAGGCACCCCAAGGGTAGGCCGCGATGGCGACGTCGATCGGGCACGGGAAGGGATCGACACCGAGGGCCTCGTATCCCCGGTAGACGATCGGCCGGACGTAGCAGGCCTCCAGCTTGTTGGCGCGGACGGTCTCGAGGATCGCCGCCTCGATCGCGTCCCGCGTGTACGGCACTTCGATCCGGTAGATGCGGCAGCCATCGATCAGACGTTCGACGTGCTCGCGGAGGCGGAACACGGCCGGCCCGTGCCCTGTCCGGTAGCAGCGGATCCCTTCGAAAATGCTCGACCCGTAGTGCACGACATGCGACAGGACGTGGATCGTCGCCTGCTCCCACGGGACCAGCCGCCCGTTCATCCAGATCGTCTCGGCTTTGGTGAAACCCACGGCTCCCGCCCCGCGGCCGACCCTGGCCGCCTGCGACCGTCGACTCGTCCGACGGCTGCGCGAGTCTAACGCACCGCCGCGATCGGCATCAAGGTGGGTGCAAGCTGAGCTATCCCCAGTTTCGGGTGGCGAGCCGCAGCCCGTCGCGGCTCCGCGCTCGC
>JANNTZ010000454.1:0-1608 GCA_031394595.1 Acidobacteriota bacterium
TTTTGGAACCTGCAAAAGAACCAACTCGGCAAACGCGGTTTCTGAAAAGGCGATGCGCGTGCGAACGAGCTCTACAGCCTTCATGTTGGCAATAATGCCAACACTAACGGACTGTTGTCAAGTGAACCAACAGGCGCGGACCGTCACGAAGTGCCGAACGCGTTGGCTCTGCGGCACGCCGGCAACACGCTCGCAAGGAAGGACAACGCTGATCGGCGCGTCCGCTGCAGTCGAATGTTGGACGTCCCCATACTTGGCTAACGGCCCAGAAACCGAACTCGGGCATCCTCATCAGCGGGACAATCCGGTCCCTGACCCCAGAGATCCGGCCCCGAGCCATCGGCGAGTCGTGGCAGAGCGTGCTCGCGCAGCCGATCCCCCTCAGGCCCGAGAGTGTAGCGGACCTCCCTCAGCCAAGATGTGATCCTGTGCAGCGCGCCATAGTACCTATCATGCTCGGCAGCATATCGACGGCAAGCCCTATCCCAATCGTCGCTCGCGAGGAGGGCGTCGCGCAGCACCCGCACATCCCGCAACGTCAGGGATAACCCACATCCCCAGCAAGGATCGTTGGCTGCAGCGGCATCGCCAACCAGCACAAGCCCGTCGTTGTAAGGATGATCGACCCAAACGTCGGCACCCTCAAAGGTTGCCAGAGGGCCCACAAGGTGCGCCCGATCCAACCACTCCCGAGGAACACCTGTCTCGGCAGAGTAGTTGTAGAAATCCGAGACGTCGGCGGGACCGCTGAGCGCCCGGTGCTCAGCACGACGGCCCGTTGTGAAATAGGCCCGAATTCGCTCTCCCCCAATGGGGAATAGCAAGGAGACGTGACCGAAGTTCGGAGCGGTGAAGACATGAACCGCATTCTCCGGTGCACCCATCCCTTCGAACAACGCGCCCGAGATGCGGAGCCAGTTAGCATCGCGACTAACCTTGAACTTCCCATCGCGGCGCACCACCGATTGGCGTCCGTCAGCACCGACGATGAGTCGGGCGGGGAAACGATGGTCATTTCCATCTATCGAAGCTGTTACTGCGGGAGAGGTTCCACCCCTTACCTTCGTAACGGCTACGCCGCGCCGGACTTCGGCACCAGCTTCAATAGCTTCCTTAAGGAGGACCTCCTGCATTTGAGGATGATAGAAGTCAACGGCCCCCGAATGTTTTGGGGTCGTCTCTATCAAGTCTCTTTCTCGAACCAGCGTGGACCCGCGATAATCCGTCCGGTAGCGGACTCGGCGGGCGCACGTGTTCATTAACTTGTCATGGAGATCCAGCGCGTGAAGTTCCGGTACGCCCCAAGGGTGCATCCCCTCTCCGCGCACGCGATCACGAAACTGATTAGTACGCTCCAGAACGAGGACTCGAGCGCCATACCGCGCCATGCACGTACCGAGCGAGGCGCCCGCAAGCCCACCGCCAACGATCACCAGGTCATGAGCCATGGGATTCTCCTGGACGTTCAACGACGGGCATCAGGGGCGCGCAACAGCAATCGAAACGACGCTGTTGACCGGTCCGCTGCATGGGCTGGTTGGGCGTCATTTGGTCATGCTGATTCGAGCACGGAGCCGACGACCTGTGGAATGACGCGTCGAGCAACTT
>JANNTZ010000031.1:0-1950 GCA_031394595.1 Acidobacteriota bacterium
GACCAAGTCAACCATCGAGGACAGCACCACCGAGTCGGCTAGCGACACCACGGGTGGCGAGTCGACGAAGACCCAGTCGAAGTTCTGACGGGCCTCCTCGAGAAGAACCCGGAAACGATCGTGGCCGAACACATCGAGCGGGTTCGGCGGCAACGGCCCGCTGGTCAGGACCGACAAGTTCGGTACGCCGCTGTCTTTGGTGTAATCCCGCCACCCGTCCTCGTCGGACGACAGGATGTAGTTTGTGAGCCCTCCGTCGCGGCCGATTTCCAGTCTCTGGTGGACCGCTGGTCGTCGCAGATCGCAATCCACGATCAGGACCCGGTCGCCTGACTGCGCGAGAGTCCGCGCCAGGCTCACGAGGGTGCTGGTCTTGCCTTCCTGCGGGCCGGCGCTGGTAATCAGGACGACGTTCGCCTGCCTTTGCTTGCGGGAGAACAGCAGGCTCGTGCGCAGCGTCTGGAAGGCCTCCTTGACGGCGTTCTCCGAGTCGCTGGTGCGCTTCGGAATGATCGCCAGCAGATTGAGTTTCAGATAGTGCTCGACATCCTCGGACGTCCGGATGGTGTTGTCCATATACTCCATGAAGAACACCGTCCCCACGCCGAGGAGCATCCCGAGCAGCGTGCCGATCGCCAGGTTGAGTAATCGGCGCGGCTTGACCGGCGCATTGGGGACCGGAGCCGAATCGAGCACCCGGAGGTTGTTGATCAGCAGGCTCGAACTGGCGGTGATTTCCTTGATCCGCGCGCTGATCACATCGTAGAGGCGCTTCGTATCGGTCGCCTCCCCGCGCACCAATTCGAATGTCGAAGTTCGCTCCTTGACACGAAACGATTCGGATCGGGTTTCCTCAATGGCCTGGCGCAGCTTCTGCTCCTGATCCTTTTGAAGCGCCAGCTGGGTGCGCACCTTGGCCACGATCCTCTGCGCCTCGGCCTCGATCTTCCTCGTCAGGTTGTCGGCTTCTTCCTTCTTTTCCAGGACGCGGATGTGCTTGTCCTTGTAGGTCAGCAGGAGCCGCTCGTATTCGCGCTCCATCCCCACCCTCTCGCGGTAGAGACCCTGAATCACAGGGTCATTGCCGATCTGCGGGATGTTCTCGTAGGAGCCCGTTCCCTGCGCCACCGAATCCATCCGCTTGAGCAGGGTCTCCAGTTCGTCTCGCTTGACCTGGGCCTCGGTAATCTGCGCCTGCAGCTTGGTCAGCCTCTCGGTCGTCATCGTCTGCTGCGCCTCGGGCGTGTAGAGTTCCTCCTTCGCCGCGTAATCGAAGGACTTCTGCTGCGAGTCCTCGAACTGAGTCCGCAGTCCGCCGATCTCGATGAGCAGGGCCTTGACTGCGTCGCTCGTCGCCTTCTTCGCAATATTGAGATTGCGACTGACGAAGGACTCCGCGGTCGCATTGGCCCAGGCTGCCGCTTCCTCGGGACTCGTGCTTTCGAGGCTGATTTCTACGATGCCCGTGTCCTTGATGGCCTCGACCTCGATGCGAGCAGCGAGGGCGCCGATCGGATCGCCCGCCTTTTTGAAATGCGGGTGGTTGTAGAGATCGAGTTTTTCGAAGACCATTTCGGCCACGCTGCGGCTCTTGATGATCTCGTACTGTGTGTTGTAGTAGCGCTCCTCGGCCCACCAGGAACTCCCGGTGCCCAGTTCGGCGACATCCGCCACCGGCGCCACCTTGCGCGAACTCGGGCTGATCTCGACCTTGGCGGTGGCGCGATAGATCGGCTTCTGCGTGAAGGTGCCGATAGCAACGAGCGTCAGGACGGCGATGAAAATAGAGAGAACCACCCAGCGTGATCGCCAGATAGTTCTCCAGTAATCGAGGAGGTGGGCGTCGCGGCGCTCCTCAGGATTCTGGATGCTATCGAGCATGGCGTAATCCTATCACCAAGTCCGCGATGTTCAAGGGGTTTCGGGGGACGAGCGCCTAGAAAATACGGC
>JANNTZ010000055.1:0-13241 GCA_031394595.1 Acidobacteriota bacterium
GCGCGCCGCCGGCCTGGATGTCGAAACGATCGCCTCCCAGATTTCGTTCTTCTTCAACGCCCACAACAACGTCCTCGAGGAGGTCGCCAAGTTCCGTGCCGCCCGCCGGGTCTGGGCCCGGATCATGCACGGACGGTTCAAGACGCGCGACGAGCGCGCCCTGCAGATGCGCTTCCACGCCCAGACCGGCGGCTCGACGCTGACGGCGCAGCAGCCGGAGATCAACATCGCGCGGGTCGCGGTCCAGGCGCTGGCCGCCGTGCTCGGCGGGGCCCAGAGTCTGCACACCAACGGCATGGACGAGGCGCTGGCGCTGCCGACCGAGAAGGCGGCGACCATCGCCCTGCGGACGCAGCAGATCCTGGCGCACGAAAGCGGGGTGGCCGACACGGTCGACCCGCTCGGCGGGGCCTACGCGATCGAAGCGCTGACCGGTGCCATCGAGACCGGTGTGATGGAGTACCTGGAAAAGATCGATGCGTTGGGCGGAACGGTCCGGGCGATCGAGCGCGGCTTCCAGCAGAAGGAAATCCAGGAGGCCGCCTACCGTTTCCAGCAGCAGGTCGACCGTGGGGAACGCGTCGTCGTCGGGGTCAATCGGTTCGCGGCGACCGACGGGGACGGCACACCGCCGATCCCGCTGCTGCGCGTCGATCCCTCCACCGAGACGGCGCAGCGGGATCGGGTGCACGCCTTCCGGGCACGCCGCGACGGGAAGGCGGCCGGGGCGGCGCTGGGCGGCGTCGAGCGGGCCGCCCGCGGCAAGGACAACCTGGTCGAGGCGATCCTGACGGCGGTCGAAGCCAGGGCGACGCTGGGCGAGATCAGCGACCGGCTGCGGGCGGTGTTCGGCGCCTACCGGCCGGCGGCGCGGGTCTGAGCAGGCGCGGCGCGTGACGCGGGGGCGGAGATGACGGAGTGGGGGCGGTGACGCGGGTCTTGGAGGTCACGAACCTCGCCACCCATTTCGACACGCCCGAAGGGCTGGTCCGGGCCGTCGATCGGGTGTCATTCCACGTCGACGAGGGGGAGACCATCGGACTGGTCGGCGAGTCCGGCTGCGGCAAGAGCATCACCGCGCTCAGCCTTCTCCGCCTGGTGCCGCCCCCCGGCCGCATCGTCGCCGGGACGATTCGTTACCGCGGGACCGACCTGACCGCCCTCCCGGAGAGGGAGATGCGGCGCTACCGCGGCCGGCACCTGGCCCTGGTGTTCCAGGAGCCGACGACGGCGCTCAACCCGGTGTTGACGGTCGGCTATCAGATCGCCGAGGGGCTGATCGTCCACAAGATCATGCGCCGCCGCGAGGCGCTCCGGGAGGCCGTCCGCCTCATGGACCACGTGCGCATCCCGGACGCGGCGCGGCGGGCGCGCGAGTACCCGCACCAGATGTCGGGCGGCATGCGCCAGCGGGTCATGATCGCCATGGCGCTGGCCTGCCGCCCGTCGGTCCTGATCGCCGACGAGCCAACGACGGCGCTCGACGTGACCATCCAGGCGGAGATCCTCGACCTGCTCCGCCGCCTCAAGGAGGAGTACCGCCTGGCGCTCATCCTGATCACCCACAACCTCGGGATCATCGCCGAGACCGCCGATCGGATCGCCGTGATGTACGCCGGGCGGATCGTCGAGCAGGCGGGGGTCGCGGACTTGTTCAAGACTCCGCGTCATCCCTACACCGAGGGGCTCCTGCGATCGGTGCCGCGACTGGGCGGGCCGACCGGGGCGGTGGGCGGACGGAAGCCGCGGTTGCCGGCGATCGAGGGGAGCGTCCCCGATCTGGCGGCGCTCCCCGCCGGGTGCGCCTTCCACCCGCGCTGCCCGGACGTGATGGACGACTGCCGGATGGTCGAACCGCTGCCGCTGCCGCTGGCGGGCGTCGCGGCGATGCCGGGCACCGATCGTCCCGGCCTCGATCGATCCGTCGCCTGCTTCAAGCACCACGACGTCCACGGGAGGCCGCGATGAGCGCGCCCGATTGGGCGGCGCCGCCGACGACCGGGACCGGCGGGGCCGCGCCGCCATTGCTCCAGGTCGAAGGGCTGAGGAAATATTTCCCCATCCGACGGGGATTCTTCGGGAAGCCGACCTCCTGGGTCCAGGCCGTGGACGGCGTCTCGATCGAGGTCAGGGCGGGGGAGACGCTGGCGCTGGTCGGGGAGTCGGGGAGCGGCAAGACGACGACCGGTCGCTGCATCCTGAGACTCCTGGATCCGACCTCCGGGAGCGTCCGGTTCGACGGGGTCGACCTGCTGGCGCTGCCGCCGCGCGCCATGCGCCGGATGCGGCGTAACATCCAGGTCATCTTCCAGGACCCTTACGCCTCGCTCAACCCGCGACTGCGGGTCGGCACCATCGTCCGAGAGCCGCTCGAAATCCACAAGATCGGCGCCAACCGCCGGGAACGTGACGAGATGGTCGCCGCCCTGCTGCGCCGGGTCGGATTGGACCCGGCGATGATGCGCCGCTACCCGCATGAGTTCTCCGGTGGCCAGCGGCAGCGGATCGGGGTGGCGCGGGCCCTGGCGCTGCGGCCGCGGCTGATCGTCGCCGACGAACCGGTGTCGGCCCTCGACGTGTCGGTCCAGGCGCAGGTGATCAACCTCCTGATCGACCTGCAGGAGGAGTACGGCCTGGCCTACCTGTTCATCGCCCACGACCTGGCGGTGGTCGAACGGATCGCCGACCGGATGGCGGTAATGTACCTGGGGCGGATCGTCGAGGTCGGGTCGCGCGAGGAGATTCTCAAAAATCCCCTTCACCCCTATACTAAGGCGCTCCTGCAGGCGGTTCCGATTCCCGACCCGGCCCGATCCCGGGCCCGGACGGTTTTGCGAGGGGACCTTCCCTCGCCGGCCGACCCGCCTCCCGGCTGCCGGTTTCACACCCGCTGCCCGGAGGTCATCGAGGTTTGCCGGCGGGACGATCCCCCCCTCGTGGAAGCCTCCCCGGGTCACTGGGTCGCCTGCCACCTGGTGCCGGGAACCGGATCGGCCCGTTCCGGAGTCTGAATCACCGGGATGCGGGGCGCGGCTGGCTTCGGAAGACTGCAACTTCCGGCGGTCGTCCCGCGTATGTAGGGATGTTTTCGGGGCGCGCCACGGCGCGCCGAGGTGAGGCGATGACGCGACGATGGGGGTTGGCGGTCTTCCTGCTTGCGATTCCTGTGGCCTTGTCCGTGGCGCCGGGCTTGGACGCCGCCGCGGAGACGGTCCCCGGGGAGCCGCAGGACACGCAACCCGACGCCACGGGCGAGTCGAGAGCCACGGCCCCCGCCGACGCGCCGGAGGGCGTCGAACCGTATCCGGTCGCATTGCGCGACGTCCTCACCTTTTCGCTGCAGAACAACCTGGACATCGCCGTCCGACGCTATGACCCGGTCGCCGCTGAGGCCCGGCTGATGACGGCGGAGGCCGGCTTCGATCCGAGCCTGGTCGGAACCGCCAAAAGCAGTCAGAGCCAGCAACGGCAGATCTTCTTCCGTGTCCCGGACCTGACCGACGAGACGAACGAATACACCATCACCTTCGAGGACCCGCTGCCGTTCGGCGCCAAGTACGGCCTGCAGGTCTACGGCCAGGACACCCGTTCGACCGCGTCCGGGGCGGTCACCGATGAATCTTTCTTCACCGCCTGGGAGGTCAACTACCGGCAGTCGCTCCTGCGCGGGCTCGGCTATGACGCCAACCGCTGGCAGATCCTGGTGGCCCAGGGCGACGTCGGGATCAACCAGGCGCGTTTCCGCCAGTCGGTGCTGGACGCGCTGTCGCAGACGGAGAAAACATACTGGGACCTGGTCTTCTCCCTCATGGACCTCAAGACCAGGAGGGAATCACTGAAACTGGCCCAGGACTTTCTGGCGCAGAACCGGATCAAGGTGCGGGTCGGGACGATGGCGCCGATCGAGATCACGCAGGCCGAGGCGGGGGTCGCCGATCGCGAGGAGGGGGTCATCGTCGCGCAGAACGCGGTGCGCACCGCCGAGGATGCGCTGCGCCGGGTGGTCAACCTGCCGAAGGACTCGCCGCTCTGGTCGCGCCCGCTGCAGCCCTCCGACCTGCCGCAGGTCACCGAGTTCATCCCCGACCTCGACGGGGCGGTCACCATCTCTTCGCAGAACCGGCCGGACCTGGAGCAGGCCCGGCTGGACGTGCGCAAGCGGGAGGACGAGGTCCGCTACCGTCGCAACCAGACCCGCTGGGGGCTGGACCTCGAGGGCGCCTATGGAGCGCTGGGCTTCGACTCGGAGGATCTCCTCAGTCCCCCGAAGGACGGGTCCTACAACGATTCGTTTGACGATCTGCAGGATCGCAACAAGATCAACTGGCGGGTGCAGATGATGCTGACGGTGCCGATCGGCAACCGGCTGGCGAAAGGCGGACTCAACGATGCCGGGGCCCGTCTCGACCAGGCGCGTTACGAGATGCAGCGGTTGCAGTCGAATGCGTGGGTCGAGGTGCGCAACGCGGTGCGGCAGGTCGAGACCAACCTCAAGCGGGTCCGGGCGGCGCAGGTCAACGTCCGGCTGCAACGCGAGAAGCTGTCCGCCGAACAGAAGAAGTTCGAGAACGGCATGAGCACCTCGTTCCAGGTGCTGCAGTTCCAGACCGATCTGTCGACCGCCATGAGCCGCGAGAACCAGGCCCTGGTCGATTACAGCAAGTCGCGGGTGGAGATCGAACGGGTGAAGGGGACCCTCCTCGAGGCGCGGCAGATGGTCATGCCGGGCACCGGGCCCAGCGAGGCCACCGCCCGCCACGAAGGATCAGGCGCACTGCCCATCCGAAGGCCGGGCGCACCCGTGGTGAAGCCCGCCGCGGTCAGCCTGCCGACCGATTTCGTCTTCGACGGCCGCGGTCTGTACGCCGTCACCCTTCCCGCCGCTCGCTGACGCCCGCCGCCGTCGGCGGGGCGGTCGCCGCCGCCTTGGGTGGTGCGCGCGCGTTGACACCCCCCGCGGGGGGGTGCTAGCATCCCGACTCCCTGCACCGGATTTGACTTTGTGAAAAGTATCACGAGGTCTGCGGCGTGATCGACTACGTGCCCATCGGTCTGCAACTGATCGCCGCCGCCGCGCTCGCCGCCGTCATGCTGGGGCTGGCGTCGTACCTGGGGCGGCCGCGGCACAGCCGCACCGACCTGAGCCCCTACGAGTGCGGCGTCGACCCGATCGAGCCGGCCGGCAAGCGCTACATGGTGCGCTTCTACCTGGTCGCCATGCTGTTCATCCTGTTCGACATCGAGGCGGCCTTCCTCTACCCCTGGGCCACCGTGTTCCGCAAACTCGGGGCCGCCGGATTCGTGCAGATGACGGTGTTCATCGGGGTGCTGCTCATCGGCTTTGTCTACTGCTGGCGCCGCGGCGCCCTCGAGTGGGATTGAGCCGATGGCCGGCGGTCCCTACATCGCCCCGAACCCCCCGGCGCACGTGGTCGAGAAGCTCCGGCAGCGCTTCCCCGATGACGTCCTCGAGGTCGTGGAGTTCCGCGGCGAGCTGACGGTGCTGGTGCCGCGCGGCCGAATCCTGGACCTCTGCCGTTTCCTGCACGATGACCCGGAGTGCGACTTCGACCTTCTGTCGGTGGTCACCGGCATCCATTTCCTCGACCGGGACTACGACTACGAGGTCCTGTACCACCTGTACTCGGTCGCGAGGAACCACCGGCTGCGGCTCAAGGTGCGGGCCCGGCAGGGGGAGACGGTGCCGAGCGTGACGTCGGTCTGGGCGGGGGCGAACTGGCCGGAGCGCGAGGTCTACGACCTGGTCGGCGTCCGCTTCGACGGCCACCCCGACCTGCGGCGCATCATCATGCCGGAGGATTACCCCGATCATCCATTGCGCAAGGACTTCGATGTGGAAGGCGGCCCGACGGCGATCGACGGCCCCGGCAACCCGGTTTCGCCTGGGTTCCGCGACCAGGAGTCGATATGAGCGGCAGGGGATCGAGATGAGCGACCGGGTGTCAATATGAGCGACCAGGATCGCATCCCCACTCCCGCCCCCCACTCCGCGCCGCCGTCGATGACGCCGGTCGCCAGGAGCGACGAGGACGCCGTCCACGGCGAGCGGATGGTGATCAATATGGGGCCGTCGCACCCCTCCACGCACGGGGTGCTGCGCCTGGTGCTGACCCTCGACGGCGAAGTGATCAAGGCGGTCCAGCCGCACGTCGGCTATCTGCACCGCGGCATGGAGAAGATCGCCGAGGGGATGACCTACAACCAGTTCGTCCCCTATACCGACCGGCTCGACTACCTGGCGCCGCTGTCGAACAACGTCGGCTACATCCTGGCGGTTGAGAAGCTGATCGGGATCGAGGTCCCGCCGCGGGCCCAGGTCATCCGGGTCCTGTGCTGCGAGATCGCCCGCATCTCGGCGCACCTGCTGTGGCTCGGGACCGGGGCTCTCGACCTCGGCGCCGCCACCATCTTCTTCCACACCTTCCGCGAGCGCGAGACCCTCTACAACATCATCGAGGCGCTGACCGGCGCGCGCCTGACGACGTCGTACACCCGGGTCGGCGGGCTGGCGCAGGACCTGCCGCCCGGCTGGGTCGAACAAGTGCGCGGCTTCGCGGCGACGTTTCCCAAAATGCTCGACGAGATCGACAGCCTGCTCACCGGCAACCGGATCTGGATCGAGCGCACCCGGGGGATCGGCCGGATCAGCGCCAAGGACGCCATCGGCTGGAGCCTCACCGGTCCCAACCTGCGGGCCACCGGCATCGCCTACGACGTCCGCCGGGCGGAGCCGTACAGCGGCTACGAGAACTACGACTTCGATGTGCCGATCGGCAGCGAGGGGGACGCGTTCGATCGTTACCTGGTGCGGCTCGAGGAGATGCGGCAGAGTACCCGGATCATTCAGCAGGCGCTGGCGCGGCTCCCCGAGGGGCCGATCTGCGTCGACGATCCGAAGATCACTTTGCCGCGGAAGGACCGCGTCCTGACGAAGATGGAAGACTTGATCCAGCAGTTCATGATCGTGACCCAGGGGGTCCCCGCGCCGGCCGGCGAGGTGTATCACGCCATCGAGGCGCCCAAGGGGGAGCTCGGATTCTACATCAAGAGCGAGGGGGGGAAGTCCCCCTATCGCCTGCAGATCCGGTCGCCGTCGTTCATCGCCCTGCAGGCGGTCGAGACGATGGCGGTGGGGCATCTGCTCTCCGACCTGATCGCCATCGTCGCCAGCCTCGACCCGGTCATGGGCGAGGTGGACCGGTGAGCCTGCCGGTACGGCCGGAGACCGACCGCCAGATCGACGCGCTGCTGACCCGCTTCCCGCGCAAGGGTTCGGCGTTGCTGCCGGCGCTGTACCTGATCCAGGGGGAGAAGGGGCACATCCCGGAGGCAGCGATGGAGTACGTCGCCGGGAAGATCGGCGTGTCGCCGGCCTTCGTGATGGGGGTGGTGACGTTCTACACCATGTTCCGGCGGGCGCCGATCGGGCGGCACCACATCCAGGTCTGCATGACGCTGCCGTGTGCGCTGCGTGGCGCGGGTGGCGTGATGAAGCACCTGGAAAAGCGGCTGGGGATCCGCCGCGGTCAGACGACACCCGACGGCCGCATCACGTTGTCGGCGGTCGAGTGTCTGGGGACCTGCGACACCGCGCCGATGTGCCAGATCAACGAGGACGATCACGGTCATCTCGATGCGAAGACAGTGGACGCCATCCTGGAGAGGCTCCAGTAGGGCGCCCGATCCGGCGCCCACCGACACATCATGGCCTTCGAACCGCTGCTGACACGCAACATCCACAAGGAGAACCCGGCCTCCATCGCCACCTACATGGCGTCGGGCGGCTACCAAGGGCTGGCGCGTGTCCTGAAGGAGTTCACGCCCGAGGCGTTTGTCGAGGAGGTCAAGAACTCGGGGCTGCGCGGGCGTGGAGGCGCCGGTTTTCCCTGCGGCGTGAAGTGGGGCTTCCTCCCCAAGGGGCTCGACAAGCCGCGCTATCTCTGTGTCAACGCCGATGAGAGCGAGCCGGGGACCTTCAAGGACCGCCTGCTGATCGAAAAGGACCCGCACCTGGTCCTCGAGGGGATCATCGCCTCGGCCTACGCCATCCGCTGCAACCAGGCGTTCTTCTACATCCGCGGCGAGTTCCACGGGCCCTGCCGCACTTTCGAGCGGGCGGTCGAGGAGGCGCGGGCGAAGGGGTTCCTCGGGAAGAACATCCTGGGGAGCGGTTTCGACCTGGACCTGATCGTCTACCGGGGCGCGGGCGCTTACATCTGCGGCGAGGAAACGGCCCTGCTCGAATCGCTGGAGGGGAAGCGCGGGCTGCCGCGCATCAAGCCACCGTTCCCGGCGTTGATCGGGCTGTACGGCTGCCCGACGATCATCAACAACGTGGAGACGCTCGCCAATGTCACGCTGATCGCCGAGCGTGGCGCCACCTGGTACGCCGGCATCGGCCGGCCGAAGAACACCGGCCCGAAGCTGTTCTGCCTGTCGGGGCACGTCAAGCGCCCCGGGGTGTTCGAGGCGCCGCTGGGGATCCCGCTGCTGGAACTGATCCACGAACACGCCGGCGGGATGATGCACCCCGACCGGCCGCTCAAGGCGGCGGTGCCGGGCGGTTCGTCCATGAAGATCCTGCCGGCCGCGAACTGCGATGTGCTGATGGACTTCGATTCGCTGGCGGCGGCCGGCACCTCGCTGGGGTCGGCGGGCGGCTTCGTCATGGACACCAGCGTCTGCATCGTGGACGCGCTGCTGAACCTGGCCCGCTTCTACGCCCACGAGTCGTGCGGCCAATGCACGCCGTGCCGCGAGGGGACCGGCTGGTTCGTGAAGATCCTGACCCGCCTGGAGAACGGCGACGGCCAGCCGGGGGACATCGACCTGCTGGCCGAGGTCGCCTCCCGGGTCGAGGGGAACACCATCTGTCCGTTCGGCGAGGCGATCGCCTGGCCGGTGCAGTCGTACGTCGCGGCGTTCCGCGACGAGTTCGAGGCCCACGTGACCCAAAGCACCTGTCCGCTGGGCGCGGCCGCCGGGAGATCCTGATGCCGGATCCCGTCTCCTTCGTCCCGCCGATCGGCCCGACCCCGGCGCCGCTCGGTCTGCGCACCGACCGCCCGGCCCCGGCTCCCGATCCGTCGGCCGTCCCGACGCCGCTGCCCCAGACCGGTCCCGACCAGGTCGCCCTGAGCATCGACGGGCAGGCGGTCGTGGTGCCGAAGGGGACCACCGTCCTGCAGGCGGCTGCCCAGGCGGGGATCCTGGTGCCCCACTACTGCTACCACCCCGGGCTGAGTGTCGCCGGGAACTGCCGGATGTGTCTCATCGAGATCGAGAAGATGCCGAAGCTGCAGATCGGCTGCGCCACGACGGTCGCGCCCGGGATGGTGGTCAAGACCCGGACCCCGCGGGTCGTGGAGACCCGCAAGGGGATCCAGGAGTTCCTGCTGATCAACCACCCGCTCGACTGCCCGATCTGCGACCAGGCGGGCGAGTGCCGATTGCAGCAGTACGAGGCCGACTACGGCAAGGGTTTCAGCCGCTTCACGGAAGAGAAGGTCCATCACCCGAAGCGCGACGACATCGGCCGGCACGTCAAGTTCGACGCCGAGCGCTGCATCAAGTGCACCCGCTGCGTGCGCTTCTGCGACGAGATCAGCGGCACGCACGAGCTGACGCTTTACGATCGTGGCGACCACACGATCATCGGCACCTTCCCCGGCAAACCGCTCGACAACGCCTACTCGGGCAACACCGTGGACATCTGCCCGGTCGGGGCTCTGACCTGGTCGCCGTTCCGCTTCAAGTCGCGCGTCTGGTTCCTGAAGAACACGCCGTCGGTCTGCACCGCCTGCGCGCGTGGCTGTAATGTCGACGTGGCGACCTATCGCAACCGCATCCACCGCCTGACCCCGCGAGTCAACATGGAGGTCAACCGTTACTGGATGTGCGACGACGGGCGCCGATCGCACGAGGCCCTCTACGAGCGGCCGCGTCTCGAACGTCCCCTGCTGCGGGCCGCCTGCGGCGAGGGGCCGCAGCAGCCCGGTACGCGGGACGAGGCGATCGAACGCGCGGTCACCGTCCTGCGCGAGGCCGGCGCCGAGGGAGGAGCGTCGCAGGGGACGGGGGCGGCCGGCGGCTCCGCCGGCGTGGTCGCGGCAATCGTCTCGGCGCGGCTGACGCTGGAAGATCTCGTCATGGCGCGGCGGGTCCTGAAGGAGACGATCGGGATCGACCGGATCGTCGTGCCGCCGCACGAGGCGGGCGAGGACGACGACCTCCTGATCCGCCGCGATCGCACCCCGAACGCGCGGGGCGCCCTGATCGCCGGCATCGCGGGGCCCGATGCCGGCCGCCTGCGCGAACTGGTGCAGGATATCGCCGCCGGACGGGTGCAGGGGCTGGTGGTGGTCGGCGAGGACCCGGTCGGCGACGGGCTAATCGCGCCCGACGCGCTGCGGCGGCTGAAGGCAATGGTCGTGATCGACTGGTGGCGCAGTCCGACCGCCGAGGCGGCCCAGGTGGCGCTGCCGGCGTGCGGCTACGGCGAGCATGACGGGACGGTGGTGAATTTCGAGGGACGGGCGCAGCATCTGCGGGCGTCGATCCGGCCGCCCGGCGAGGCGGAGCCGGCGTGGCGGCTGCTGCAGTCGATCGGCCAGGCGTGCGGTCTGAAGGCGGCACACGACTCGGCGACGACGATCCTGAGCGAGGCGGCGCGCAGCGTGCCGGCGATCGCCGGGCTGTCGGCGCAGTCGATGGGGACGGCCGGCGTCCTCCTGAAGGGGGCGTGAGATGGACCCGGTCCTGACGCGCCTGCTGATCGAATCGGCCGTCAAGATCGGTCTGCTGTTCGGCCTCGTCATGACCACAGTCGCCTACATGTCGCTGGTCGAGCGGCGGGTCTCCGCCTGGATCCAGGATCGCATGGGCCCGAACCGCGTCGGTCCATGGGGGCTCCTCCAGCCGGTTGCCGACGGGATCAAGTTCCTGTTCAAAGAGGATATCCGTCCGCCGCACGCGCACCGCACGCTCTACCTGCTGGCCCCGATGCTGGTGTTCGTGCCGGCGCTGGTGACCACCTCGATCATCCCGTTTGGCCCGCCGGTGCGCCTGTTCGGCTACGACATCCGGCTGCAGATCGCCGACGTGGACAACGGCATCCTGGTAGTCCTGGCGTTCGCTTCCATGGGGGTGTACGGCATCGCGCTGGCCGGCTGGGCGTCGCGCAACAAGTACTCGATGATGGGCGGCATACGGTCGTCGTCGCAGTTGATCTCCTACGAGCTGGCGCTCGGCCTGTCGATCGTCGGCGTGCTGATGGGGGCCGGCTCGCTGCGGCTCGACGACATCGTGCGTCACCAGATGGCGCACGGCTGGAATGTCCTCTGGCAATTGCCGGGGTTCATCATCTTCATGACCGCGTCGTTCGCCGAGACCAACCGCCTGCCGTTCGATCTTCCGGAGGCCGAGACCGAGCTGGTGGCCGGCTATCACACCGAGTACTCCGGTCTGCGGTTCTCGATGTTCTACATGGCCGAGTACGCCAACATGTTCACCGCCTGCTGCGTGGCGGCGACCCTGTTCTTCGGCGGTTACCACGTGCCGGGGCTCGATCGGCTGGGACTGCCGTCCGGCCTGGCGGCGACCGTGCAGGTCGCGGCGTTCGCGATCAAGGTGGCCTTCTTCCTTTTCGTCTTTGTCTGGGTGCGCTGGACAATCCCGCGTTTCCGCTACGACCAGTTGATGAACCTCGGCTGGAAGGTGCTGCTGCCGCTGGCGCTGCTGCATCTCTTCTGGGTCGGGTTCATCGTCATGCGGGGATGGATCTGAGTCGTCGAGAGGGAATGCTGCCGTGCCGTTGCTGATCGGGCTGATCCTGCTGGTGGTGACGTGGACCGTGATCCGCGCGGTCTTCCCGGGCCGCCCGCTGGTCGCTCTCGTCCCGGTCGCCCTGGCCGGCGCGGCTCTCCTGGTCCTGTTCTACCCGGCGCTGGCGACGGTCGAGTTCTGGGCCGGTCTCATCGGTTTCGTCGCGATCCTGTCGGCGCTGCTGGTGGTCATCCACCCGAACCCGATGATGTCGGTGCTGTTCCTGATCCTCAACCTGTTCTGCGTCGCCCTGTTCTACCTGATGCTGCAGGCCGAGTTCCTGGCGGCGCTGCAGATCATCGTGTACGCCGGCGCCATCATGGTCCTGTTCCTGTTCGTGGTGATGCTGCTGAATCTCAAGGCCGAGGAGGGGCTGAGGATCGGCACGGGTCCGCAGCGCTGGGGCGCGTTCGGTCTCGGGCTGCTGTTCAGCGGACTGATGTTCTGGGCGATTCAGAACCGCGGGAGGCTGGCCTACTTCGCCCCCGAGTCCGCCGGGGGCGGCTTCGGCACGGCGCGCGAGGTCGCGGGGCTGCTGTTCACCCGCCACGTGTTCGCCTTCGAGGCCGTCTCGATCCTGCTGGTGGCGGCGATGGTCGGAGCGGTCGTCCTGGCCAAGCGCAAGCTGGGATGATGGGGACGATGGAATGACAGGGTCGTCGGCATGATGCGCGTCGAGTTCTTCCTGCTGATCGCGGCGCTGGTCTTTTCGATCGGCGCGGTCGGCGTGCTGATCCGCCGCAACGCCATCGTCATCCTGATGTGCATCGAGTTGATGCTCAATGCGGTGAACCTGACATTCATCGCCTTCGCGCACGAGCGCCAGGAGATGGTCGGGCACGTCTTCGTCTTTTTCGTGATGGCGGTGGCGGCCGCCGAGGCGGCGGTCGGCCTGGCGATTGTCATCGCGATCTTCCGGCGGCGGCGGTCGGCCGACGTCGAAGACGCAAGTCTCATGCGCTGGTGATCCGATGCTGCGACTGATCTGGCTGATCCCGCTTCTGCCGCTGGCCGGTTTCCTGATTAACGGCCTGTTCGGCGCCCGCTTCCTGAAGCGCGGCGTGGTAGCCGCGATTGGCTGCGGCGCGGTGCTCGCGGCGCTGTTGTTGTCGATCGGCGCCGTCGTCGAGCTGCCGTCGGCCGGGGCGCATGCTGCCGTCGGGGGGGCGCCGCAATTCGTCCAGGACCTGTTCACCTGGATCCCGCTGGGCACCGGCCCGGACGGGTCAGCGCTCGAAGTGCGCTGGTCCTACCTGCTCGACCCGTTGTCGGCGGTGATGCTGCTGGTGGTGACGGGTGTGGGGTTCCTGATCCACGTGTACGCGACCGGGTACATGGGGCACGAGCCGCAGGCGGCGTTCGCGCGTTTCTTCGCCTATCTGAACCTGTTCATGGCG
>JANNTZ010000085.1:0-5561 GCA_031394595.1 Acidobacteriota bacterium
ATCCGGTCTCCTATGACAAGGCGGTCGCCGCCGTCCGCGGTTCGCAGGGGGCGTTCGAGGAGGCGGGGGAGCAGGAGATCATGGACGCCAAGGCGCTGGTCGACGCGACCGGTGTCTACATCTGCCCCAACTCGGCGACCGCGGTCGCCGGTTTCATCAAAGCGCGTGCTGCCGGCCTGATCGGCGCGGGCGACCGGGTGGCGATCATCGCCACGGCGCACGGATGCAAGTTCAGCCAGACGACGATCGACTATCATCGGGGGATCCTGCCGGGGGTGGCCCCAAACCGCGCCAACCGGATCGTGGAGATCGAGGCCACGGCGGCTGCCATCGAGCGGTTGCTCCCGGCCCCGCCGGAGGGGAGATGAAGAAAAAGGCCGGACAGGCGCGGCGCGGAACGGCGACCGGACGCAGGACGACGCCAAAAACCAGGCGGGCGCCGAAGAAAGTGCTGCGGGCCCGCGACCTGATGACCCGCAACCCGGTGACCGTGCGGGCTGATCTGACGATCGGCGCGCTCTGCGACCTCCTCCAGGAGAGGAACATCAACGGCGCGCCGGTTGTCGACGACCGCGGCCATCTGGTGGGGGTCGTGACCCAGGAGGACATCATCTACGGAGCAATGGGAAACGTGGGGATCCCGCCACCCTCGGCCGGCCACGACCAGACGCCTCTGCCTGCCGGCGCGCCGGGCGCCAAGGCGGCCGCCGACGCTGGAAAGGCCGCACCCGGTCCCGTCGGACGACCCGGCAATCTGGTCGTGCAGATGATCCGTGAAAGGCAGCTCAAGGAGGTGCCGCCACCGGCACCCCGGCCGGGGGAAAGAAGGTTCTGGGCCGAAACTTCGAAGTCTCCCGACCCGATGGATCTCCCGATCCGTTGGATCATGACGAGCCCGGCAATCTCGGCGGAGGAGGACACCCCGGTCGGCGAGCTGTGCCGCGTCATGTGGAGCCTGAAGATCCACCGCGTGCCGATCGTCCAAGCGGGAAAAGTGACCGGGCTGGTGTCTTCCATGGACCTCTGTCGGGCGATTCTCCATGGCACGATCCGGATCTGACGGCGGCGGCGCGATGGTCGCCGGCCGACGCACCGGCGTGGGCCGTGCCGCGGTCGTCGTCGGGCTGGCGATGTTCTGCGCGGCCGGCACCGCCTGTCGCGGCCGGAGCGACGACCACGCCCTCCTCTTCCTGCAGCGGACCCTGAAGCCGGGGGAGCGGGTCCTGGCACTGCGCGACCTGGAGGCGGTGGCCGGGGGCAGCTTCGCGGTCGTGGTGGTCGCGCCGGGCGGTAAGCCCGAGTTGCGGATCCTGCAGAATGACGGCAAGGGGGATTTCGGGACCGTGTTCAGCACGCGCCAGGGGGACGTGTTCCGCACGCTCGCCCTCGAGGATGTCAACGCCGACGGTCGGGACGACATCCTGGTGACCTGGCGGGGGGGGCACCTCGAGATGATCGAGGTGATCGGCCGCGACGCGCAGGGGGCATGGACCAGCTTGTTCCAGGAGGCGGGGCGCGAGATCGAACGGCGCTACGGCGTGGTGGGCACCAGCGAGTTCTGGATCACCAGCCGGACCTACGAGGAGGGGCCGGACCAGGCGCCGGCTTACACCACCACCGTGTACCGCTGGGCTAACGATACATTCATCGAGTCGAAGTAAAGGGGAGGTTGCGTGGTCACCGAGACGGACGGCATCCGGCGCGAGGCGTACGAAAACGGCCTCGTGCTGATCACCGAGCGGATGGACAACATCCGGTCGGTCTCCCTGGGCGTCTGGCTGAAGCAGGGCTCCCGCCACGAAACCACCGCGCAGAACGGCATTTCGCATTTCATCGAGCATCTGCTGTTCAAGGGGACGGAGACCAGGACCGCGAAGGAAATCGCGCTGATCGTCGATTCGGTCGGCGGCCAGATGGATGCCTTCACCACCAAGGAATACACCTGCTTCTATTTCAAGGTCCTCGACACCAATCTCGACGTGGCGGTGGATCTGCTGGCCGACATCGTCCGGCACCCGAAGTTCGTCCCCGAGGAGATCGAGAAGGAACGCAAGGTCATCTACGAAGAAATCAAAATGGTGGACGACAGCCCGGACGAGCTGGTGTACGACATTTTCAGCCAGAGCTTCTGGCAGGGGCACCCGCTTGGCCGACCGATCCAGGGAACCCGGGAGACGGTCGCCGCCATGGGGCCCGACCTCCTGACCGGGTACTTCCGCGACTCCTACCAGCCGGGCAATCTCCTGGTGACCGCCGCCGGATATCTCGATCATGATCGGCTGTCGCGGATGATCCGCGAGGCCTTCGCCCCCCTGAAGAACCGCACCGAACCGGTGCGTGTGACACCGCCGGTGCCCCGGGCCGACCTGGTGGTCCGCGAGAAGCCCGAACTCGGTCAGTTGCATGTCTGCCTGGGGGTGCCCTGCTTCCCGATGCAGGACGAGCGACGCTACCAGCAGTACGTCCTCAACACCGTCCTCGGCGGCACCATGTCGTCGCGCCTCTTCCAGAAGATTCGCGAGGACCGGGGGCTGGTGTACTCGGTCTCGTCGTCCATCAACTCGTTTCTCGACTCCGGTCACCTGCTGGTGTCCGCCGCCTGCTCGCCCGAGTCGGGCCGCGAGGTGGTCCAGCTCGTTTCCCAGGAACTGGCGCGCCTGCGCGACGAGACAATCGGCAAGGCCGAGCTGCAGATGGCCCGCGATCACCTGAAAGGGAGCCTGATGCTGTCCCTGGAAAGCAGCAGCAGCCGGATGTCGAACCTGGCCCGGCAGGAGGTCTACTTCGGCCGGCAGTTCACGGTCAACGAGATCCTCGAGGGAATCGATCGGGTGACGGCCCCCCAGTTGCAAGTCCTCTCCGGCGAGATCCTGCGGTCCGACGCCTGCACGCTCGCGATCCTCGGCCCGACGGCGGTGCCCGCCATCACGCGGGCCGACGTGGCATTCTAGGATCGCGGACGATGGCGACGGCCCGGGCGAAGGCGAAAAGACGGATCACGGGGCGAAGCAGCGCTCGGGCGCGCCGCCCGGCGCCGCGGCGCCGCGGGCAAGTCGCCGGCGCGGCCCGCAGGTCGGTGCGGGTCGCCATCGCCCGCACGCCGGCCAACCCCGACCTTCCCCTCCCGGCCTACGCGACTCCGGGGAGCGCCGGTCTCGATCTGCGCGCCTGCGTCCCCGTGCGGGTCGTGCTCCAGCCGGGCGAGCGCTGTCTGGTGCCGACCGGCTTCTCGATCGCCATCCCGCCCGGCTACGAGGGCCAGGTCCGTCCCCGTAGCGGTTTGGCGCTGCGCGCCGGGCTGACATTGCTGAACGCACCAGGAACGATCGATTCCGACTACCGCGGCGAAGTGGCGGTCATTGCGGTCAACCTGGGGCAGGATCCCGTCACCATCGCCCGTGGTGACCGGATCGCGCAGCTGCTCATCAGCCCGGTGGCGCACTCCCGCCTCGTCGCCACGCCGCGGTTGCCCGCCACGACCCGCGCCTCCGGCGGCTTCGGGCACACCGGGACCTCCTAGCGGCCGCCGCATGTTCCGCCGCGTCCTTCCCCGGGTCGTCGCCGCCCTGCCGTTCGTCGTCCTTCTTTACACCATCGGCTATTCCCCCTGGGGATTGTGGGAGCCCGACGAAGGGCGCTACGCCGACATCGGGCAGGCGATGCTCGATAGCGGCGATTTCGTCACGCCGCGGCTGAACGGCGAAATCTATCTCGACAAACCGCCGCTGGTTTACTGGGTCACGGCGGCCGGCTTGGCCGCGTGGGGGAGTGGCGAAACCGGGGCGCGCTTCGGCCAGACGATCTTCGCGGCCGGCTGTCTCTTGTTGACCTGGTGGCTGGGCCGCCTTCTGTTCGACGACCGTCGGGGCCGGCTCGCCGCGATCGTCCTCGCTTCCGCGATCGAGTTCTTCGCCGGCAGCCACTTACTGACCCTCGACCTCGCCTTGACCTTCTTCGTGGCCCTGACCCTGATCTGCTTCCTGAAGGGGTACCGCGCCGCCACCGGCGCCGGCCCATGGTTTCTCGCGATGTGGGCGGCGGCGGCCGCCGCGGTGCTGACCAAGGGGCCGATCGGGGCGGTCCTCCCGGGACTGACGATTGTCGCGTTCCTCTGGATTCGGCGCGATCTGAAGCGCCTGCGCGATCTAAGGCCGGTGTCCGGGCCGCTGTTGTTCCTCGCCATCGCCGCCCCCTGGTACCTGGCGGTCTCGTGGCGCAATCCGGATTTCCCGCGCTATTTCTTCCTCCACGAACATGTCCAGCGCTTTTTCTCCACCGTCCATCGCCGTCCCGGGCCGCCCTACTACTACGTGCCCGTGGCGCTTCTCGGTCTGTTGCCCTGGACGTTGATCCTCCCGGCCCACGTGATCCGGCAGCGTTCCAGGATTCTCTCCATGGTGACGCTCCGATCAGAGGCGGGGGCCATGGTGGCAGCGTGGATCCTGCCGGGGTTCCTGTTGTTCTCGCTGGCGCAGTCCAAGCTGCCGCTCTACCTGCTGCCGCTCTTCCCGGCCGTCGCCCTGGCGATCGCCGTCTGCGTCGACGCGGACCTGCGACGCAACGGCCTCCCGGGGGCGCGCTTCCTCTGGCCGGCCGTGGCCCTGGCGGGTCTTGGGCTCGGCGCCGCCCTCGTCTGGCGCCGCGCCGTCCTGGCGACCGTGGTCCGTCAATTCCCGGAAGCGTCGGGCATGCTGGCAACGGTGGCTCTGCTCCTGGTCGGGGCGATGGCACTCGGGTGGTTGCTCTGCCGGCGCGGGCGGTTCGCCGCGGGGCTGACCGGCGCCGCCTGTCTGTGGATGCTGGCCATCCACATGCTCATGACCGGCGTCGGTCGCATGAACTACTTCAACGAGACGCGGTACTTCGCGTCCGTCCTGCGCGCGGACGGCAGGGAAGCAGACCAGCCGGTGTACCAATACGATGCCTATCTCCGGGGGCTGCCGTTCTACATGCGGGATACGACCCTGCTGGTGGATTACAAGAGCGAGGAGCTCGCTTATGGCCTCCAGCACGGCGGTGCGGAACGCTGCCTCGCCAGCGAGGACCGTTTCCTGACGGCGCTCCAGGATCGGGCCCGGGTGTTCGCGGTCGTGCGCCGGCCTGCACTAGTCGGTCTCCTGGAGGCGATCGACCGACCGCTCTATCTTCTGGCGATGTCGAAGCGCCACGCCCTGGTGAGCAACCAGCTCAGCCCGGAGCGCGCGTGGCAGACCGCCGAATTCCTGGCGGCCGCGGGATCGGACTTCCACGAACGTCTCGAAAGCGCCGCGCGCCTCATGCCCGATGTTTCGCCGGCAATCATCGAGCTCGAGAGGGAGGGCGGGATGCTGCAGGCGACGCTCTCCGTGGCGCGCGACCAGACCCTCGTCCAGGCGATCGTGCCGCTGGATCCCCCCGGGACCACCCGGGTTCAGGAGGCCACGCCGGCCGGTGAGGAAACGAGGCGGGAGCACCACGTCCTCAGGGTCGTGGTCCCGAATCTGCGGGCGGCCGAATTCGCACAGATCTTCAGCCGGGCCGGCATGTAGCGTGCATTCGCCCGGCTGCGACCCGGGGCGCCC
>JANNTZ010000134.1:0-3372 GCA_031394595.1 Acidobacteriota bacterium
TGAGGCGATGTCGGCAGGGCTGAACAACGACGCCGCGACACCCGTCTCGGCCGATCTCATCGAATGGGCGGATGTGGTCGCGGTGATGGAGGAAACGCACAAGAACAAGATTAAGAGGAAGTTTGGCGTTCAACTAAAGGACAAGAAGGTAATCGTCCTCGGCATCCCGGATGAGTACGACTATATGCAGCCTGAACTCGTTGATATCCTGAAGGCAAGAGTGCCCCGCTATGTCGGTCTGTAACAGTCATCCAGAAATTCTGCCGTTGAACTCAGAACGATATCCTGAAACAAGTTGGCTCTGTTGACATCCTGTGTCCCGCACGTAGGGGCACGATGCATCGTGCCCCTACGGCGCAGTTCAGGTCAGCGATCATGTCAACAGAGCCAACCAAGTGGACTCCCGTCACGACGGGACCCTTCAGGATGAAATATTCTGGATGCCCTGTAGGCTCACACTCGATAACTGCGTGTTCGAGAGCGGCGCGTGTTACCATTTGTTACCCCCTTCCCCCGTCAATACCAGCCTTAACAGGTAACGACACCCGATGGCAATGTTCGTCCACCTCGCCCCGGCATCGGTTGCCGCCTCCATCCGCCGGAGTGGCATTAACCGTCTCCTCGGGCAGCGCAAGTTGCCTAGCAGGCTGCTGAAGAAGTCCGCTCAAAGTTCGCGTTGCGGGGTGGGGATGGGTAGGCTGGGCGGAAACCAAGCCGGATGGAGGGCGACATGCGCGGGCGTACGGACCCCCAGGTGACTATGCTGGCGTTCATCGACCTGGAAAGCCGGGTCCCGGCTGACCACCCGCTGCGGACCATCAAGGCGTTGGCCGACCAGGCGTTGGCGGAGATGTCGGCGGAGTTTGACCGCATGTACGCCGAGGTGGGCCGTCCCTCCATCCCGCCGGAACGGCTGCTGAAGGCTTCACTGCTCATCGCCCTCTACTCGGTGCGCAGCGAGCGGGCTTTCTGCGAGGAGCTGGACTATCACCTGCTCTTCCGCTGGTTCCTGGACATGAACCTCATCGAGCCCAGCTTCGATGCGACCACCTTCACCAAGAACCGCCAGCGGCTGCTGGAGCATGAGGCTGGCCAGCAGCTGTTCGACGAGGTGGTGGCGGCCGCCGATGAACGGGGGCTGCTGTCCGACGAGCACTTCACGGTGGACGGGACGCTGATCGAAGCCGCGGCGAGCCTGAAGAGCTTCAAGCCGCGGGAGGGTGACCCGCCCCCGGAGAGCGATGACGACACAGGGAACCCCGCGGTGGACTTCCACGGGGAGAAGCGGAGCAATGCGACGCACAAGAGCGCCACAGACCCCGAGGCCAGGCTCATGCGCAAGGGCAAGGGAAAGGAGGCCAGGCTGGTCTTCATGGCGCATGCCCTGATGGAGAACCGCAACGGCCTGCTGACGGACTTCCAGGTGACTCAGGCCACGGGCACCGCGGAGCGAGACATGGCCCTCGACCTTGTCGACCAGGCGCAGGAGCGGCGTTTCCGGCCGAAGACGCTGGGCGGGGACAAGAACTACGACACGCACGACTGTGTGACCGCGCTGCGTGCGCGGGACGTGACGCCCCACGTGGCCCAGAACAACACCAGGAGGCGCAGCGCTATTGACGGACGCACTACCCGCCACGCGGGGTATGCCGCAAGCCAGCGGGCCCGCAAACGGGTGGAAGAGGTCTTCGGGTGGATGAAGACGGTGGGTGGGTTCCGCCGGACCCGCTACCGGGGCGTGGACCGTACGGGGCTGGCCGGGTACCTGGTGGCTACCGCCTACAACCTGGTACGGCTGAGCCGGCTCCTGGTCCAGCCAAACCCCATGAAGGCAGCGGCGTAGAGGCACCACGAAACCACCGCAGGCAGGGCCCCCGGGCCCGACAGCGACGCGAGCCTCACCCCTGTACACCTAGCGCGACCCTCAAACCTCCGCAACACCCGCTAAAACGAGGCACCGCCAGGTCAATCCGGAAATGAAACCCCATTCTTCAGCAGCCTGCTAGTGGCAGCGGATTTATCTGGCACGTGCGCTTGCCTCCTGCTGGCATCTACGCCATTCCGGTCACGCCCAGGTTCCATGTGTCTCACCAGTGGCTTGAGTGGTTCTCGCGGCGCGGCCTTCGCATTGTGGTCGGCGTCTACTTCCGCATCCCCGACGACGAGACGGTATGGGTTGGGGACTGGCCCCCCTACAATCACCAGGCGATGGCGGCCTCTGAGGCCGTGGCGGTGTTCATGGCCGCGGAGGACCGCTTGGGATGGGAGGTCGTTATCCCGCGTCCGATCGCAGCCAGGGAGATCCATCGGATCAAGAGATTGACGCACGTGCCCGGCAGGCGATTCTCTCAGCGTGTCAAAGCCAGACGTTCCAGTACCTGCGATTCGTGCACGGACGAGTAGTACGAGGCTTCGAAGTTCTTTTCGGGCTCAGAAAAACGTTGTTGTGTGCTGAGGACAACTCATGGCAATGTTCGTCCACCTTGCCCCGGAATCGCGGGTCGCCCTCATCCGCCGAAATGGCATCGGCCGTCTCCACAAGGCTCGGGACGGACGGCCCGGTGGCATCTTCGCCATGCCGGTCACGCGCAACTTCTATGTTTCGCACCAGTGGCTGCGCGAGTTGAAACGTTGGGGCGGCGGCACCATCGTCGGCGTCTACTTCCGCATCCCCGACGATGACGCGGTCTTAGTAGGGCACTATGGCGAACTCCACCGGTCGATGACGGCCGCCGAGGTCGTGGCCGAGTTCATGGCCGCGGAGGACCGTCAGGGGTGGGAGGTCATTATCCCGCGTCGTATCGCAGCCAGGGAGATCCATCGGGTCCGCACATTGCCGCAGCTAATCGGCTGGCGTTACAAGCCGGATGCCAAGGGCCGGTGGCCCTGCACCTGCGAGTTCTGCACCAGCCGGGGGGCATACGGGGCAGCCCGACTGCGGGCCCGGCTGGGCTCGTCCGAGGACAAGCCCTCAGATACCGATAGCGAGTACCAGACCACAGATACCGATAGCAGCACTGACTCGCCAGACGAGAGCCAGACCACAGATACCGGTAGCAGGCCCTGACTCGCCAGCCGAGAGCTGTCCGTCCCAACAGCCAAAAACAAGTCAGGCCCCACGCAACAGTGGGGCCTGATCGTCCGGATGCGCTCCGTTAATTGTGCGGATCCAATTCGCCCGGCTGGCCGTCATTCCGAGCGTAGCGAGGAATCTGGGGCGGGGTGGGTTGAGGCTGCGCCCCACATGTCATTCTGAAGCGCGAAGCGCCGAAGAATCCCGTTTCATGGCTGGCGAGCTGCAGACGCGCCGCTCGCCAGGGCCAGAGGGCGAATGCAATTCGCCCCTACCTGGCGCACGCGGCACCTGCCCGG
>JANNTZ010000186.1:0-2090 GCA_031394595.1 Acidobacteriota bacterium
CCACGATCTGCGGCGGGACCGCGTCCGTCCCATTGTTGATCCGCTGCCCGTCGCGGTTCGTATCGATCCCGCCCCCGTCCACGCCGAGATCGTGGTACGGGCGCGCTCCGTTGAACCCGTCCTCGGAGTTGCCAATCATCAGGGTCGTCGGAGTCTCGGAGTTGGTCAGCATCGCCTCCTTCTCCTCCGCAACCGCCCAGACGTCCGGATCGCCCGCGATCGCCGCCAGGTGGGCGCGCTCCGCCCGGATCGCGAGCACGTCTCCCAACGCCGAAAACAGGCCGACGTTTCTTTCGCCGACCCGCGCCGCCATCCTGTCGCGCACCGCGTCACGGTCGGCGCCGGGCAGAATCTGCACGGTCAGTCGCAGGGTCCCTTCCTGCGCCCGTCGCGCCTCGATGAACGCGGTCCGCCCGGTGTTGGGATCGAGCTTGTCTGCGGCCCGCAGCGGGTCCACCGCCTTCACGAAAGGCAGGGCGGCGATCGCCTGCATCCCTTCGAAGCCGGCGTGAACGATGAAAGTCCGCTGCGGGACCAGCGCCACGATCGTGCCATGCCGGGCAATCGCCGCCTCCACCGCCTCGTACCCCGGGAAGACGAAGGCAGTCGCCTGGACCTGCACGAAGTTCCCCCCCGCCTGCACCCGCCCTCTCCCGGTGCCGCGCGTGTGCGGACCAGCACCCCGGAATTCCTCCGGCAGGTGGGCGAGCCGGGCCGGGTCCCCGAGGTCGGTGAAACCGGCGGCGCTCTCCACCAGGCCGCGCCGATGGTCCCGCGCCGGAACTCGTGGCCGGGTCTCCCGTCCGTAGGCGGCCATCTCCTCCGCACGGTCATGGGGGATCGGCCGGAACACCTGCGCCGCCACCCGGGCCGCGAACCGCGCGTCCCGCTCCGCGGCGCCCGGACCTGTCATGCCCTCGCCCCCGCCGCCGCGGAACCGATCGCGACCCGCCCAGAGGGTGACCATCGGCATCGCCGCGAGCAGGGCCGCTGCCGCCAGAACCTGCAAGGTCGCCCTGGAGCGGAATCGAGTGTCACGACTCATCGGATGGCCCTCCCTGGATAGACCGCTGCCCTGAAAGGATCTCTTGAATCACTTACGATCCTGTCAGTGCCCTGTCAACCTCTTCCTTGACGCTATCGGCGCTGGTCTTATATTGGCGATGCGATGCACGCTTTCCGATCCGAGCGGGGTGAGGGGCGATTCGGCACCCTCATCGGTCTGTCCGTTCTCGCCCTGACCATCTATCTCGGCTTCAAGATCATCCCGGCGATGATCAACGTCTACACGTTCCGGGACTACCTCGAGGAGCAGGCCCGCTTCGCTGCCCTGTCGAGGCGCGACGAAGAGATCAAGCAACGGATCCTCAGGAAAGCGCGGGAGCTCGATCTCCCCGTCGGAACGAAGAACCTCACGTTGAACCGCAACGAGGCCTACTTCGACGTCCGGGTCCGGTACGTCATTCAGATCGTGACGCCGTTCTACACCTACGACTGGAAGCTGGACGAATCGGTCCGCGCCCCGCTGTTCTAGCCCGGAATTCTCACCGGGGTTGGTCGCGAGACCGCGAGGACGCCCGTCAGGCCTGTCGCTCCGGGATCCCCTTGATTCCTTCCTGGGGGAAAAAAGGGGGCCCCGGAGGGCCCCCCTCGAATCTGACTTCCCCCGCCTTTACGGGCAGGTCACCGCTGCCGGCGCGTAACGGATCGCGCCGCTGCTGTTCGGGCCCAGGCTGGTCGCCGCGCCGGTCGTGTTGCTGTGACCGACGAGGTAGTAGAACGCCGAGTTGATCGCCGGGGTCACGCTGTCGGTGGTCGTCAGCGGCGCGCCGCCGATCGTTCCATTCGGCACGTCGCAGACCAGCTTCTGCAGCGACGCCAGAGTGTTGTCCGGAGCGCTCGGTGTCGTCGGCAGACCGTCGTCCGTGCGCGCGCCACGGAAGACGTCGAAGCCGGACAGCGGCGCCTCCTGCGGTCGCGACGGCCAGCTGAGGGTGGTGATGCCGGTTGTGCGGACGTGGGCGATCGTCAGCGGCAGTTCCGTCTGGTCGGCACGACCGGAGAAGATCGCGATCGACTGAGTGGCGCCG
>JANNTZ010000194.1:0-2923 GCA_031394595.1 Acidobacteriota bacterium
GATTGACCCAGGTCGGTGGGGATGCCGATGATGCGGATGGTGGGGAGGGCGGTCATGGGGTGAAGTTTAGGCCGACTGCCCTACTGATCCGACGGCTTGACGTCGGCATCGCCTGCTTCCAAAGCGCGGACATCATCGAGATCGCGCGGCCGGGCTGAGGCCCGTTTGGATGCCAGCAGATCGTCTCTTGAAAGAACGTTGAATGCCTGACCATGGTGTTCGACGATCCTGCGCCGTAGCCAGGCATCCGCGAAATTCAAGCCGGGTGTTTTTGTTTGCACGTCGATGGAGAGTCGGTCCCTGAAGATGGTGATCTCATGTTGTGCCAAACTCTCCGGTGTTGTGAGTGCAGCCGTTCCAAGGCCGATTTCTTCGAACGCGCGCAACAACCTTCCGGCGTTGTCAGGAGTCGCCTCGATCAGAATATCCAGATCGAACGTGGGACGGACTCCGCCGTGAACGAATGCGGCTATTCCCCCGATCACCAGGTATTTGACGTCATGGGAGTTCAAGGATGCAAACACGGCCAGGTATCGGTTGAGCATGTTTGCGTTGAGCCAGTTGAGGGTTCACCGAGAGCAGGAATTCGCTCAATTCGGAAAGCAAATCCAGACGCTCCGACATTGGAAGCGATTGAATCCATCGCGCCTTGGCTTCCAGCGTCTCTTCAGAACGATCGTGAGTAATGCCAAATTGCATCTTGGATCATATCGTCTTATCTCCTCCGTGTCGTCATTCAAAACGGCAAGAACGGCACATCGGTGAATCCCCACTGCCGCAGCGCCAGCACGATCTTGCCGCGATGATGCACTTCGTGATGGGTCAGATACAGCACACGGTTGCGGCCGGTGAAGGTGTACTTCTTGCCCTGCCATTCGCCGGAGTATTTCGTGTTCAGCGCCGCGCCATTCTTCGCCTGGAAGTGCTTGGGCAGCCGCTTCTGCGATGCCCGCAGCGCCTTGAGCAGGTTGGCGCGGGTCGGCTTCAATTCCCGATTCGGCCCCGGCCCGCCATCCTTCATCAGGCGGAACATCCAGCCATCCACCACGATCGCGATGTGCTAGAACAACTCGCCCAACGAGGCGTCCTCGCCCTTGGCGGTCTTGGTCAGCATCTGCGCCGGCACGCGCTCGAGCAATTCAATGGTCTTGTCGCGGGCGCGCTTGAAGTCGGCGAGAATTTCCTTGTCGGCATCGTGCATGGGCTGGACTCCTGGTTCGGCGAATTGTACAAAATCGGCCGCGTCTGCGGATCAAGCCGCGTGGCCCATGAGTGTTCGCGGCGGTATTGTGGGCCGCTCATGCACGATGCACGGGTCATCACGGTTGCCGCGGATTCGGATGATGCCGGGGTTCATCGTGCCGCTCGAGCCATGGCCGCTCGGCTTGGGCTGTCGCTGTCGAATGCGGCCGTGCCGCCTGCCGGTCAACTTTCGCTGGTGTTGACCGATGGGCGTTTGGAACTTCGAGATCACGAGTCGAAGCGAAAAGGCGTGTTCGCGGCTTTCATTTCGATTGATCCCAAGACCCGCGCGGGGAAAGGCTCGCGCTCACAGCCGTTGGCCAGGGCCATCGGGAAGGCCGCGCGCAGCGTGGTGGATGCCACGGCCGGGCTGGGGCACGACTCAGCGCTGCTGGCGCTGCTGGGGTATGAAGTGACTGCACTAGAACGCTCGCCGGTCATTGCGGCGCTGTGTGAGGATGGACTTCGGCGGGCATTGCAGGATGAATCGATCGGACCGCGCCTGCGAGATCAATTGCGCGTGATCAACGCCGATGCGCGGTCGGTGTTGCCGACGATGAACCCCCGGCCGGATGCGATCTACATTGATCCCATGTTTCCGCCAAAGCGAAGAGCCTCGGCCTTGGCGAAGAAAAGCATCCGCCTGGTGCGCGAGGTGGTCGGCGACGATCCCGATGCGGCGCAACTGCTGGCGATCTCGCGACAGATCGCGCGCGAGCGAGTGGTGGTGAAACGGCCGACGCATGCGCAACCGCTGGCCCCGAATCCCACCGTCACGTATGAGGGAACGCTGGTGCGGTATGACGTGTATCGCACCTGAGTTGGGGAGGAGGCGAAGGCGCAAGCGTGGCTGGGGGAAGCCTTTCAGCGTGGAAGTTCCCTGCCGCTGAAGCGAGGGGGCGATCCGCCGAACGAGATATGCCTGGTTTTCGCTAAAACCCTGCATATGGCGCGATCACCAACGCGAACCGCCGGTGAGCACAACGAAGTGGAATCACGACACCAAGTGATTCCACGGTGTTCGGGGGGGTGCCACGGCCTGGGCCGACAGGCCAAGCGGTGTGTGTGGCCGCCGCCCTCACGAGTCGCCGGGAGCCAAATGCCGTGTTTTCGCTAAAACACGGCATATGGCGCGATCACCAACGCGAACCGCCGGTGAACATGCTCAAGTTCATTCAAGGCTTGGTGCGCTCCCACGCCGTGTCAAGCCGGGGTGCCAGACGACAGATGCCAGGGGAGAGGGGACCGTCGCCGCGGTGGCAATTCGGCGGAACGCAAATGACCGGTTTTCGCTAAAACACGGCATGTGGCCCAGTGGTGACAACGCGACGCGGCCGCCGCCGTCACCGCCGTCACCGCCGTCACCGCCGTCACCGCGCGTCATGGGCTGATCCGCTCCCACATCGCATCCAAGCGCCGCGTGGACACCGGCATCGATGACTTCAACTCCGGCGCGAACAGCGCCACCCGCAGTTCCTCGATTATCCAGCGGTACTTCTCCAGTTCCGGATCGACGATGCGTCGCTGGCGGTTTCGCGTCAGCCGCTGCTGATAGCGCAGCCAGTGCGCGCCGATCTCCTCCAGCCGTTGCTGATCGCGCTGCAGCCCGGCGTTGGTCAGCCGGCGAATCCGAATCACGATGGCGTTGAGGTATCGCGGCAGGTGCGGCAGCCACTCGGCG
>JANNTZ010000222.1:0-4238 GCA_031394595.1 Acidobacteriota bacterium
GACCGCAAGGATTTCTACACTCTCCTCCGAAAACACGCCATCGACCCGGACGAATTCCGGAACTGAGACCGGGCGTGGTGGGGTGAATCCACCACGAAGGGCCCGGATCCCCCACAGCTCACATCCTTGAGTTCCGCCTTCCCTGGAAACCCGCCGCGACCGGTGGGGAATGACCCGTTCGACGGCATCGGGGTGCGCCCCGCTGAACCCGCATGTGGCGATTCCCCCCCGGCCCGGCTGACACCGGATGTCAGCAGAGCTTTCGGGACCCACCCGGCACTTCTTGTAAGCCGCTGCAATCAAGCGGCTTGCCGCTCGCGGCGGAAACACCACGGCACGGCATGGGACTCGCAACACGTCGGCCTGGAGATCGATGCATGCGGACCGCTGACGCGAAGAAGATTGCGGAGTCGGGAGATCAGGGCGCGGACCAGAAACGCGTCCGCCCCGAAACCTCCGAGCGCGTCCTCGATTACTTCCGTCGCAACGCCACGGCCATGGATTCGGTCGAGGGGATCGCCCGCTTCTGGGTTCATGAAGATCGCGCGGTCGTCGAGGCCTGCCTGGAGGATCTGCATGCCCAGGGGCTTCTCGACCGGCGCCTGATCGCCGGCACGGCTTTCTACACGCTGCATCGCGACCCTGTCGCCCCGGAAGCGTCGGCTCCCCAGTCCCACGATGGCCGGGAGATGCCCCAGATCGGGACGCATGGCCGGCTGCTGGTCGTGGACGACGACGCCTCGGTGCGCCATTTCCTGGTCACGGCTCTTGTTGAGGCCGGCCACAGCGTCGCCGAGGCGGAGAACGGCGAGCGCGCCATCGAGATGGTCCGTGAGCGTTCCTGCGACGTCGTCCTTACCGACGTCATGATGCCCGGGACCTCCGGCATGGAAGTGCTGCGCACCATCAAGCACCTCGCCCCCGAAACCGAAGTCATCGTGGTCACCGCCTTTGCGACGCTCGACACCGCCCTGCGCGCGTTGCGTGACGGGGCGTACGACCTGGTGACCAAGCCGCTCTCGGACATCGACGCGCTTTACCGGGTCGTGGACCGCGCCCTGGAACGCCGCCGGCTGTCGCTGGAGAACCGCCTGCTGGTGGATAACCTCCAAGCCCGCAATATCGAGATGAACGACGCGGTGGCCCGGCTGGCGGCGGTCAACGAGATCGGCCGCGCCACGACCGGGCTGCTGGAGCTCGAGGCGCTCTACAACACCCTGGTCCGGCTGGTCGCCCAGCACCTCAAGGCGCGCCGCGTCTCGGTGCTCGTCTCGGAACCGGACTCCGAGGTGATGTTTCTCATGGCGTCGGTCGGGATCAACGACGAGGACATCCGCGCCACCCGGATCCGCATCGGCGAGGGGATCGCCGGCCGGGTCGCCGCCACCCAGACCCCTCTCCTGGTCGAAGACATCGACAAGACCGACCTCAAGCGGCTCAAAGGGATCGGCAAGTACTCCACCGCGTCCTTCATGATCTCGCCGCTCATGGTGTCGTACCCGATCCGGTTCCAGCGCAAGCAGATCGGCGTGATCAACGTCAGCGACAAGCGATCCGGCGAGTCGTTCAACGAGCAGGACCTCGAGTTCCTCTCCACGCTGTCGGCGCAGGTGGCGGTGGCGATCGAGAACGCCCGGCTGGTGAAGGAGATGGAAGACGGGTACCTCGGGGCGTTGGTTGAACTGATCCGCGCCGGCGAGGATTCCCGCCCGGAGACCCGCGGTCACTCGGTGCGTCTGGCCACGGTCGCCGGCGCGGTCGCGGGAGAGTTGAAAGTCCCGCAGCCGCGCGTCGATACTCTGCTGCGTGCCGTCGCCCTGCACGAGGTCGGGCGGTTGACCCTGGGCGGAGCCACGACGGCAATCGCCGGCGCCAACCCCGAGGGGACCGGGGTCGGCGAATGGACATCCGACTGCGTCATGGCGGCGGAGCGGATCCTGGCGCCGATCGCGTCCCTGCGCAGCGCCCGCGAGATCATCCTGCACTCGGCCGACCGGTTCGACGCGATCCGCCTGCCGTTCGGCGTCGAGCGTTCGTCGATCCCGATCGAATCGCGCATCCTGTCGGTCTGCAAGGACTTCACCCGACTGACCCACGCCGAGGGGGCCGACGGCGCCGCCGCTCTGCGGGCGCTCGATGCCCTGTGCGCGGAGGCCGGCAGGAAGCACGACCCCAACGTCGTTGAGGCGCTGCGCTGCGTGATCGAGAAGAGGGGACGGTGATGGACCACCTCCTTCCATCAGCCGCACGCCGCGCGCCCAGGCCAATCCCGGCCGGCCGTCGCCTAGCGGGTCCGATCGTTCTCGGTCTGCTGGCCCTGGTCCTGGGGGCCACCGACGCACAGGCGCAAAGCGTCACGTTCGACTCCGGCAGCAGCGCCGCCACGTCGGGGGCCTCGACGACGCTCGCCTGGTCGCACACCGTCGGGGCCGGCGCCAACCGCTTCCTCGTCGTCGGCGTCTCGATCCGCGGCATCTCCTCCGTCTCGAGCGTGACCTTCGGCAGCCAGTCGCTCTCGGTTGCCGGCACCGTGGCCAACGGCGGTTCGAACCGCCTCGAGATGTGGACCCTCCTGGCGCCCGCGACCGGCATGGCCACGATCACGGTGACCCTGGGAGGGTCGGACCGGTTCGTGGGCGGCGCGACTTCGTGGAGCAACGTCAACCAGACCGCGACCATCGCGTTTGTCTCGACCACCGGCACCGGGAACGCGGCCTCCCTGGGGGTGGCCAGCGCCGTCGGGGAGGTGGTGGTCGATGCCTTCGTGACCAATGGCGACGCCAGCTCGGTCACGGTGGGGCCCGGCCAGACACAGCGTTACAACACCTTCACCGGGACGACGGCGGCCAACGCCCGCGGCGCCGGCAGCAGCGAGCCGGGTGCGGCGTCGGTCACCATGAGCTGGGCCCTGGGTGCGAACAAACCTTGGTGCATCGGGGCGATTGCCCTGAAACCAACCACACCCGCCGACCTGTCGCTGGGCAAGACGGTGAACAACGCCACCCCGAACGTCGGCAGCAACGTGGTGTTCACCCTGACGGTGAGCAACGCTGGAGCGGGTAACGCGACCGGCGTGTCGGTGACGGACGTCCTGCCGACCGGATACACGTACGTGAGTGACAATGGGGGCGGGGCCTACAACTCCGGGACCGGCGTCTGGACGGTCGGCGGGGTCGCCTCGGGCGGCTCCTCCAGCCTGCAGATCACCGCGACGGTGCTGGCGTCCGGGAACTACACGAACGTCGCGGAAGTCCGGACCTCCGATCAGACCGATCCGGATTCGACCCCGAACAACGCCAACCCGGCCGAGGACGACTACGCCACCCGGGCGACGGTGCCGGTGCCGGTCATCGACCTGTCGTTGACCAAGACGGTGGACAACCCCACCCCGAACGTCGGTACCAACGTGGTGTTCACCGTGACGGTATCCAATGCCGGGCCGAGCAATTCGAGCGGCGTGGTGGTGACCGACCTGCTGCCGACCGGGTACGCCTACGTGAGCAGCGTTCCCAGCCAGGGGGCCTATGTCCCGGGCACCGGCGTGTGGACCGTGGGGGCGATCAACAACGGCGCCTCCGCCAACATCACGATCACCGCAACGGTCCTGGCGTCGGGGAACTACACCAACGTCGCCCAGGTGACCGCCGCCACCCAGACTGATTCCGACTCGACACCCAACGACGGTGCCGGCGATGACTACGACACCGAGCTGACGACCCCGGTGCCGGTCATCGACCTGTCGCTGACCAAGACGGTGGACAACCCCACCCCCAACGTCGGCACGAATGTGGTGTTCACCGTGACGGTGTCCAATGCCGGGCCGAGCAACGCCACCGGCGTCGTGGTGACCGACCTGCTGCCGAGCGGCTATACCTACGTGAGCAGCGTCCCGAGCCAGGGGGCCTATGTCCCGGGCACCGGTGTCTGGACCGTGGGGGCGATCAACAACGGCGCCTCCGCCAACATCACCATCACCGCCACGGTCCTGGCGTCGGGGGCCTACACCAACGCGGCCGAAGTGACCGCCGCCACCCAGACCGACTCGGACAGCACACCCAACGACGGCGTCGGCGATGACTACGACACCGAGGTGACGACGCCGGTACCGGTCATCGACCTGTCGTTGACCAAGACGGTGGACAACGCCTCGCCGAACGTCGGGACGAACGTGGTATTCACCCTGACGGTCAACAATGGCGGGCCTTCGAACGCCTCCGGCGTCGTGGTCACCGACCTGC
>JANNTZ010000250.1:0-8083 GCA_031394595.1 Acidobacteriota bacterium
TCCCCATCGCCGCCTCGGCGCTCCTTGCATCCACCTCGCAAGCCCCAGGCGCGCGACCCTACGGAATACCCGGACAGGCTCCTAGGGCGCGGCTGCCGCGCCGCACGGCGACCCAGGCACCGGCAACGGCGAGCGGCAAGATCAGGCTCCACGGCATGAACTCCATGAACAGGGTCGGCAGGTAGTAATAGAAAGGTTGCTCATGGCCCTTGCCGCGCGCGCCACCGACAAATCGCAGGACGTTGTTGACCCAGACGAATTCACGGGCCGCGTCGTCGCCAAGATGCTGCCTGAGCCGCCACGCCCACAGCGCGGTCGGGAGCAGCGCCAGAGCGAACCCCGGCACCACCCAGGCGCGCCGGATCCGGCGCCCGATCGCGCGCCAGTCGGGGTGCGCCAGCAGGTACCCGGCGACCGCCAGTGCCGGAATGCCCGCGCCGATAATCCCCTTGAACAGCACCGCCACCGCCGCCGCCGAGTACCCGGCCGCCAGCCACGCGCCACGCCGCGGGCCGCCGATCACGATCCCCCGGTGGAGACAGAGACACGCCCCCAACACCGCCAAGGTCAGCGGCATGTCGATCAGGCAGCGGCGCGACAGCCACAGAAACTCGAATGCGCTCAGCAGCACCGCGGCGGCGACCAGCGCGGCGTCCTCGCCGACCATCCGGCGGCCGGCCGCGAAGGTGATCATGACGCACAGCAGGCCGGCGATCGCGGGCACCAGCCGCGCCGCCGCTTCCACAGGGCCCCCAGCGATCCGGAAAGCACCGACGACCAGCCAGTAGAACAGCGGCGGTTTCTCGAGAAACGGCTCGCCGTTGAGCCGCGGCGCAATGAAATCCCCGCCCTCGTGCATCTCGCGGGCCATCTCCGCCTCCCGCGGCTCGTCCGGGTTGAACAGGTCGGAAGCCCCCAGCCCCGCGCCGAAGAGGACGGCCCCCGCGAGCAGGACCGCCGCGCCCTTGATCCACGTCGATTTGCGCTCCATGTCGGGCTCTGATAGCACAAGTTCCACGCCATCCGCCAATTCCATGGCTAGAATGGGCGCGTGGCGATCGGGCTGGATGTCGGGTCTTCGAGCGTCAAGGCGATCCGGATCGACGCGCGTGGCGCGGTCCGCGCCTCGGCCCGCCGCGCCATCGAGACCCGCCGGGGGGCGGGCGGCCGGGTGGAGCACGACGCCTCGGGCATCCTCGAGGCGGTGCGGCAGGCGATCCGGGCGGTGGCGCGAGGCGCCGCGCCGGACGAGCCGATCGGGATCGCCACCCAGCGATCGACGGTCCTGTTCTGGGATCGCGACACGGGCCGCCCGATTACCCCCGCCTGGTCGTGGCAGGACCTGCGCGGCCGTGCCTGGTGCGACCGGCTGCGCCGTGAACGGCGTCGTCATGCAGGCGGCGGCGATCTCGACAAGTGGGTCGCGTCGCGCACCGGTCTTCGCTTCAATCCCCACTACTCGGCGGCGAAGATCGCCTGGGGCCTCGAGCATGTCCGCGGTCTGCGCCGACGGGTCGCTGCCGGGCGCGCCCTCTGGGGCGGCCTCGCCACCTGGATCGTCTGGCATCTCAGCGGCGGCGCCCTGTACCTGATCGATCACACCAACGCACAGCGGACATTGCTTCTGGGTCTCGAAACCCTCGCGTGGGATCCCGACCTCGGGGCGCGGTTCGGGCTGGGTGCGCTGTTCGACGCTCCGAACCTGCCGGCGCTGGTCCCCTCCCTCCCGGGAGAGGGGCTGCTGATCGCGGCTCCGGGGAGAACGCGGGCGGGCGGGACGACGGGCGCCGGTCTCCGGCTGACCGCACTCATCGGCGATCAGCAGGCGGCGGTTGCCGGCCTGGGCGGACTCGCCGGTCACGACGTGATCATCAACTATGGGTCCGGCGCCTTCGTGATGCGGTCTACCGGAACGGAGTTGCGCCGCGTCGCGGGCCTGCTGACCTCGGTCCTGGTTTCGTGGCGCGGCCGGGGCGGCGCCCTGCGCGCCCGCTACGCGGTCGAGGGATCGGTCAACGCCGCGGCGGTGGCGATCGACCGGGCCCAGGACCTGCTCGGCCTGCGGGTGCCGACCCGCGATCTCGACCGCTACCTCGGACCCTCGCCGCGCGGAGCGCGCGTGCTCCACTTCCTGCCGGCGTTCGCGGGGGTCGCCGCGCCGCGCTGGGACGACCGCGCCCGACCAGGGTTCGCCGGCGACCAGAGCCGGGCGACGCCGCGCGACCGGTTGCGCGCGGTCGTGGAGTCGATCGCCTGCCGCTGCACCGAGATCCTCCGGACCGCGGATCGATCCGGATCGTTCCGGCCCGGATCGAAGCCGATCCTGGCGGCCGGCGGCCTGACCCGCTGCCGGACATTGATCGAGGCCCAGGCCGACCTCACCGGCCGCCCTGTCCAGGTGCGCGATGAGCCCGACGCGACCGCGCTGGGGGCGGCGTGCCTCGCCGCCGCCGGGGCCGACGGTGTGACACAAGATCCAGGAACTACCCTGGGGTCGCGCGGCGAGGCCGGCGGAGCGCTCACGACCATTAAGCCGCGGGTCGGCCGCGCCGCGGGTGAGACCTGGTTTCGGAACTGGGAGAAGGCGGTCTACGGACCCCCGACCGGGGGTCTACTTCGACGCCCCGGCCGCCGACGATGGGCGCGCCGGTGGTGGCGGTGACGCCGCAAGGTGCGGCCTGACGGCCCGGTCGAACGCCGGCCCGGGATATGCCCCCCAGAAGATCTCGACGATCTTTCCGCTCCGGTCGATGAGGAAGGAGATCGGCTGGACCGGCGCCTGTCCGTAGGCCTTGTAGACCTCCCAGTCGGCGATCAGCACCGGGTACGGGATCTTGTACGTGTCGATGAACTTGCGCCGCATCGCCCCGTCATCCTCCGGCATCACCAGCCGGTCGGTATTCACCCCGAGGATCATCAGCCCCTTCTCGTGATGGACATTGTGCAAGGTGACCAGGTCAGGGGTCTCCTGCCGGCACGGGAAGCAAGTGGAGAACCAGAAGTTCAGCAGGACCACCTTGCCCCGGTAATCGGCCAGCCGGGCCACCTTCCCGGAGACATCCTTCAGCGTGAACGGCGGGGCCGGCCGGTTCAGGTAGCGGGAGAAGAACTGCGCCTTCAGGTCGCGGTTCTGGGCCCGGAGGTCGTCTGCTGCCGGGGGCACGATCGCCAGCGCCAGGCCGACGAGGACCCCGAGGACACCGGCTGTCTTTCTCACGCCTGCGACGCCTCCTTGAGCCGTGCGATCACGAATGTACGCTCAAGGAATGCCAGGAACCACCCCGCTCTTGGCCCCTGGTCCTTGCCGAGGAAGGCCCGGTAGATCGCCTGGAAGGCCGCCGTCGCCGGTTCGACCTTCTCCTCCTTGACCAGATCGTAGATGAGGGCATGGATCGCCTCGCCGGGCATGTCGGGCCCGAGTGTGGTGGCGAGCCGGCCGAGGAAGCGTCTCTGAACCGGTGTCAGATCGCGCGCCGGGGCGGGCAGGGCGCGCTGGACCGAGAACTTGACCTCCTCGGGCGCGAACTCCCGGATCCAGCGGACCGCGTAACCGACCCGGTCCTTGACCGCGCCCGGGTCGGGCAGCGGGTAGCCATTGCGTTCCAGGATCACCAGCGCCTGGTCCAGGTTGAAGTCGGCCATCTGGACGACGTTGACGAGGTGCTTGAAGGGCACCCCGACCGGGGTGAACTGGCCGGCGCCCGAGAGCTCCATCGCACGCGGATCGCGCTGGCTCGAAGCCGCGTCGTCGAACTCGTTGATCAGCGACAGCAGCGGCAGACCGGGGTCGAAGGCGATCGTCCGCATCGGGCGGGTCTTCACCACGAGGTAACGCAGCACCTCGGGAGGCACCACCTCGATCATCCGGTGCACCGACAGGATGTTCCCCTTGCTCTTCTTCAGTTCCCCCTTCCCCTTGAAGGAGATCCACTCGTAGGTCACGGGGAACGGCGGCGGCGCTTTGAAGACCTCGCGGCAGATGCGCGCCCCGGTGTCGTACGAACCGCCGCGGGTGGCGTGGTCCTTGCCGAACGGTTCGACAGTCACCGGGATCCGGGCCCAGCGCGCCGGCCAGTCGACGCGCCAGGTCAGCTTGCCGCCCCCGCGCATGGTCACCGTCCCCTTGCCGCCGCAGGGGCAGGTGTAGTCCACCGTCTCGTCCTTCCCCGACCAGCCAGTCACCCGGGTCTCGGTCATCCGCGCGCAGGAACCGCAGATGGGGTTGAACGGGCTCCACTCGGGCTCGACCTGCCGGCCGGTGCACTCCTGCAGGATCCGGGCGATGAGGTCGCGCCCTTCGAGCGCCAGGATGATCTGCGGCACCAGCAGACCCGACTTGTACATCCGGTCGGCGTAGTGGACCTTGACCTTGATCCGCATCTTCTCGAGCGACTGCAGGAACGGCTCGAGGAAATGGTCGGCGTAGGAGGTGTGGCGGTCGCAGGGACAGGGGAACTCGGACAGCGGCTTGCCGATGTGGGGAGTGTAGACCGACGCGTCGAGGAACGGGTAGACCTTGCGCAGCGGGTCGAAGTTGTCGGCAACGTAGTCGAGGACAACCTCGACGCCACGCTCCTGGAGCGCCCGGAAGACCACATCGGCGGTGATCACCTCGCGCAGGTTGCCGATATGGATCTCGCCCGACGGCGAGATGCCGGTCGAGATCTCGTGCGGCCCCGGAATCGCTGCGATCTGACCGGCGAACTCGTCGGCCCAGTGTGTCTCGCGCACGTGCGGCATGGCGTCAGTGTCCCCGATCCGTCCCGGAAGAGCCGTCATGATAACGCATCAGGACACCGGGAGCCTCTCCGGCCGCGCCCGACCCAAGAAACCTCTTGACGACCCCCTCCGGCCGCCGTACCTGATCCACCGAACTCAGCGCCAGCAGCGCATTTCCGTAGAACCGCCGCTTCGATCTCCCCCTCCCGGGGCGGCGGATCACCTGGGCGATCCATGTCCGTGCCCCGCAGCTTCCTGGCGGTGACCTTGCTGGTCACCGGCGTTGCCGCCCTCCCCTTGGAGGCGGCCGCGGCCTGCATCGTCCATCTGACGGCATTCGATGCCTCCGGTTTCCCGGTCGCCCTGGCCGAAGGGTACGGCGTCGGTGCCGACGGCGTGGTCCTCGCCCCCTTGTCAATCGCCAGCGCGGGTGTGAAGCGTTGGACACGGCTGATGGCGACCCGCGAACCTCCGGCCGGCTCCCCCCCCGACAGCCCGCCGATCGAGGCCCCGGTCGAGGCTGTCCGGTTGGTGGACCTCAACCACGATCTGGCGTTCCTGCACGCTCCAGGACTTCCTCCCTGCGCCGAGCCGGGAACCGGCCGCGCCACCGGGGACGACCAGGGCGCCTCCCCTCTCCGGACGCCCGTGACGGGGGCGATCCTCACGGGCGTGCGCGAGCGCCGCGGTTTCCGGAGCCGGGAATTCCGCGCCGAGGTCGAACGTCGCTTGCGCGGCCCCGGCGGGTCCGAGATCCTGATCGCGCGTCTGCTCGATCCGGGTGGCGCCGACTCCGGCCTGCTCTTCGATGCCGCGGGAGCGCTCGCGGCGGTCATCGTTCCCCCGCCCCCCGGCGGGGACCCCGAACGGATCGCGGCGGTCCTTTCCGTCAGCATGAACGACCTTCCCAAAGGAAGCGCCGGCCCGCTGCGCGATGCCCTGTCCGGCGTGGCCGCTGCCGGCGCACCGCCGGTCCGCCTGTTCGCCCAGGCGATCCTGATCGACCGGGACGACCAGGCCGATCGGGCCCTGCAGCTTCTGGATCAGACGGCGCGGATCGCCGGGGAATTCGATGACCTGGTGCTCGAGCGCGGCCTGCGCCGCTTCCGCCTGGGGCGTACCGAACAGGCGATCGCCGATTTCACCCGGGTGGCCTCCCACGCACCGGGTCTCCATACCGCCCACTACAACCTCGGCGTCGCCCTCGGGGCCGCCGGCCGCATCGAGGAAGCGATCGGGGCGTTCCGCTCAGCGCTGGCCATCGACCCCGGGCACGCCGGCACCCGATTCCAGCTCGCCCTGGCCCTCGGGGCCGCAGGGCATCCTGAGGCCCGGGAAGAGTACGAAGTGCTGAAAGGTCAGGATGAGCGCCTGGCGACTGAACTGAAAGCAATCCTCGCCCCATGACCGCCGTATCTTCTTGAAAAACAATAGATAAGCCATCAGACCGCAACAAGCTCGGCACCACCATGGGGGCGGTGATCTGGCGGCCAGTCAGTACATATCCGAAATTGAAAATCCCCTACCTTGCAAATGCAACTTGTTACCTTGCAGATTCCGCTCATGTACATATATTTGCGGCGATTCAGGGTCCGGTGTGCCCATGCGTGGACCCGGCGGAGGAATGAGGATGTCCAGGAGCCACAGAGCGCATCTGGCAGTGCTGCTTGGGTTCCTGCTGGCGGTCACGCCGGCAATCGCCCAGGAACTCACGACCGGAACGATTGCCGGGAAAGTCACCGACCCGACCGCCCGACCCATCTTGGGGGCGGTCATCATCTGCACCTCGCAGTTCGGGACGCGCACGGCGGAGACCGATGCCAGCGGTCACTACATCGTGCCGTTCCTGCGGCCGTCCAGTTACACGGTGCGGGTCGAGGCCCCCGGCGGGTTCACCACGGTCATCCAGAACGACGTGGTAGTCAGCATCAACAGCCGGACGCCTGTTAATTTCACGCTCGAGCCCGGCACCACCGAGACCATCACGGTCACCGGCAAGGCGCCGCTGGTCGACCCGCAGTCCACCTCGACCGGGACGACCGTGAAGTACGACGAATTCGCCACCTCCGTGCCGCTCGGGCGCAACTTCACCGACAGCATTGCCGTGGCGGCAGGGGTCGTGAGCGGCCAGGGGACAGGCCAGGGGAACTACTCCATCGGCGGCGCCTCGGGTTTGGAGAACTCCTACCTCATCGACGGCGTCAACGTCACCAACACCGGCTTCGGGGGCATCGGCGCCTACAACATCGTTTACGGGTCGCTCGGCACCGGCGTGACCAGCGAGTTCCTCGACGAGGTGCAGATCAAGACCGGCGGCTTCGAGGCGGAATACGGCCAGGCGCTCGGTGGCATCGTCAACACCATCGTCAAGTCGGGCACCAATGACTTCAAGGGGAGCGTCGCCTGGTACGGCAAATTCGGCGGTCTGTCGCCGGAGCGCGAGCAGGCGAACCTCTCCACCGGCAGCACCGGCATCGTCAACGAGGACGTGCAGGACTTCGCCTTCTCGTTCGGCGGCCCGATCAAGAAGGACAAGCTGTTCTTCTTCGTGGCCCTCAACCCGGTCCTCACCAGCCACGACCTGCGCACACAAAGCATGATCAATCCGGCGTTCGCGGCGGCCAGCACCTGCGTCGGCGCCAGCCAGTGCGAGTCGGTCTTCGACGAGACCCTGTCGACCAATGCCTTCGGCGTGGCGTCAGCCCAGGCATTCCCGACCGCCGGCAGCGACATCACCCGGGACCGCAGCGCCTACAACTACGCCATGAAGTTTTCCTTGATGGCCTCGCCGCGGCACCAGGTCGAATTCACCTTCTTCGGAGACCCCGCGGAGGGGACCAGCGGCGCACAGCGCGGCAGCGCCCTGCGGACCACCGACTTCGCCCTGGGCGGCGGCCAGAGCGATATCAAGTACGGGTCGCACAACCAGGCGGTCAAGTGGAACGCCGTGTTCACCCCCCGCTTCTTCATGGAAGCGCAGGTGTCGCGTCACGACGGACAGTTCCGCGAGACCTCGGTGTTGAACGACACGCAGTACATCGACCTGCGCAACACGCAGGAGTTCATCCGCGGCGCGACCTCCTACGACCCGGGGTCCGGATCCGTTCCGTTCACGGTCAACCCGGTCTCCACGCAGCGCGGCGGTGTCGGCTTCATCTCCAACCAGGACGACGAAAATCTCCAGCTGTCGCTGAAGTTCACCAACGTGTTCGGCAAGCACGAGCTCCGTTACGGCATGCAGTACGACGACATCTCCTACCGTGAGACGCCCTCGTACACCGGACCGTCATTCAACGTCGAGCTGCCGGTGAGCGACCCGCTGACCGGGGCTCCGGTGGATGCCGACCTGGACGGCGTGCAGGAC
>JANNTZ010000272.1:0-3993 GCA_031394595.1 Acidobacteriota bacterium
TGGGTGGCATCCTTCTGCTTGACCGAAGTCCCATCGCCATACTCCCAGACGTAGGCGAGCCACAGGCCATCGGGATCGGTCCCCGTCCCGGTGAAATTGACCGTCAGCGGCGCCGGGCCCGACGTCGGAGTGGCTGCAGCACTTGCGGTCGGCGGCTCGTTGGTGGAGATCGGTGCGGCCTTCTGGCAGCCCGCCTACAAGACCAGGATCGTCAGGCATGTGGCGACCAGGGTGCGGCCGCGGACCGTTCCGAATCCATTACCGAATGGACTGTTGGCCGGCATCTCGACACCCCACTGTCAACGAAGGACGAGCGCTGTATTCGCAAGAGCCATGCCGCCGGATTTCCGCCGATCCGCCGGTTTCCCGGGGGTCTGCGATCACGTTCTTGCTTCAGAGTGACGCAGGAATGTGACGATCCGTCCGGGAGACGGACGGAGCCTTCCCTCGAAGGCCCCGCGATGATCCGCACATCAAGGACAAGCCACTGCAGGCGACCGACATCTACACCAAGCAGTGCGCCATCAGCGTCAACGCGAAGGATCTCGCGATGATGGCCGCGACCCTTGCCAACGGCGGCAAGAACCCGGTCACCGGCAAGCAGGTGATCGACTCCGGCCACGTCCCCGAGGTGCTGGCGGTGATGGCGACCGCCGGACTTTACGACGACTCCGGCAAATGGCTCTACACAACCGGGCTGCCGGCCAAGAGCGGCGTCGGCGGCGGCGGCATCCTGGCCGTCTCGCCCGGCAAGTTCGGCATCGCGGCGATCTCGCCGCCGCTCGACAAGGCGGGCAACAGCGTCCGAGCCCAGAAGGCGATCCGCGACATCTCCGAGAAGCTGGGCGGCAACCCGTACGCGGTGAAGCCCAGGTAAGTCGGGGCGGTCAGCGAAACACGAGGAAGCAGGCCCCGACGAGGATCGTCGGCACGAGGGCGCCAAGGAAAAGCCCCGACGCGCCGATGCCGTCCTCGAAATGCCGGCCGAGGATCGACTGTCCGGCCGGGTTCGGGGCGTTGGCGATGACCGTGAGTCCGCCGCCGGTGACCGCGCCGGCGACCGCCGCGTACTTCATCCCCTCGCTGAAGTCGGGGACGAGCGTGCACAGGTAGGTGATGGCGGCGTTGTCGTTGAATGCCGTCAGCACGGTCGCGCCGAGCATCAGCGGGACCTCCCCGAGCCGCCCGAGCAGGGGGGCGATCCACCACTGCTGCAACCCGCCATGGATGACCAGGCCGGCGAGGAAGAAGCCGACCAGGACGGGCGGCGCCAGCCGGAAGTCGCGCTGGAAATCCCCGGTGATCTGCACGAAGGCCAGGAACAGCAGCCCGGTGAAAACCAGGAGCGCGGCGTAGTGCGCCAGGGAGACGACCAGCACGAGGAAGCCGAGGTGCCCGATCGTCACCCAGGCCGGGACCGGGACCTCCCCGGATCGGCCGGCCTCGTCTTCCGGGTTGTCCCGCAGACGGGCGAGGTCCCGGCGGAAGTAAAGGTAGCCGGCCGCCACCGAGAGAACGATGCCCAGGACCGCCTTCCACCCGAAGTGCGTCAGCATGTGCCCCAGGCCCCAGCCCCAGGGGCCCGCGACCATCAGGACGGGCGGCGCGGCGAAGTGGGTGAGCGTGCCCCCCACCGAGACGGCGACGAACAGGAGGCCGAGCGTCCCGTAGGCGAGCGCTTTGCCCGGCAGGCGCGCGTAGATCTTCCGCGACAGCAGCGAGGCACAGATGGTCATGGCGGCCGGCTCGGTGATGAACGACCCGAGGATCGGCCCCGCGGTGAGGATCGACAGCCACCAGGCCGCCGGCGTCTCCTTTCCCAGCCGGGCCAGCAGCCCCAGGGCGCGTTCCGCCAGGCCCAGCACCGGCCGGGTGGAAGCGATCGCCATGATGACGACCACGAAGATCGCTTCGGTGTAGTTCACGCGGTGGTTGATGTACCCGAGGGCGGCCTCGCGGCCCACGCAGGCGGCCATCACGAACAGGAGCGGCACGACCCAGATGCCGAAGACCGCCTCGATCTCACCGAGGAAATGGAACAGCCGGCCCAGGGGAGAGACCCGCGGGACGGCTGCATGCGACGACGCGTCCGCGACCGCCCGCGTCCGCTCCTTCTGCCGCTCGTCGATCCGGTGCGCGAGGTGGCGGAAACGGTGGGTGAAGAAGGTGTGGAGAATGGCGCCGAGAAAAAGCAGGGTGGCCCAGAGGTTGAACGGCTGGGCCGCGACCCGGTGGGCCAGCACATCCCACAGGCCGGCCAGGTGCGCGTCGGCGTAGCTTTCGAGCGGCGGAGGGAAGAGGACGTCCGCCGCCCCGCCGGGCCCCGTCGCGGCGATCGACGGCGGACCGGCGAGCGCCGAAATCCCCAGAACGAGCACGGTCACGAGGAAACGCATCCGGGTGATCTCCGACAACCGGTGAGCCGCGACATGATAGTCGGGGTGGCGGGCGGCCGTTCCCGGATTCGGGTCGAATCTGCGCCACCGGGCACACGGTTTGCGATAATGTGGGGCCTTGAACCAGCACAAGGCGCCCTCGCGCCCCCAGGGAGGTCGGGTCCATGAATCCGTACGTGGCAGGTCTGATGAAGGACGTCAAGGCGAAGAATCCCGCCGAGCCCGAGTTCCACCAGGCGGTCGAGGAGGTCGCCGAGTCGCTGGTCCCGGTGCTCGACAAGCACCCCGAATACCGCACGGCGAAGATCCTCGAACGCATCGTCGAGCCTGAGAGGGTCCTCCTGTTCCGGGTCCCGTGGGTCAACGACCGGGGCGAGGTGCAGGTCAACCGGGGGATCCGGATCGAGATGAACAGCGCCATCGGTCCCTACAAGGGGGGGCTGCGGTTCCACCCGTCGGTGACCCTCGGCATCCTGAAGTTCCTCGCCTTCGAGCAGGTGTTCAAGAACTCCCTGACCTCGCTGCCGATGGGCGGCGGCAAGGGCGGGTCGGATTTCGACCCCAAGGGGAAGAGCGACGACGAGGTGATGCGCTTCTGCCAGAGCTTCATGACCGAGCTCCATCGCCACATCGGTCCGAACACCGACGTGCCGGCGGGGGACATCGGGGTCGGCGGACGGGAGATCGGCTTCCTGTTCGGCCAGTACAAGCGCCTGGCGAACGAGTTCACCGGCGTGCTGACCGGCAAGGGGCTCAACTGGGGCGGATCGTTGATCCGCCCGGAAGCGACCGGGTACGGATCGGTCTACTTCGCCTCCGAGATGCTGGCGACGCGCAACCAGACGCTGAAGGGCAAGCAGTGCCTGGTGTCGGGCAGCGGCAACGTGGCGCAGTTCACCGTCGAAAAGCTGCTGCAGATGGGGGCGCGGGTCCTGACGCTCTCCGATTCGAGCGGTTACATCTACGACGAGAAGGGGATCGATCGCGAGCGGCTCGACTTCGTGATGCAGCTGAAGAACGTCCGGCGCGGGCGGATCAAGGAGTACGCCGACAAGTTCAAGGGGGCGGTGTTCACCGCCGTCGGCCCCACGGCCGACCACAGCCCGATCTGGACCCACAAGGCCGACTGCGCCTTCCCGAGCGCGACGCAGAACGAGATCAACGGCAAGGACGCCCAGAACCTGGTGAAGAATGGCGTCCAGGTGGTCTCGGAAGGGGCCAACATGCCGACCACGCCGGAGGGGGTGTCGGGTTTCCTGGAATCGAAGATCCTCTACGGTCCGGGGAAGGCGGCCAATGCCGGTGGGGTCGCCGTGTCGGGGCTGGAGATGGCGCAGAACAGCATGCGCTACGGCTGGACCCGCGAAGAGGTGGACAATCGCCTGCAGATGATCATGAAGAACATCCATAAGTCCTGCCTCGACGCGGCCGGGCGATTCGGCACGCCGGGAAACTACGTCAACGGTGCAAACATCGCCGGCTTCCTGAAGGTGGCCGATTCGATGATGGACCAGGGCGTCGTCTAGAAACGGCCCGCCGGGTCACCCGGCGCCGGACGGCACGATCTACAATGGGGCGGAGCATGAAGCATGTTCTA
>JANNTZ010000277.1:0-18435 GCA_031394595.1 Acidobacteriota bacterium
CGTACTCGTTCGAGAAGGTCCCGGCGGAGGTGGCGTTCTTGTCGGTATTGGAGATGGCCGCGAAGCTCCCATTCACGGTCGACGACAGGTGGCGGCCGCCACCCGCGGGTCCGATGTCCGGATCGGTCCATGCGATCTCGACGAACGGGCCGGCCCAGGCGAGATCGAACTCGGTCCCGCTGCCGCGGAAATCGAAGTCGAAAAAATTGACCCCGGCGAACGGCAGCCCCGGGTGGCCGTCGAAGCCGGAACTCGCGCCGAAGACCAGGAAGGCGTTGCGACGCTCCTCGAGAGGCCTCAGCACTTCCTTCCCGTCCTTCATTTCGACCCGCTGGAACCCTTCCCCGGTCTCGCGGAACACCGGGTGCCCGGACTCGAGCGCCGCGCGGCGCCGATCTTCGAACCCTTCCCCGTTGACCACGAAGTCCGAGTGGGCTGCCTCGCGCTCGACCACCAGGTTGTAGCCGAGCACTTCGAAGGCCATCTGCCCGCGGATCTCCACCGGCAGCCAGTATTCACGCCCACCGCTCTCGACCGGCGCGAAGTGCCAGGTGATCTGGTTGGACCGCAGCGGCGCCTGCAGCCCAAGCTGCACCGCGTCCATCCGCACGCGCGCGAACCGGCGGGTGTCGATGAACACGCGTCCCTCGAACAGCGACTGGTCACGGTTCATGGCGGTGAACTCGAGTTCGTAGCACTCGCGGCCATCCACCTTGTTCCGCCCGATCAGCCGGTAGCGGTACCCCTCATCGAGGGAAATGGCGAGTGGCAGTTCGCGGATCTTGTCGGGCTGGATGAACGGCAGGTGCGGCGGCTCGCGGCCGCGCCAGCGGGCGCCGCTGACATAGAGATCCAATTGCTCGAAGTCCTGCTGGTTGTCCTTCACGAACAGCCGGTTCCTGCTGACCAAGTCCACCGACTGGGTCACGACCGCCAGCCGGTAGTGAATCGCGACCGTGGCCTGCGCCTCGTAGTGATCGAGCAGCGCATCCTGGGTGGCGCCGAACTGGCGCTCGCGGGCGATGATCTCCTCGGCCGTCAGCTCGGTGATGGCGCCGACTTCGAGACTTTCCTGCACCGGGATCGCCGCGATCGCCAGGCGGAACCGGAGCAGGAGGATGTCGTCGCGAACCGGAAGCGTGAGCGCCGCACCGGACGGGGCGGGGGTTCCTGGAAGGGGAGCAATGGTGAGCCACGTGGGATCGGCCAACGCGAGCGATTCGATGGGGGCGCGGAGAATCGTACGCAGCGAGTCGGCAGCCTCCGTGCCGGCGGCCACTCCCCGCCGGTAGACGGCGACTCCGTCACGCCGCTTCGGGTCGAAGAACACCCGCGTCATGATGCCGGGGCCGGGATCGAACGGCAGGATGGCGGTCGTGGCGGGGGTGAGAGGTGGCGGGATCACCTCCCTCAGCCAGAGAACCAGCTCCGCCGGGTCGAATCCCGCAACGCTCCCGGGGTCGCGGAACAGGACGACTGTAGCCCGGGCGTGCAGCGCTTCCAGGAAGTCGCCCGCGGCGGCCACCCGCGGACGGCCTGCCACCGGGGCATCCGTGACCCACAGACCGGATGCCGGGTGGACCGCGTCGCGAAGATTGGCGACCGACTCCAGCGCCGCCGGACTCTCGGCGGCCAGGATGTCGACGTATGGCGCCGCGTCGTTCTCGAACAGCTCCCACGCCCACGCCTCGTCACCGGCACGCAGGGCGCCGAGAACGATGAGAGCACCGGGGGACAGGCCACGCAGAATGACACTCGTTCTCTTGAGCAGGAAGGCATAGGCCTGGGGAGCGTCGCCGCCGGCTGCGTGATCCAGGATTTGCCAGGCGGCGACGCGCGGGCCGAGACGGCGCGCCAGCGACTCGACGGCAGCCGCCCACTCTTCGACGGGCAGAATGGGGCGCGGCCAACCGTCGTCCACGAGACGGACGATGACACGGACTCGCGCAGCGGCAGCGCTGTCGAGCAACGCTTCCAGCGGCGCCGGATCCGAAAGGTCGGCCCGCCCGACGCGCACCAGGGCCGTGCACGGAGCGGAGGTCCGCCGGCAGTCGAGACCGGATGGCAGTCCGGACGCCGCCGATTCGATCACGATGCCGGGCCCCTGGAGGACCGGCCGCTGGGTCTGCGCAGCCGGTGGAGAGGCCCCGACCGACAGCCAGGTGGCCATCAGGGTCATCAGGATCGGAGTCCGAAGCGTCCGCAAAGCGGGCTCTCTCGGGGAGGCTACGTTGAGCGAGCGGCTCCTGCCGGCCCTCGACAGCGCCATCGCGGACGCCTGCCGGCGCTTCCCGATCAGCGCCCGTCTTCGGGCGGCTTGTCGGTGTGGGTGACGAGCGCCCCGGCCGGCGACAGACCGTGGCGGCCGATCTCGTGCGCGATCTGCTTCCCGAGGACGCTGTGACGACGACCGTACAGGAAGTAGATCGCGAAGCCGAGCGCCAGCCAGACACCGAGACGCACCCAGTTCTCCGGCGGCAGCGAGAACATCAGCAGCAGGCAGGTGGCGATCCCGAGGATCGGCACCAGCGGCACATAGGGGGCCCGGAACGGGCGCGGCACATTCGGATGCGTCCGGCGCATGATCAGCACTGCCGCGCAGACGATGACGAACGCCAGCAGCGTCCCGATGTTCACCAGTTCCGCCAGAATGCGGAGCGGGACAAAGGCGGCGAGCGTGGCGACAAACACCCCGGTCAGGATGGTCGACTTCCAGGGGGTGCGGAAACGTTCGTGGACGGCGCCGAAGAAGCCTCGCGGCAGCAGGCCGTCGCGGGCCATCGCCAGGAAGACCCGTGGCTGGCTGAGCATCATGACCAGCAGGACCGAGGTGATGCCGGTGAGGGCCCCGATCGAAATGATGAACTGCGCCCACGGCAGGCCGGCCTGGCGGAAGGCGTCGGAGACCGGCGCGTCGAGACTGATCTGGTGGGACGGGACCATCCCGGTGATGACGGCCGACACCGCGATGTAGAGCACGGTGCAGAGGACCAGCGACACGATGATGCCGATCGGCACGTCGCGCTGCGGCCGCTTCGCCTCCTCGGCATGGGTGGAGACCGAGTCGAAGCCGATATAGGCGAAGAAGATCATCGCCGCGCCGGCCAGCATCCCGAGCGGCTCGCCGCCGGCGCCTGTCTGGCCGAACAGCGTCTTCCCGAAAAAGGAGATCCCGGTCAACCCGTAGGGGGCGAATGGCTGCCAGTTCTTCGGATCGACGTAGAACGACCCGACGGCGATGACGAACAGGACGACCGCCAGCTTCACTATCACCATGCCGGCGTTGAAGCGGGCGCTCTCCTTGATGCCGATGACCAGGACGATCGTGATGATGAACGTGATCAGGATGGCGGGCAGATCGAACCAGGCCCCGGTCGCGGCGAACTGTCCGGCGGCAGGGATGTAGTCGAACGGTGCGCCGCTCAGCGCTTTCGGGATGTGCATCCCAAAGATGCCAATGAAGTCCTGGAAGTAGTGCGACCAGCCGTGCGCCACGGTCGAGGAGGCAACGGCGTATTCGAGGATCAGGTCCCAGCCGATGATCCAGGCGAACAGCTCGCCGAGCGTGGCGTAGGCGTAGGTGTACGCCGACCCGGCGACCGGCACCATCGAGGCGAACTCGGCGTAGCAGAGCGCCGCGAAGATGCAGGCGATCCCCGACACCACGAACGACAGCATCAGCGCCGGGCCGGTCTTGTCGTGGGCGGCGATGCCGGTGAGGACGAAGATGCCGGTGCCGATGATGGCACCGACCCCGAGGCTGGTCAGCGCCACCGGGCCGAGCACGCGCCGCAGGCGGTGCTCGCCGGCCATTTCCTGCATCAGGGTCTCGTACGACTTGGTGGCGAAGAGCCTGTGCGGTCTGTTCGAGGCCATGTGGAGTTCCCCTCCGCGCGGCGGTTAGCCTAGCACGCTTGACCGCCGGCGACCGAGACTTTAACGTGTTAGCGATGCGTTCACCCAGGTGGGCACGGGGAGCCCCCGGCTGGGCCTTGGGGGCCGGGGCGGCCGCCACGGCCGTCTGGCTGATGGTCGCCGCCTGGCCGCCCACCGCCTCCGCCCGCTCTGTCGCATCGGCCCGCCCCAACATCTCCACTCACGCGGACACTCATTTCACGCCGGGGGACCTGGCGGGGATCGTCACGGAAGCCCAGCGAGTTCAGAAGGCGGACGTCGAGGCCTGGAAACGCTACCGGTTCCGCCGGCAGACGCTGCGCGAGTGGTTCGACGAGGACGGGGCCCTGACGGAGAAGGAGGACCTGCTGTTCGTGGTCACCCCGACGACCGGAGGATTCGACGAAGAGCTCGTCGGGATGAACGGCGCCGCCCCGCCCCCCGATGACGTCGAGACCCACCGCCGCGAGGCCATGTTCACCCGGCACTACAACGAAATGATGCAGTCCGAGTCGGGCGATATCGGCAATTCGGGATACACGCTCGCGACGCTTCTGAAGATGTCCGCCTACGACTACGCCGGGATGGAAGTGATCCACGGCGTGCTCTGCCACCGGCTCGATTTTCGTCCCGACGATTCGCTCGCCTGGGGGGGGATTGCCGGCAAGATCGCCAGGGCGATGTCCGGCAGCCTCTGGATCACCGCGGACGGCCACCACGTCGCCGCCGCCCACACCCGAACCGTCAGACCGGTCACTCTTTACCTGTCCCTCTCCAAGGTCAAGGATCTCGAGATCACGATGGAGAGCCAGCCAGTGGCGGACGATGTCTGGTTGCCGGGCCGCATCGAGGTCGTCAGCAAAGTGCGGGTCCTGTTCAACGTCCTCCGCAAGCGCAACACGATCCACTACACCGTTTTCGAGCCGGCGCAGGCGGTGGTGCCGGACCCTCAGCGCATGCGCGAGCAGGCGTCGAAGTAGTGGACGAACGACTTGATGCCGCCCGACGCCTGGCCCCAGTCGAAATTCTCGTTGGGGGCGTGGTAGCCGTGCTCGGGCAGGCTGAGGCCGATGAACATGATCGGCGCCTTGAGATGCCGCTGCATGGTGACCACCGCGCCGATCGAACCCCCCTCGCGGATGAAGGCGGGGGAAACGCCGAACCCGAAGCGCAGCGCGCCGCGGGCGGCGTCGGCGTAGGGGCCAGCGAACGGGCCGATGTAGGGCTCCAGCCCTGATTCCTCGACCACCTCGACGTCCTTGTTGAGCCGGGCGACGGCCTTCTTCAGAAGACCGAAGATCTTCTTCGGGTCCTGCTTCGGCACCAGCCGCATGCTGACCTTCGCCTCGGCGAAGGGCGGGACGACGGTCTTCACGCCGGGTCCCTGGTAGCCGCCCGCGATGCCGTGCACCTCGAAGGTCGGGTTGGTCCAGATTCGCTGCATGACTTCCTTCGGGTTCTTGGTGCGCAGTGAGTGCAGCTCGTGCGCCTCCTGGAACTTCTTCAAATTGAAACCCGACGCGTAGAACGATTTCAACTCCTTCGCCGTCGGCTTGACGACGTCCTTGTAGAAGCCCGGGATCTTCACCTTGCCGGTGCGCGCGTCATAGAGGCCGGTGATCACCTGCGCCAGCTCGCCGATCGGATTGCGCGCCGCCCCCCCCGTCAGACCGGAGTGCGCGTCCTTGCCGCCGGTGCGCAGCACCAGCCGCGCCGGTTTCATGCCGCGCAGACCGTACGGGATCGCCGGCGTGCCCCGCGCCAGCCAGATGGTGTCGGAGACCAGCACCGAGTCGGTTTTCAGGTGAGGCAGGAGTTTCGTGACAAATTCCTCGAAGTGCGGGCTGCCGATCTCTTCCTCGAATTCCCACAGGAAGCGGATGTTGAGCTTGACGCCGTTGTCGACGGCGTACTTGGCCGCGAACAGCGCCGTCAGCCCCGGCCCCTTGTCGTCGGTCGAGCCGCGGCCGAAATAACGGTCGCCGTCCTTGCGGAACTTGAACGGCTCCTGCTTCCACTCCGGTTCCTGCGCCGGCTGCACGTCCATGTGGTTGTAGACGGTGAGAGTCGGCGCCCCGTCGCCGGCGGAAAACTGGCCCATGACCACGGGGTTCCCCGACGTCGCCACGACCTCGGCGCGGGCGCCCGCCTCGCGCAGCAGGGTCGCCGCCGCCTGGGCGCCGCGGTCGATGTCCGGCTTGTGGGCCGGGTCCATGCTGACGGTCGGGATCTCGACCAGGTTCGCCAGCCGTTCCTCGAAGCGCGAACGGGCGGACGAAATGTAAGCGTCAATCTTGCGTGGGTCGATGGCACTGCCATTCATCGCAGCTTCTCCTTTATGGTCCGGATCCGGCGGCAGGCTTCCTCGAGATCGTGCATCTTCTTCGCGTAGCAGAGGCGGACCTGGTGGCGGCCGTCGGCGGGGTCGACGTAGAACGACGAACCGGGGATGGTGGCGACGCCGCCTTTCTCCAGGATCAAACGCGCCGCTTCCTGGTCGTCGCGGAACGCATCTCCGAAATCGACCAGCATGTAGTAGGCCCCCTGCGGGACGTACGGTGTCCAACCGGCCGCCCGGCAGGCGTCGGCCGTCATGTCGCGCTTGCGCTGGTAGTCGGCGCGCATGTTCGCGTAGTACGACTCCGGCAGATCGAAGGCGGCGACCACGCCGTACTGCAGCGGCGACGGGGCGCAGACGTTGATCAGATCGTTCAGGATGGCGAGCTTGTCCGCCAGCGGCTTCCGGGCGACGGTGTAGCCGAGCCGCCAGCCGGTCATGGCGTAAGTCTTGGAGAAGCCGCTGATGGTGATCGTCCTGTCCTCCATCCCCGGGATGGTCGCCGGGCTGATGTGCTTCCGGCCGTCGTACAGGATGTACTCATAGATCTCGTCGGTCACGCAGAGCGCGTCGTGTTTGAGGCAGAGGTCGGCGATGCGGGTCAGCTCGTCGCGCGTGAACACCTTGCCGCACGGGTTGCTCGGCGTGTTCACCAGGATCATCTTGGTGCGGGACGAGAAGGCCTGCTCCAGCGCGCGCGCGTCGTAGCCCCAGTCGGGCGGGCGCAGGGCGACATACTTGATGACCGCACCGCACACCTTCAGGATGTTCAGGTGGTAACCGTAGAACGGCGAGAACAGGATCACCTCGTCGCCCGGGTTGACCAGCGCCAGGCAGGCGGTGACGAACGACCCGGTCGACCCGACGTTGACCACCACCTCGCCGTCGGGGTTGCAGGCGACGCCGTTGTAAGACTTCATCTTGGCGGCGATCCGCTGGCGCAGTTCGTCGATGCCGTCCAGACGGGTGTAGGTCGACCGGTCCTCGTGGATCGCCTTGATGGTGGCTTCCTTGATCAGCGGATCGATCGGCTGATCGCAGATCCCCTGTCCCAGGTTGATGCCACCGACCCGGGCGCACTCCAGCGACATCCGCCGGATGTCCGATTGCGCCAACCCCACGATTCGATCCGCGAACGGTTTATTCAAGGCTTCTCCCCCGTGTGCACGCAGACAATCCCGCCGTACATCGCCACCCAGGAAACCCGCGCGAAGCCGCATTCTTCCATGGCTCCGGCGAAGGCCGGGGCCGCGGGGAACTCCGCGACCGAGTGCGTCAGGTAGCGGTAAGCATCCTCGCGCCCGGTGATGAGGCCGCCGATGCGGGGCAGAACATTGAAGAAGTAGTAATTGTAGGCCTTCCAGAGCCACCTCGACGGGGGAGTCGAGAACTCCAGAACGCAGGCCTTGCCGCCGGACTTGAGAATGCGCGCCATCTCCCGGAGCCCGCGGTGGTAGTCCGGGACATTGCGGATCCCGAAGGCGATGGTGACGCCGTCGAACGTGCCGTCCGCGAACGGCAGCGACTCGGCGGGAGCGGCGACCAGCTGGACCGGGCCCGCGGCCCCGTTGCTGCCTGACGCCGCCGTCCGGCGGGCCGCCAGCTTGGTGCGGGCCAGGGCGAGCATCGCCGGGCTCAGGTCGGCGCCGACGACGCGCGCCGCGCGCCGCTGCCGCAGGATCTCGATCGCCATGTCGCCCGTGCCGCAGGCCAGGTCGAGCACCACGGCGTCCGGGCCGAGGTCTCCCAACCGGCGCACCGCCGCACGGCGCCAGTGCAGGTCGACGCCCATGCTGATGACCCGGTTGGTGAGGTCGTAGCGCGGCGCGATGGCGTCGAAGTTGGATCGGATCTCGATGTTCCGCGGTGTCAGAGCGTGAGGCGCCACCGGCTCCCCATGAGGCCCCCTGGGCCAGGTCGGTCCCGTCAGTTCGAAGGCCCGATTATACGGCCACCCAATCATTCGGAGGGAATAGGAGTTGCCCCATCGCAGGGACGGGGGCACCTTTTGACCAGCAGCGTCCTTCCAGTCCTGCTGAAGGAGGAGGTGTCCCCATGCACAAGATGCCGCTGACCTGGTCGGCGTTGGGTGCGCTGGTCTTCGTCGCCGCCGGCCTGTTGGCGCCGCCGGTCGGAGCGTCCTGCACCGCCTCGACGCCGGTCTTCCACGGCCTCGACGGGTACTTCGTGTGCCCCGACACCGGGCCGCACGGCGCTTTCGCCTATCAGCTGACGAACGCCGGGGTCACCAACAGCGCGGCGGTCGACATCTTTTGTGAGGCAGCCGACGCGACTTGCCTCCCGCCGGCCAGCGGGACTCCAGGAGACGGACGCGCCACGATCCAGGCTGAATGGTTCGATCCCGGGTTTGCTGGCTGTCCGGTGACGGCGGCAGGACCGAACCGTATCCTCATCGTGTCGGCCGCCGGATCGCCGACCGGTGGGCTGACGCTCCTGGCATCGCTCAGCGGCGCCAGGCCTGAGTATGGCTACACCGTCGAGGTGGCACACCCATTCGATGTCGCCGCGGACCGGTTGTTCCCTCTCGTCTGCGAACCCTCGGTGTCGGTCGATCCCGGGGCCGGCTACCTCGCGCTCCGGTTCCAACCTCCGGTCGTCCGGAGCGACTGCGACGCCGGCTCGATCGGAGAGGCCGTCGGCGCCTGCACCGACGCCTTCGCGCCCCGGCTCATGACCGGGCCGATCTATACCCGCATGCAACCGTGCAACGCCGAGGGCGTCGATTTGAGGCACGATCTCTGGACCCCGACCGGCGTCGTGCCGGACGTCTCGGGGAGTGCCCTGGTCTACGCGGAGGCGCCGCCGCCGGGCGAGTGCCGGCTGCTGGGCGCAACCACCCTTATCGACGGCATCGAGAGCCCGGCGATCACCGCTTTCGTCGCCGGTGCCGACTGCGTCAACCGCGACGGCGACCCATCTTGGACCTGCCTGCGGGACTGCGACGCGCTGTACTGCAAGCCCGACTGCAATGACAACGACCCGGCGATCTATCCCGGGGCGATCGATGTGCCCGGCAACGGCATCGACGAGGACTGCAGCGGCTGTGACGGGTCGGCCGGCGACTCCGACGGCGACCAGATTCTTGACTGCGTTGACAACTGCCCCTTGGTTCCCAACCCGGATCAGCACGATCGGGATGGCGACAGTGTTGGTGACGTGTGCGACAACTGCCTCGTGGCTTTCAACTCCGAGCAGGCCGACACCGATGGCGATGGTCACGGGGACGCCTGCGACAACTGCCCGGTGGTTTCCAACCCCGACCAGGCCGACGCCGACTTCGACCGGGTCGGCGATGTGTGCGACAACTGTCCCCTGATTCCGAATCCCGACCAGAACCCCTGCGTCTGCGGCTGTCCCCGGCCCGAGGTGACGATATCGTTCGACAGCCCGGCCGGCCGCGGATCAGGGGTGGTGTCCTGGCGAATCTATTCAGAGGTGGACATCGTCGGGTTCAACGTCGTGGTGATCAATCAGCGCGGGGAGCGGGTGCAGCAGAACGACGTTCTGATCCCGTGCGAGGAATGCATCACCGGACAGGGGGCGGGCTACAACTACATCATACCGAAGCACAAAAGCGGGCACGGGATCTACGTCGAGGTGCTGCGGTTGAACGGCACGGTGCAGGTGTTCGGTCCGGCAATCCGGGTGAACTGAGAGCGGCGCCGCCTCAGACGTAGCCGCGATCGCGGAGGTGGCCGCCGCCCGAGGGGCCACTCTGGCCGCTGCCGGGACCGCCTACGCTACCGGGACCGCCCGGCCCACCGCCACCGCCGCGCCTGCGGCCGCGTCTCCGACGACGCCGTCGACCGCCCGGGGCGCCTTCCGGTCCCGCTTGACTGCCTTCGAGTCCGGCCTGGTGGCTTTCTGGTCCGGCCTGACCGCCCCCGGCGTGGGCCGTTTCCCCTCCGGCCGGGCCACGGCGCGTCCCCTCGTCAACGGGGACCGGGCGGGACAGGTTCGCCGCCTGGGGTGGAGCCGCCGCGCGAGGTGAAGCCGCTGCGCCGGAAGGAGCCGCCGCGACGGATGCGACTCCGGTCCCCTGGGCCGCCGTCGTCTCGGCCGCCTCCGCGGCTTCGGCCGCAGCGTCCTCGTCCAGCACTCCCTTGGCCGCCTCTTCCGCGAAGTGGGTCTTCAGGAGACTGGCGATGAGGGTCAGCCGATCCTGATCGTCCACGATCCCCTGGGCGATCGTCTCGTATTCGGCGCGCTCCGCCGGGGTCAGACCGGTGATCTGCCCGCGGACGGTATCGATGATGCGGCGCACTTCGCGGCGCGCGACCTCTTCATTGGATGGCATCTCGCACTCCCACGCCTTCAGGTTGTTGGCCCGCACCAGGCGGTTGAAGTTCATCATGTCGAAGCCGGACACCAGCGAGATCGCCTTGCCGGTCTTGCCGATGCGACCGGTGCGGCCGGCCCGGTGGATGTACTGGTCGGACGACTCGGGCGACGAGTAGATGAAGACGTGCGACAGGTCCTCGATATCGATGCCGCGCGCCGCCACGTCGGTCGCCACCAGGTGCTTCAATTCCTTGCTGCGGAAGCGGCGCATCACCAGCTCGCGCTTCTTCTGCGTCAGGTCGGACGAGATCATCGCGACCGGCAGGCCGTGCATCGCCAGGTAACCGTACACGGAGCGCACCTCGGACTTGGTGTTGCAGAAGATCATCGAGGCGGCCGGCGATTCGAACTCGATCAGCTTGTGGAGCCCCGCCGCTTTCTCCATCTGCGGGACGATGTAATAGAGGTGCTGCACCTGGGTGACGTAGACGGAGTCCTGCGACAGCATCACCCGCTCGGGATCCTTCTGGTATCGCCGCATCATCCCTTCGATCGACGACGGGATGGTCGCCGAGAACATCAGCGTCTGACGCTCGGCAGGCACATGCTCGAGGATCTGGCGCATCTCCTTCTCGAATCCCATGTCGAGCATCTGGTCGGCCTCGTCGAGGACCAGGATGCGGACGGCGTCGAAGCGCAGGGTCCGCTGGCGAAGCAGATGGTCGAGGATCCGTCCGGGGGTCCCGACCACGACATGCGCCCCCTGCTTCAGCCCGTCGATCTGTCGCTGCATCGAATCGCCGCCGTAGATCGACTGGACACGCACACCCGAAGCACGCCCGAGCCGGGCCAGTTCGTCGGTGACCTGGATCGTCAGCTCCCGCGTCGGGCAGAGGACCAGCGCCTGCACCGCGGCACGACCCGCGTCGACCCTCTCGACGATCGGGACGCCGAAGGCGGTGGTTTTCCCGGTGCCGGTGCGCGACTGGACCATCAGGTCGCGACCGGTCCGCGCCAGCGGGATGGCGCTCACCTGCACCTCGGTCGCCAGCGCGTACCCCATGTCGGCGAGGGCCTTGAGAATGTTCGGCGGCAGGTCGAGGGAAGCAAACGGGACCGGTGTCGTGGGGAAGGCCGAAGGTTCCGATCCGCTCGCCATTGGAGCAAGCGGAGGAGGCGCTTCCCTTGGAGTGCCGCGCGGCCGGATCGCCACCACCCGCATCTGGCGCAGGCGGCCGGATTTCCGAGGCGTCCTGTCATCCGTTTCGGTCATTGACTCCCCGGTGTGCCTCCGGATCCATGGCGGTTCACCGAACCGGGATTCCAGAGGACATTCCATTGCATGGCAGATGGGCATTGTATGCCCCGCGGCCGCGGGGCGTCTAGAGCGCCCATGGTGGAGCGGACATGAAAAGCGCCCGCCGCCCATCCCCGGCTGCCCGGGAGGGTGAGATGGGCGGCGAGCGCCGGAGGTGGAACCACTGGGGGCGGGCCATGAGGCCTTTCGGCCCATCCACGCCGCAGAGCGCGGTCTGCGCCGCGGAGCTCACAGGCCCACTCCCTCTGCCGACGCGACCGGCCCTGGGAGAGGGTGCGTCGGCAGGGTCCCACACCCTCGTTAGACGAGGGTTCCGCTAGCAACACAGCAACTCGCGTGCCGAGAGTCGCACGATACTCGGTCTCGTTGTTTAATCGTTGTTGATAAGAGATTTATCTTGATTCGCAGCCAGTGGCCGGCGGGCAGATAGGAGTCGCAGATTAACCTTGAGACGACCAAGGGTAATTATCAGAATGCGCTGAAATGCAGTATAGGCAAGTGGCCCGTGGCTGTCTCTGTTGGAGACTGCGGGAGACCTGCTGAGACTCAGAGAACGACAGGATAAATCTTCCTGTGAACGTGGGCCCGGTCGATCGTCCTGTGGCCCGGGAACTTCCAGTGCACCAGGGCGACGAACTGATCTCGGACGAAGCAGCGCTCCAGAATTGCAGCCAGATCGGTCGTGGAACCGACGGAAGCACGCCGCGTCTCACCTGAGAGGGCGTCATGACCCGGCAGGATCGACCCGAGTGCCGGACGCTCGTCGAACATCTCCGCCTCGAACGCCGCCATGTCGTGCCGCGCCCGCGGCGACATGCCGGCGAGTGTCAGCGGCGCGGGCGCGCGATCGGCGGCGGGGCGCAGGCGCAGGCCGGTATGAAGGGTGAAGTCATCGACCGGATCGGGTCGTGGATCCGGCGGGCGCGCGCCGATCTCGACCACAATCGACAACGGAGCGCCGGCGCGCACCGCCTCGATCGTCACGGTGTCGCCGATCGGGAGATCCAGGACCGCGTCGAGCGCTTCAAAGTGGTTGCGCACCACCCGCCCATGAATGGCGGTCAGCCGGTCCCCGGCCCGGAAGCCGGCGGTCTCGCCCGGACTTCCCGGCAGCACCGACCGGATTACGAGATCCAGGTGCGGGTCCCAAGTGCGTCCCTCGCTCGCGGCCATCAGCGAGTCCTCGAGAAGGAGGCCGATCCACGGCCACACGACCCGGGGGTCTGCCAGCATTCTCTTCAATGCGCGCGCCACGTGAGCGGCGGGGATGAACAGTCCCGAGGTCGCGGGCCGCGCCCGTGGCGACCCGGGGGCGTAGGTCACCAGCAGGCTGGGGATCCCAAGAAGACGCCCCTCCTGATCGAGGAGAGCACCGCCCGAGTTTCCCGGCCCGACCGGCGCGCTCACCTCGGACCAGAATTCGATCGGTCGCGCACCGGCCCGCAGGCGGGGACGCGGGCCGGCCGTGGCCCACGCGATCTCGGCCCCCTGTCCGCCGCGATGGCCGATGACATAGGTCGGCATCCCGGCTGGCGGCAGGCCGTTACCCGAGAGTTCCAGGGGCTGCAGGCCGCCGCCGTCCACGCGCAGGATCGCCAGGTCGGAAGCCTCGTCCAGACCGATGACCGCCGCCCGGGACTCGCCCGATCTCCCGGGGACGCCGATGCGGACGTCGTCGCTGCCGGCCACGACGTGGGCGTTGGTGATCACGAGGGCGGGAGCGATGACGACGCCCGATCCGGATCCGAGCCCCTCCACCGTCTCCATCGTGAAGCGGCCGGCACTGAACACCGGGACGGTGATCTCCTCATGGACCCGGACGCTCACGACGCTCCGGATCGCCGCCGCCACCGGCCCGGGGAGAACGGTCGTCCCGGGGGGCTGGGCGGCCAGGACCAGGGAGGAAAGCGCGAGAGTCCAGAGGATTCGTCGGGCCCGCATGCAGTGCGGCAATATAATTCCCGGGTTGCTGCGAAGCCCGCGATGGAGGCCGTCTCACGATGATCGGATCGGCGACAGGTTCGGGATCGCGGCAGGCGTCGATTTTCGTAATTGCGGCGGTGGTGACGGGCCTTGCCGGGCGCGCCGATCATGAGGTCCCGGGTCGTCTCGCCGAGTTCCTGGCCTGGGCCCACCCGTCCGAAGCCGGGTGCGCGCCGCCCCGGATTGTCGCGATCGAGGATCGCTGGGCCGGCGGTCTGCGGGCGCGCTACGAAGTATCGTGTGGCAGCGCGAGCCGCGTCCTGCGGGGTGTGTTTCGCACGCGCGAGGGTGAGACCGTGTGGCAGGTCGCCGCGGGATACGAGACTGAGGTGGTCCCGGATCCCGGAGCAATCCCGGCCACCGGCCCGGAGGGTGCGGCGTTCGCCCCGCCCCCGGACGTCCTCGAGGACCCCGGCGATCCCCTCGCCGCGGCCCGACCGCCGCGAATCCTGAGGGAGGCGCGACCGGAGCTACCGGAAGAGGCCGGGCGCGCACGGCTGGTCGGGAGCGCCCGGGTCGAACTGCTCGTTGACCTGGGACCCGATGGGGTGCCGGCGCGCACGCGCCCCCTGCGCGGCCCCGATCCCGACCTGGGCATGCGACAAGCGGCGGCCGCGGCCATCCGCCGCTACCGATTCGAGCCGCCCACGATCGGCGGGCAGGCGGTCCGCTATTTCCTGCCGGTGGAGATCACCTTCCCCGGACTCCCGCCCGAGTCGCGTCACTGGATGCAGCGGGCGATCTACCAAATCGAAGCGATCGTGTCACCGGATCCCCGGGTCGTCGAGGCGGCGCGCGATCGGATTCTCGCCGGCGAGCCGTTCGCCGCGGTCGCGAAGCGCCTGCCGGCGGCGGGACAGGGGGGCGACTGGGGTCTGGTCCCGGCGGCCACGTTGCCGGCGCCGGTGCGGCGGGCCCTGCACGAAGCGTGGCTGAACTCGGTGACCGGGCCGGTGGAGGCGGAAGGCCTGCACTATTTGCTGCGCAAACGGGGCGAGGTCTACTACGCCATCCGGCCATGGGACGAGGGCGAGGGGGCGTACCGCGTCGTTCACCAGATGGGCGGACCGGAAGGGGCCGAGCTGCGTTCCGCCATCGAGAGCGACATCATCTCCTTCCTGGCCGAGGATCGTCGTCTGGCCTACATGAACGATGCGGCGCGCCTCATGGGGATCCGCCAGGTCCGCGTGGAGTCCGGCCAACTGCTGATCCAGACCGACGTCCTGGACGAATCGGAGCTGCGCATCCTCGGCGAGGTCGTGGCCTCCCTGTTCCAGGCCCACGCGGCGCTCTGGGCCCCCGCCGTGTCCGCCCGGCCATTCGGCCAGCAGGTGCTGGTCTACGCTCTCGGACGCAACGCGGACTACGACGAGCTGCACCGACTCCTCCAGCCGGGCGGCGACGCGGAAGCATCGGATCGCGCCGCGCGGGTCGACGATGTCGGCCCCGGACGCCGGGGGAAGTACATCCCGGCCTCGCGCATCCTGTCGATCGCCTGCGAGGACTACGGGGGCCATCTGCCGGTCCCGGCGCTGATGCATGAAGCGGTGCACATGCTCAATCACGAGAGGATCTATGACGCCGGGGCGCGGCCGTCGCGCTGGTTCGAGGAGGGGCTGGCGACCTACTTCGGGGCGTCGCAGGTGGACAGCCGCCTCGGGATCGAGCCGGGCGACATCCGCCGATCCGGGACGATCGTGACCGGGACGGTCCGCCTGCAGTTCGATCCGCGGGCGCAGCTTTTGGCCTACCGCCGGGTCCGCGATGCCAGGGGGCCGGTGCCGCTGCGACCGCTGATCGCGATCGGGCCCGAGGACCCGGCGTGGCGGGGGCCCGCCGCGACCCGGACCTACGGCGCCGCGTGGACGCTGGTGCATTTCCTGCTGCACGGCGAGAAGGGGCGGCATCGGGCGCGGTTTCTCGAGTACGCCGGGCTCGAAGCGCGTGGGGCCGGCGGGCCGGCGGCATTCGAACGACTCCTGGGGCCTCTGGATTCTCTGGAGGATGCCTGGCACGACCACGAGGATCGGCTGTGAGGCCCGGAGAGGAACCGGAATCCGGCTACGCGTGGACGGCTGCCGAGCAGGAGCGACGTCTCCCCGAGGACGAGTACCACCTGCACGTCGCCATCCTCGACCAGATGGAGGAGGAGGACCTCGACGCGATCGATCTCGGCGGGGCGAACGACTACATCCTCTGGGCGGCGGCCCAGGCGTTCGATGAAGTCAACCGGGTGGAGGAGGCGGTTGCCCTCCTCAGGCGGATCGCCGCGTCCGCGTCGCCCCATCCCGCCATCGACTACCCGGCGATCCTGCTGCGGCTCGTGGATCATCTGAAGGACCGTGGCGACTACGACGAGGCGATCCGGATCGTGGACCGGATCGAGCGCGAGGACCACGGGCTCGCGGACGCCTGCGGCGCGCGGCGCGCGGAGATCCTTGTCCTGATGGGCCGCCGGCAGGAAGGGGTCCGGCTGTTCGAGACAGCGGCGCGGCGCGCACCGGGGGATCCCTGGGTGCCGCTGCAGGCGGCCTGGGCGCTCCTGCAACGTGGCGAGTACGAGGACGCGCGTGACTGGGTGAGCCGCGCCGATCAGGCCCGGCGCGACGTCGAAGAGGAAGCGGAGGCGCGCGAAGTGGCGACGGAAATCGACCGCCTGCGGGACGAGATCGAGGCCCGATCAAAACGCCGCGACCCGGCGGTCCGTGCCGGCGGCGGCCACGAGACCGCCGGAAGCACCGCCCCGCCCGCGACCGGGTCACGGCTCGTCGGGGAGCGCGATCGGGTCCTGGCGGAACTGGATCGGGAGGAAATCAGGCTGGTCGGGGCCCCACCGCGCGGCGCCCCGGCGATCGACGAGGCGGGCCGCCGCCTGGCGGCGCTGCACGCAAGGGCATCCACGGCCTGGGACGACGCGGTCGAGGCACAGGACGAAGCCCTGATCGCCGCCTTCGACGACCTGCGGTGGGACATCATCGGTCTGGCGGAGCGGTTCGGGGTGTCGATCCCGGGCGTGGACGAAGACTGAACCCGCCGCTTCAGTGGCCCCGTTCGAGCTCGGCGTCGATGATCTCGGCAAACGCGTCGACGCTGCGCGCCCCGACCATCGGGATACCGTTGATGAAGAAGGTCGGGGTCCCGGTGACGCCGTACTTCATCCCGTCCTCGAAATCCTTCTGCACCTCGGGGCGATGTTTGCCCGAGTCGAGACAGGTCTTGAAGGCGTCCTTGTCGAGACCGATCGATCCGGCGGTCTCCACCAGATCGGCGGCGGCCAGCTTCTGCTGGTTGCCGAACATCGCCCCGTGCATCTCCCAGAATTTGCCCTGGTCCGCGGCGCACTCGGACCCCATCGCGGCGGTCTCGGCGTTGGCGTGGAACTTCAGCGGGTAGTCGCGGTACACCACGCGCACCCGGTCGCCGTACTTCTTGACCACCTCGTCCACGACGGTCTCGGCGCGGGCGCAGTACGGGCACTGGTAGTCGGAGAACTCGACGATGGTCACCGGCGCGGTGCCGGGACCCTTGGAGGCGTCGTCATCGGCGGCGACCTGGACGCGCGGCGGCTCCAGCATCACCTTCACGCCGTGTTTCTGCCGCAACCCCTTGATGTAGGTGCGCTGGTCCTCCTGGATCTTCTGCTGCCGCAGCATCAGGGTGATCGCCGGCGCCGCCTGTTCCTTGGTCTGGGTGCCGTAGCGCGCCTTGTTCTTCTCGAAGTAGGCGTCGATCTCGGCCGCCGGGGGATCGGTCACCTTGTCGGTGACCTCTTTCTTGAGCAGATCCTCGCGGCTCAATCCCTGCGCCTTCGCTTCGCGATCGAGGACGGCCTCGCTGAGAAGCGCTTCCAGGGCCCGCTTGCGGGCCTCGTATTCCTGTTGCCGGACCTGGACCAGCTCGTTCGCCGCCTTTTGCCGGACCTGGACCAGTTCGCTCGCCGCCTTCGCGTCGACCTCCTGGAACGTGACCTTCTGGTCGCCGATCATCGCCGCGACCCCGGGGGCGGGGGTGCCGGTGTCGGCCGACTTCTTCTTGTCGGCCTTGCCCGACTCGGTGCCCCAGGCAAACGTTGCCACGGCCCCGATGAGGGCCACCAGAACAAGACGATGGTTCCGCGCTGACATGAAGCCTCCTCTGCCTGACCTCCGGCGAGCTTCTGGATTACGCGAGATTCTACCCCGGGAGGGGCGCGGGGTAAAGCCGGACCGCCCCCGAGGCGCCTCCCCAGTTCCGTGTGGCGGGCCGCAGCCCGGCGCGGCTCCGCGCTCGCTCGCGCGTGCCACGGGGCGCCCATCCGGCGTGCATGGCGCGGCTCGAGGTCGCCGCGCCGGGCTGCGGCCCGCCACACTCCGCCGCGACTGACTCCAGGCGACCGGCTCCCCGCGCTTCCAGGATCGCCCAATCGGTGCGACACGGGCTGCCTGATCGCTCGATCGCTGGCGACGCAGCGCGAGTGCCAGCAGTCGGCTCACGTTGTACCGCGGCCGCATGGAAAGATTTCCCGGGGTGCGGGGAGGGCCGCAGCGCGGCGTGGCGACCTCGAGCCGCGCCATGCGCGCTCCATCGGCGCCCCGTGGCCCTCGCGAGCGAGTGCGGAGCC
>JANNTZ010000318.1:0-8867 GCA_031394595.1 Acidobacteriota bacterium
TGCCAAGGCTGAAGGCCGCCGCCTCGCCGCCCGGCTCGAGTCCCGCCTCGAGATCGTCACGGGCACGAGTCACGGTCTCCTCGATGCGCGCCGGGTGGATGCGGCCGTCCTCGATCAGCCGCTCGAGGGCCATCTGGGCGATGGCCCGCCGGAGCGGATCGAAACTGGACAACAGGATCACCTGCGGGGTCTCGTCGATGATGAGATCGACGCCGGTGGCCATCTCGAAGGCCCGGATGTTCCGGCCCTCACGGCCGATCACGCGCCCCTTCATCTCGTCGTTCGGCAACCGGACGAGGGTCACGACGTTATCCAGGACCTCGCGTGCCGGGATCGTCTGGATCGCTTCGATCACCAACCGCCGGGCCCGCGACGCGGCCTCCTCGCGGGCCTCTTCCTGGATGCGATGCACGAGGTTGGCCGCCTGCTGCCGGGCCTCGGTCTCCATCTCGCGAATCAGCTCACGGCGGGCCTGCGGGGCGGTCAACCCGGCGACCCGTTCGAGCCGCTGCCGGGCTTCCTGGACCAGGGCCTGGGCCTGCCGATCGCGTTCGGCCTGCTCGGCCTCGCGCGACTTGAGACGCGTGTCGCGGGCTTCGAGGTCCTGTTCCTTCTGCCCCAGGAGCTGCAGACGCCGACCGAGGTTGCGCTCCTGCTCGCGCAGGCGTTCCTCGGTCTGCTGCAGGTCCTGGCGTCGGCGGCGGGTCTGGGTCTCGAACTGGCTCTCGGTGGCGGCGCGCTTCTCCTCGATGTCGATTTCCGCCTCCTGCAGGCGCAGGCGCGCACGGGCCTCGGCGTCCTCGAGGACCTGGCGTGCGGCCTCTTCGGCGCGGGCCCGCGCCCGCCGGGCCGCGCTGTGCGATACGGCCGCGGCCGCCACGAGGGCGCCGCCGATGAGGACAATTGCCAGTGCGGTCCAGAACACGGCCATGACTCCGCGGAGACCGCGTCGTGCGGCGTTCCGTCACGCTGCAATTTATCAGATTTGAGGGGCCGCCCGTCATCACCCGCTCCGGATCGGCGCCAGCCATGGCCGAATCCGCGCCCCCGCGGCGTCCGCGCGGGCATAAAAAAATCCCCCGCTCGGCCGTGTGGGGGGACTGTATGGACCCGGAATTCCAGGTGGGGTGCCTGCCGCCGCTTCAGGCTTCCTTCCCGTGGGAAGGCGGCTCACCGCGATCGGACCCGGCCCCCCTTGCAAAAAATGTTGGCCCAAACGTCCAACCAGCACTGAACTTCGCAGGGGAAGCTCTCAGGCGGCATCCTAACGCGGACGGTCCGGAGCCGTCAAGACGGGCAGAACAGGCGCGGCGAGCGGAGTCTTCGGTTGGTTTTCTCAGGCTTCCGCGCAACAGCGGTCGATCAGGTCAATGAGACGTGCGACCCGATCAGGCCCGCCGGGCGCGAGGCCGGGATCCCTCGACCGGCCCCGACGCGACTCGTCGGCGATGTTGAGGGCCGCGAGGATGGCGACCTTCAGGGAATCGACGGTGGAGGTCGCATCCGAAACTTCCCTCATCTTGCGGTCGACATAGGCGGCCAGATCGCGGATGTCCTCCGCGTCGCCCTCACCGCGCAGGTTGTAGGACTGACCGTAGATTTCGACCTGAACCAGGTGGCTCTGCTGACGTTCCATCGATGCCCCCCGGGCGCGGACCTCAGTGGTCGCGCCGCGCCTCGCCCGATACCTCGTCGAGGCTTGAGATGACTTCCAGCATGCGCGTGACCTTGGTCCGGATTTGCTGCCGCTCCTCGCGCAAGGTTTCGATCTGGTCGGCGGCATCCTGCAAGTCCTGGCGTTCCTGGGCCGCGGCCGCTGCCTCCTTCTCGGAACGCGCCAGCGTCTGCTCGAGGCCGGCCAGGCGGGAGAGCGCGGCGTCGCGATCGCGACGCAGCGAGCGAATCAACTCGGTCGCCTTGACGATCTTCTGCTCCAGGAGATCGACCTGCTGCAGGTCAACCACGACCTTCTTCTTCTCCATCGTTCCTCCCGTCACCGGTGTGCGGGCCCGCCTCTCATGGAGCGGCGGGCCCGGGCCCGGGTCCCCGCAGCGACGCTCCCAGTTCACGACGCAGGATCTCCACGATGGCGTCCTGCGCCTCCTGTACTTCCTCGTGCGTCAGTGTCCGATCGGCATGCTGGAAGACGACCTGGATCGCCAGGCTGACGCAGTCCACCGGGACCCCGGCGCCGACGTATCGATCGAACACCAGCAACTCGGCAATCGGCAGCCGGGAGGCGGTCCGGACCACCCGCGCCACCGACTCGAAGGTCACGTCCCGGCGCAGGACCAGCGCCAGGTCGCGGCGGATGGCGGGAAACCGCGGCAGCGGCGCGTAACGCCGCCTCGCCGCCGGCAGACCGCCGATCGCGCCAAGGTCGATCTCGCCCGCGTACACCGGGCGATCGATCCCGTAACGTCCGAGGACCGGCGGCGAGATCGCGCCGACCACCCCGATCATCCGCTCCCCGAGGAGGACGTTCAGAGCGCGTCCCTCCTCGAGGTAGGGGATTCTATCCGAACGGAACCCGGGCGGGGTGGTGCCGATTAAATCGCCGACGGCCTCGATGATGCCGCGGGCGTCGTACAGGTCCACGTCCCGTCGCGGCGCGCTCCAGTGGACGGGCAGCCCGCGGCCGGTGATCACGAAGGCGGCGTGCGCGTGTTCCTCCGGTTTGCCGCCGCCCGCGGGTCGCAGGAACACCGACCCGATTTCAAACAGGTGACAGGCGGGCGATCCGTGGTTCAGGTTATGGGCGGCATTGCGCAGCAGGCCCCCCAGGAGACTGCCGCGAAGGTGCGACGCCTGCGACTGCAGCGGGTTGTCGAGGGCCGGAGGGTTGGGTGAGCCGAACAGGACGCCGTCCTCGCGCTCGACCATGGCGTAGTTGATCGCCTCGCTCAGCCCGGCGATCAGGAGCGCGTGGCGCGTGGTCGCCGCGATCCGGGCGCCGGAGTCGCGCCCGTCGGACGTCCCGGCCAGAACCGGCAGGGAGGCCGGGATGGCGTCATAGCCCTGGTGCCGGGCGACCTCCTCGATGATGTCGACCTCCCGATCCACGTCACGGCGGAACGATGGCACCTCGACCGACCAGGCGGCCCCTGACGGCTGGATCTGGAAGCCGCGTCTGATCAGTGCGGCCCGCAGGTCCGGTTCCTCGATCCGTGTCCCGAGGAGCGCCAGGGCGCGATCGGGACGGAAGATGACGCGGCGCGGGGGTTCCGGGCGGGGATGGACATCGAGTGGAGGATCACTGACCTGGCCGCCGGCGATCTCGGCGATCAGGGAAGCGGCGCGGTCCAACGCCGCAACCGGGATTGCCGGGTCGGCCCCGCGCTCAAAGCGATGCGAGGCGTCGGTGCGCAGCCCGAGAGCACGGGCCGTCCTCCGGACCGAAATCGGATCGAACCAGGCGCTCTCGATCAGGAGGTGACGGGTACGGTCGGTGACGGCGCTCGCCTCTCCTCCCATGATCCCCGCCAGCGCCATGGGATGACGCGCGTCGGCAATGACCAGCATGTCGGCGGCGAGCGTGCGCTTCAGTCCATCGAGGGTGACGAGGAGCTCTCCGGGTCGGGCCCGCCGCACGACGATACGCCGCCCCTCGAGTCGATCCAGGTCGAAGGCGTGCAGCGGATGCCCCAGTTCCCAGAGCACGAAGTTGGTGACATCGACCAGGTTGTTGATCGGTCGCAGGCCGATCGATTCGAGGCGGCGCGACAGCCACGCGGGTGACGGGCCGACGCGTGCGTCGGTGACGCAGCGGGCGGCGTAACGGGAACACAGGTCGGGGGCCTCGATGACGACCGTGGCCATCCCGGCGGTCGGGGAGCCGCCGGCCGGTGGGCGTCCCGCGGGGACCGACAGCGCCGCGCCGGTGAGAGCGGCGTATTCGCGCGCCAGGCCGACGTGGCTCATGCAGTCCGGACGGTTGGGGAAGATGTCGAAATCGTAGACAGCGCCGTGCGCGCCCTGCTCGAGACCGTCGAGCGGCAGACCGGCGGCCGTCAGACGGGCGCCGACCCGCGCCGGGTCCTCGGCGATCGGCACGTACTCGCGGAGCCAATCATGACTGTACTTCACGGCGACGTGGCCCTCAGGCGGGGAACTGCGCCAGGAACCGCAGGTCGTTCTCGTAGAACAGGCGGATGTCGTCGATGCCGTGCTTGAGCATGGCGATGCGCTCGATGCCGAGCCCGAAGGCGAAACCGGTGTAGCGCTCCGGGTCGTACCCGACCTTTTCGAACACCGCCGGGTGAACCATTCCGGCCCCACCCATCTCGATGAACCCGGTTCCCTTGCACCGCCGGCAGCCGGCGGCGCCGTCGCAGAAGATGCAGGAGATGTCGTACTCCGCCCCCGGTTCCACGAATGGGAAGTAGGATGGTCGCAGACGCAGGGTGAGATCGCGCTCGAACACCCGCCGGCAGAAATGCTCGAGAGTCCCCTTCAGGTGGGCAAAGGTGACGCCCTCGCCGACCACGAGTCCCTCGACCTGGTGGAACACGGGGGAGTGCGTCAGGTCGGAATCGCGGCGGAAGACCTTGCCGAGGGCGACCATCTTGATCGGCGGCCGCCGCTTCTCCATGGTGCGAATCTGTACCGGCGAGGTGTGCGTCCGGAGCAGCCAGCCACCCTCGACGTAGAAAGTGTCCTGCATGTCGCGCGCCGGGTGATGCGCCGGGATGTTGAGCGCCTCGAAGTTGTAGTAGTCGGTCTCGACCTCGGGCCCGGTCTCGATCGTGTACCCCATCTCGAGAAAGATCGCCTCGATGATCTCCCGGACCTGCGTGATCGGGTGCGGGCAGCCGGCGCGCTGGGCACGGCCCGGCAGCGTGGGATCGAGCTCGTGCAGGGACCCCGGGCGCGGCGTGCCCGCGCCGGTGGCGGCCTCGAGCGCCGCCTCGACGTGGACCTTCAGGTCGTTGACCGCCTTGCCCGTGGCGGCGCGATCCGCCGGCGCCACGTCGCGGAGATCCTTGAGCAGCGTGGTGACCAACCCGCCGCGCCGGCCGACGTAGCGGACGCGGAGGGCCTCCAGGGCCTGCGGGTCGCGGGCGGCGGCGAGGTCGCGGTCGAACTGGAGCCTGATTTCCTGGACGTGACGTTCCACGACGGGTCTCCAGATGGGTCCTCTCCGTCCCGGGGGCGGAGGACACCGGGCGAGAGAAAGGGGCGCCGGGGCGGGGCGGTTTCCGCCTCGCCCCGGGACGCGCCCGCCTTCAGGCTCCAGCCAGACCCAAGGCGGACTTCGCGGTCTGCGTCAGCACCGTGAACGCCCCCGGATCGGTGACGGCGAGATCGGCGAGGACCTTGCGGTCGAGCGCCACGCCGGCCTTGGTCAGCCCGGCGATCAGACGGCTGTACGACAGGTTGTTCTGCCGGGCCGCGGCGTTGATCCGGATCACCCAGAGGCTCCGGAAGTCCCGCTTGCGGCGCCTCCGGTCGCGGTAGGCCGACCCGAGCGACTTGTCAACCGCCTGCTGGGCGATACGGTAGAGCTTGCTCTTGCCGATGTAGAAGCCCTTCGCCAGCTTCAGTATTTTCTTCCGGCGATGACGTCGTTTTGTTCCTCGTTTGACTCTGGGCACGGTGGTCTCCTAGGGGCGGCCGTACGGCAGCATCTCGTTGACCCGGCGCCGGTCCGACTTGCTGACGATCGACTCCATGTCGAGACGCCGCTTTCTCTTGGTCGACTTCGATGTGAGGATGTGGCGCTTGAACGCCTTGCTCCTCTTGATTTTCCCGGTGGCCGACAGGCGGAAGCGCTTGGCGGCCCCTCTCTTGGTCTTCATCTTGGGCATGGCTGCCTTTCTCCTACGATGTCCGGCGACGGGTGACGTCCGGCGTGGCTGCTGGCGCCATCGGTGCGGCCCCCGAACCCTTCTTGGGCCCCAGGATCATGTCGAGGAACGGACCTTCCTGGCGTGGTTCGGCCTCGACCATGCCGACCTCGGTAATCTCCTGGCGGATCCGCTGGAGGATCCGGTAGCCGATGTCGCGATGCATGTTCTCGCGTCCCCGGAAAATCACCGTGGCCTTCACCTTGTTGCCTTTGGACAGGAACCGGATGATGTTGTTGCGCTTGAACTCGTAATCGTGTTCGTCGGTCTTTGGCCTGAACTTCACCTGTTTGACCTGGATGACCTTCTGTTTTTTCCGCGACTCCTGGGCCTTCTTGTTGAGCTGGTAGCGGTACTTCCCGTAGTCCAGGATGCGGCAGACCGGCGGCGACGATTCCGGTGAAACCTCCACCAGATCGAACCCGCTCTCCTGGGCAGCGCGCAGGGCCTGTTCGGGGGTCATGATGCCAAGCTGCGCCCCGTCCGCCCCGATCACGCGGATCTCGCGCGCCCGGATTTTCTCGTTGACTCTCAGTTTCTTCTCGATGGTCAGTCCCTCCCGCCCCCGTTCACGCGGGGCCGTCGCGTGCGCCCTCAGGGCCCGATCGTACGCTCTCTCTGCATGTCCTGCATCCTGTCACGGATCGACTCCAGGCTTGCCGGTCCCAGATCGCCTTCACGCCGGCTGCGGACGGCCACCGTGCCGGCGGCGGCCTCGCGGTCGCCGGCGACCAGCATGAACGGGATCTTCCTTAGCTGCGCGTCCCGGATCTTGGCGCCGATCTTCTCGTTGCGGCCATCGACCTCGCAGCGCAGGCCGGCGGCGTTCAGGGCCTCCTGCACGCCACGGGCGTAGGGGATCGTGCGGTCGGTGATCGGCAGCACGACCACCTGCACCGGGGCCAGCCAGAGCGGGAAGGCGCCCGCGTAGTGCTCGATCAGGCCACCCATGAACCGTTCGAGGGATCCGTAGATCGCCCGGTGCACCATGACCACGGGGGTCGGGCTGGAGTCGGGCGCGATGTAGTGGATCCCGAGACGCTGCGGCAAATTGAAGTCGAACTGCACGGTGGGCCCCTGCCACGGGCGGCCGATGGCATCGAACATCCGGACGTCGATCTTGGGGCCATAGAAGACCGCCTCGCCCTCACGGCGGGCATAGCGGAGGCCGCGCGACTCGAGAGCCCGGACCAGGGCCCCCTCCGCCATCTCCCAGCCTTCCGAGGTGCCGGCGTACTTCTCCGGGTGCGCCGGGTCGCGGACCGAAAGATCCACCTCGTAGCGGTCGTAGCCAAAGGTCTTCAGGAACGCCTGCACCAGGTCGAGAACCCCGACGATCTCGTCGAATATCTGGTCGCGCGTGCAGTAGATGTGGGCGTCGTCCTGGGTGAAGCCGCGGACCCGCATCATGCCGTGCAGCACTCCGGACCGCTCGTAGCGGTACACCGTGCCGAGCTCCGCGAGCCGCAGCGGCAGCTCACGGTACGACCGGAGCCGCGACTTGAAGATCAGGGAATGGCCGGGGCAGTTCATCGGCTTGAGGACGTAGCCGGCCTCCTCGATCTCGAACGTGAACATGTTTTCCTTGTAGAACTCGAGGTGTCCGGAGAGCCGCCACAGTTCGTCGCGGGCGATGTGCGGCGTGGTCACGAGCTGGTAGCCGCGGCGGCGGTGCTCTTCCTTCCAGTAGTCCTCCAGCACTTGGCGGACGATCGTTCCCTGCGGGTGCCAGAAAATGAGCCCCGGCCCGGCGGTCTCCTCGACGCTGTACAGGTCGAGGGCCGGGCCGAGCTTGCGGTGATCCCGCTTCTTCGCCTCCTCGAGCATGTGCAGGTGGTCCTTCAACTGGGCCTCGTGCGGGAAGGCGGTGCCGTAGATCCGCTGAAGCTGCTGGTTCTCCTCGGAACCCTTCCAATAGGCCCCGGCGATCGACAGCAGCTTGAAGGCGCCAATCCTGCCGGTCGAAGGGAGGTGGGGGCCGGTGCAGAAGTCCATGAAGTCGTCCTGCCGGTAGCAGGAGACAACAGCACCGCCCTTCTCCTCGACCAGCTCGACCTTCAGGTTGTCCCCCTGGTCGCGGAAATACCGCAGCGCCTCGGTCTTGGGCTGCTCGATCCGCCGGATCGGGTGATCCTTGGCCTTGAGCTCGCGCATGCGGGTCTCGATCCGTTCGAGATCCTCCAGCGTGAACGGCGTGGCGCGCTCGAAGTCATAGAAAAAGCCCTCCTCGGTCGCCGGCCCGATGCCGATCTTCACTTCCGGGAACAGGTCCTTCACCGCGTTGGCGAGCAGGTGGGAGGTCGTGTGGCGGTGGATCTCGATCGCCTCGGGGGAGTCGGAGGTGAGGATCATGACCCGGGCGCTCGCCTCGAGGGGGAGATAGATGTCTTTCTCGACTCCGTCGACGACGGCGGCGATCGCCTCGCGGGCGAGCCGGGGCGAGATCGCCCGGGCGATCTCGACCAAGGGAGTGCCCCGTGGAAAGGCGCGCTGCGCCCCATCGGGCAGGGTGACCTGTACCGTCTGCACGGTCGTGGTGTCCATCAACCTCTGAAGTGTCCGGCCGGCACCCGGACCCGGGTGCGGCTTGTTCTGAACAGATCCAGGAAAGGGGTGGTAGGCGCGAGCGGATTTGAACCGCTGACTTCTACCGTGTCAAGGTAGCGCTCTCCCCCTGAGCTACGCGCCTGCACCTGCAAGTCCAGATTGGCGCCCCAAGCGCCGGTGGCTTCCGCCGCGAAGTGCGTAGTATAGAAGGGCTTGTCGAAGGCTGTCAACCAAAGTCCTCTGATGAATCCGCGGGTTGCGACGCCGCGCCCTGCGGTTGCCGGGCACGGGTCCGGCTCGCTCGCGCGAGCCTCCCCTCGGCTCGCCTCGCGCCCGCCCACCGCGCTGAGGTGCGCGCGGCGGGGCCCCGGGCGCGAGGTCTCGCACGACCCGTCAACCGCTGGGCGCGGCGTCTCAGCCTGCCGGGACCGCCGATGGCTCGCCGGACTTGGCAACGGACTTCCGACTCAGGAC
>JANNTZ010000354.1:0-3162 GCA_031394595.1 Acidobacteriota bacterium
CATCTCGTGCTCGGCCGCGGTCCCCCGATGCGCATGGCCCTGTGCCTCCGGGCCGGCGACTCCGGTTGCGGCCCGCCCCGTGGATTGCGTCCCGAAGCCCGTCAGCGCGGCCGATGGCAGTGTCAGGGCCCAGCTTCCCAGCACCAGCAGCGCGGCCGCCCCGGCGGTCAGCGCCAGACCGCGGTACGGGTGCCGACCGCGCACGACGGCGCGGGAGATGCCGCCCAGGACCAGGGTCGCGGCGAAACCGACCATGATGGTCGGACCCGAAGGCCGGTCATAGGAGAACAGCAGACCGACGGCGCTCACCACGGTCGCCATGATCCAGCCGGTCATCAGCCGGCGCTTCAGGTCATCGAAAAACATGACCGCGAACACCGACGGCGCCACCAGGTAGCAGAAGACCAGGAGGACGCCGGCGATCTGGACGGACGACGTGATCACGACGCCGAACGACAGGTAGAACCAGAAGTCCCACAGCCGCACGTGCACGCCGCGGGCGTAGGCTTCCTCCGGATGCAGCGAGATCAGCAGAAACTTCTCCCGGAAGCGCCAGTGGAACAACCCGATGACGGCGTAGAACACGGCGGTCTTGAGGATCTGCTCCGGCGTGACCCAGACGATGCTGCCGGCCAGCAGGTCCCGCAGGTGTTCGGCGCCGTGCGGCGAGATGTCGGCCAGCAGGATGGCGGTGGACGAAGCGGTGGCGTAGGCCAGGCCGATCACCGCCTCCTGGGGGACGATCTCCCGCCGCGTCCGGGTAATCGCGAAGATGACGGCGGCCAGGATGGCGAAGCCGAGCGAGAACCAGTAGGCCCCGGAAGAACGCGGGTCATAACCGACGAGGAACGCCACCGTCGCGCCGAGAGCCGCGATCTGCGCCAGCGCCAGATCCACGAAGATGACCTTCCGGCTGATGACATGGATGCCGAGATAGACGTGGATACCGGTCAGGACGAGGCAGGCCAGGAACGGCAGGAAGAGGACCTGGATCTCGATCAACAGCCGTCACCCTCCCGCTGTCGGAGTGGGCGCGCCGATGGGCGGCGGCGTGCCGGTCTCGCGCAGGGCCTGCGCGATGGCGCGGGTCATGTGGTCGATGAGGGCCAGGTAGTCGTCGGTGCCCGGTGCGCCGCCGGCTTCCTGGGGCTGGGTCAGCACCGTCGCGCCGGTGCGCGACGCGACCAGGTCGGTCGACCGGTGCTCGACGTACGGCCGGGTCACGATGACGCGCGCGGCGCCGGTCTTCAGAAGCGCGGTGATCTCCTCCAGATGCTTGGGCGCCGGCGGGATCCCCGGCTTCGGTTCGAGATGGGCGACGATCCGCAGGCCGAAGCGCGCTGCGAAGTATGAGAAGTCGCGGTGGTAGGTGACGATCGGGCGGCCACGGTACGGCTGCATCGCGCCGAGCCAGCCGCCCAGCCGGCTCCGCAGCGGCTGCCCGCCCATGCGGGTGCCGTCGAGGAGAAGATCGAGATTCCCCGCGGCCGCCTCGCGTGCCAGCTTCGCGCCGCCGACAAGACCGACCAGTTCGGCTCCGAACATCGCGGTGTGCAGCCGGCCGACCCAGTTGCGGCGCCGGGCTTCGTACTTCTCGGCATCGTCGGGATCGACCCGCTTCAGTGCGTCGGCGATCGTGCCGGCCACGCTCTCGGCATTGATCGGGTCGGCCAGATAGTGGGGGTTGCCGTAGGGGTGGACGTCCCCCTCGGACCGCGACAGGCTCGACGGCACTTCGAGGACCTGGATGCCGGTGGAACAGTCGACGTACGACAGCCCACCGGGCATCAACCGCGCCGTCCGCGCTCCCTGGACGAGCGGCGGGATCCAGCCGACTTCCAGGTCGAGTCCATTGACCAGCAGCAGATTGGCGGCGCGCAGCCGGACGATATAGCTCGGCTTGGGATCGACGAAATGGGCATCCTGGACGCCGAGCGCGATGGTCATCACCTCGACCCGGTCCCCGCCGATCTCGCGGGCAATCGAACCGAGGTTCGGGAGTGAAGCGACAATCCGTACCCGCTCCTTCGCCGCCTGTGCCGGTGCGACGACGCCGGCGCCGATGAGCGCCAGGGCCGCGGTGGCGAGAAAAGCTGTTCGCATGGGCGCCTCCTCAGTACTTGTGGGCGCCGTGGGCGCCGATGATCGGGATCCACTGGAAAAACAGCCGTGTCTCGTCCCCGTCGCCGCCCGCCAGCGCCGCGGCCGCGTCGTTCCTCGTGACCCGTTCGATCTGGAAGCGCAGCTCCTGGAACTCGGATGGGTGGAACCGCAGGATACCGGAGACGGCCCGTTCGCGCGCCAGCGGGTCCTCGGGGAACTCCGTCCAGTCGAACCGGGCGCCGGCGCGCCAGCGCTTCCGGAACTGGTACTCGGCGTAGGAATAACCGCCGTCGCTGGTGACCGTTGCGGTCGTCAGGGCCCGCAGCGCCAGGTCGAGCGTTTCGAACTCCCGGCGGCTGCGCAGGAACTCGGTCTGCAGCACGAATGACCGGTAGACGTTGCGATCGACCGGCCGCCACTTCCAGGTGAGGTCGAACCCGACCACCCGCGAATCGAGCCCATCCTGCGGCTGCACGGTCCCCGGAAGCGTCCCCGCGTCGATCGCCGCGTTCACCTCCGCGATCAAGGCCTCCGGTGGGCCGGTCTCGCCGAACACACCGGTGGCGCCGACCTCCAGGGTGTGGTCGCGGGACGGGTTGAAGAAGGCCGTGAAATGTTCGAGATAGGTCAACCCCCGATGACCGCTGTTGAATGCCGGCCCATGGGTGGCGGCCCCGACTTCGGTGATCGAATCGAGATACAGGCCGGCCGGGTTCGGGATCAGGACGCTGAGTGACAACCCGTCGGTCGTCAGGCTTTCCTCGCCGAAAAATGTCGAGAGCACAGGGGGCCGGTCAATGCTGAAAAACTGATGGTTGTGGTAGAGATTCCACTTCCCGAAGGTGCTCTTGGTCCGACCGCCGCGCAATTGCAGCGGACCCGGCAGGTCGGTGGTGGCGATGTACCCCTCCTCGACCTCGGGTGATTCACCGGAAGGGAATGCCAGGACCAGTTCGACCCGCGCGAACGGGTCGACGGCCGACTGGAACACCACCTCGGCCTCGCTGAGGTCGAAATGATCCTCGTCGCCGCGCGGCTGGATCGACGTCGCCCCGGTCA
>JANNTZ010000360.1:0-2809 GCA_031394595.1 Acidobacteriota bacterium
TCCCCGTCGCGATCCACGTTGGCGTTGCAGGCGGCGCCACGCAGGGTCCCCTGCGGCGTCGTCTGGTCCGGGTTGTACACGTCCGGACAGTTGTCCAGACCGTTCACCACCTGGTCGAAGTCCAGATCGTCGAAGTCGCAGGCATTCCCGACCCTGTCGGCGTCCCCGTCGGTCTGATCGGCGTTGGCGTTCCCGGGGCAGTTGTCGCAGATGTCCCCCACCCCGTCCCCGTCACCATCCGCCTGGTCCAGGTTGTAGAGGAAATCGCAGTTGTCCGAAGCCGCCGGGATGCCATCGTTGTCGAGGTTGTCAAACGAGGTCTCGTTGGCCACCCCGTCCCCGTCACCGTCGCACAACGGGTCGATGTAGTAGAAGACGATCGACGAATCGGAGATCGGGTTGGTGAACAGGTTGCCCGGGTTGTCCACCAGCGTGCTGATCGTCACGTTGCCACGGTAGACGCCCGTCGACACACGCGGGATCTCGAAAGATTTGCGGGGGTGGTTGGCGGTGGTGCCGAGCGCCGGAACCGCATTCTTGTCGGTGTCGCTCGCAGCCCACACCGTCACCGTCGCACCGGGGGCGCGCGGGTTGCTGACCGTCACTTCCACGGTCTCGTTGCATTCGTACAGGGCGGCGCGGTCCACCGCCAGGGTGGCGCACTGCTGGATCGGCCCGCCGGGGGTAAACCGGTTGCAGGCGGTGCCGGGGCCGCCGGCGTTCTCGTCCACCGGGTGCCACTCGTCCCATTCCAGCACCGGGTCGTCGAAGCCGATGCCGTAGTCCACGTCGAGGGCGGTGGTCTCCATCGCGAAGAAGCTCATTCCCAGCTGCCAGCGGTTCGCCGCCGGTCCGGCCGCATACGATCCCTGTTCTTCACCTTGGCCCGGACCAAGGCTCAGGTTGATGATCCCGTCCTCGTACTGGAGGAGGACGATGTCCATGTTGCGCTCCGGCCCCGCCACGGTGTTCAGCTCGCAGCACACCGCCGGATCGGTGCATCCCACCGCGCAGATTTGCGGTCCGGTCGGCTGTGGGAACGGCACGAAGTCGCCCTTCGGGTTCACCGGGATCGGACTGAACGAGTTCGGGTTCGTGTTATCGGTGAACCCCGTGAACCCGGTCTCGTCGCCGGACACTGTCTTGTTGCCGGTACCGAGCGACCCGTTCAGGTCGACCGTCGGACCGAAGGTCCGCTGCGGGACACCGGTGCCAAGGGCCATCGGAATCGGGTTCTCGTACGAGTTGAAATTCACCACCGAATAGGGGTCGGCCCAGCGCGGCAGATAGAGATACTGTGGGAACAGGCTGTTGCGCAGATCCTCGTCGATGTTGCTGTCGAGGTCCGCCCCGCCGCCGGCGTATTGGCCGGTCTGGATGTTCATGTTGAAGCCGAGACGCTGGAACTCGACCGCGTAGGGGAAGCCCCGGCTGTCCGGCACCTGATGCACTTTCTGAACGATCGGCGACGTCAGGATGTCGAGGTAGTATTCATTGAAGGCCGGGGTGTTCAGGTCGGTCGGGTAGGCGTAGTTGTCGCACGCCGTTGCGTTGGCCCCCGGCGTGGCCGGATTGCTGTCACCGGTATGCCAGATGCCGGCCCCGAGGTTCTGGAAGCCGGGCAGCGGATCGTTGTCCGGGATCGCCGTCTGGAAGCCGCACAGGCCCTCCCGCCTCCACTCCCACACCGGCGGGTTGGATTCCTGGTTGCCCGCTATGCTCCGGCTCGAGCGGAATGCGGTCCAGCCACCGTCCTGGTCATCGAACGTCCAGGGCACGCGGTTCACGCAGCGCCCGCCGAACGAGGCGCACTCGGCGTCGGTCGTGCAGCGGACGTCACCCGACGCGCTCCGGTTCAGGCAGACCCCGAGGATCCCCCGGTCCAGCCGGTTGTTCGGGGTGCTGTCCTCTCCCGCGTCCAGGAACCCGTCGTTGTCGGCGTCCTCACCCAGCGTGTTCGACACCAAGGTCGCGGTCGTCTGCCCGGGAAGCGCCGCCCCGACCACCATCATGTCGGAGAATGCCAGGTCCTCGTCCGGCCAGAAGATGTTGGTGAATGGATCGAGAACGTCCGGGCGGTCGATCTGCAGGTTACGGTTGAAGTCACGCACCACCCGCCCGGTCGGGTTCGCCACCGTGGCCGAACCACGCGGGTAATCGGTCGAGTAGTGGAAGGTCTCGCGATTCGAGTTGATCGCGTGGCGGAAGGTGAATGACGTTCGATCGAGCATGACGCCGCGCAGCTGGCCGTCGAGTCTGAAGTCGAGGTCCACGACGCGATTCGCCAGCGCCAGCCCGTTGGCAACCGCCGGGTCGACGAACAACGAGAAGGTGACCGCCGTGAATTCCCCGCCCGGCAGGCGGCCGATGTTCTTCGGCGAATCCACGACACGAATGGCCGCGGCGCCCGGACCCGTCGGGGTGAGGGTGGCGACCACATCGCGCAGGTCGTCAGTGCGCTCGGAGTTCCCCAGACCGATGGAGTAGGTGATGACCTCACCCGCATCGAGGAACTGGTCACCGTCGCAGCCACCGCTCAAGGACGACAGCTGGTCGAGTCCGCTGGCGGTCGACAACCCCGCCTGGATGATGTCCGGCGTGCACTGGAACTTGGCCCGGGCGTCCGCGTTGCGCGGCGCGTCGGCGTAAACCGCGACGATGGCATGGCCGGTGTCGCCTTCGAGCACCCCGTCATTGCGAACGGGCGGGCGGCCGAGACGCACGGCGATCGGCGCGGAGGTGAACAGGCCGGTCCCGCCGGAGGCGAACGCCAGGCCCCTTTCCTCGTCCACCACGGCGCCGGCGGCGT
>JANNTZ010000363.1:0-5368 GCA_031394595.1 Acidobacteriota bacterium
TCCCCGTCGCGATCCACGTTGGCGTTGCAGGCGGCGCCACGCAGGGTCCCCTGCGGCGTCGTCTGGTCCGGGTTGTACACGTCCGGACAGTTGTCCAGACCGTTCACCACCTGGTCGAAGTCCAGATCGTCGAAGTCGCAGACGTTCCCGACCCCGTCCGCGTCCCCGTCCGCCTGATCGGCGTTGGCGTTCCCGGGACAGTTGTCGCAGATGTCCCCGACCCCGTCCCCGTCGCCGTCCAACTGGTCCAGGTTGTAGAGGAAGTCGCAGTTGTCCGTGGCCGCCGGGATCCCGTCGTTGTCGAGATTGTCAAACGAAGTCTCGCTGGCCACGCCGTCACCGTCACCGTCGCACGCCGGGTCGACGTAGTAGAACACCACCGAGGAGTCGGCGACCGGGTTGACGAACAGGCTGCCGGTGTTGTCGTCGAGCGATGACAGCGTGACGTTGCCCCGGTACACGCCGGTCGCGACGCGCGGAATCTGGAACGACTTGCGGGGGTGGTTCGCGATCGCGCCCAATGCCGGCGCCGCCACCTTGTCGCTGTCGCCCGCCGCAAACACGGTGACGGTCGCACCGGTGGCGCGCGCGTCGGTGACCGTCACCTCCACGGTCTCGTTGCACTCGTACAGGGCGGCGCGGTCCAGCACCAGGGTGGCGCACTGCTGGATCGGCCCGCCGGGGGTGAACCGGTTGCAGGCGGTGCCGGGACCACCGGCATTCTCGTCCACCGGGTGCCACTCGTCCCATTCCAGAACCGGGTCGTCGAAGCCGATGCCGTAGTCCACGTCGAGGGCGGTGGTCTCCTGGGAGAAGAACCCCAGGCCAATCTGCCAGCGGTTGCCGGCGGGGCCCGGCTCGAACGACCCGCCCACCTCGGGCTGCCCCGGCCCGAGTCCGAGATTGAACAGCCCGTCCTCGTATTGCAGGAGAATGATGTCGAAATTGCGCTCCGGCCCGGCGACGGTGTTCTGCTCGCAGCACACCGCCGGATTGGCGCACCCCGGCGCGCAGATCTGCGGCCCGTTCGGCTGCGGGAACGGCACGAAGTCGGCGTTCGGGTTCACCGGGATCGGGTTCGACGAATTGATGTTCGAGTTGTCGGTGAACCCGGTGAAGCCGGTCTCGTCCCCGGACACCGTCCGGGGGCCGGTGGCCAAAGATCCGTCGGGGTCCGCGGTCGGGCCGAAGGTCCGCTGTCCCACCGGGCTCAGCGGGTCGATCCCCTGCTGGTAGGTGTTGAAGGTGACCAGCGAATAGATGTCGGCGAACCGCGGCGTGTACATGTAGACCGGGAACAGCGAGTTCCGCAGGTCTTCGTCGATGTTGTTGTCGAGGTCCATCCCGCCGCCGGCATAGGTCGCCGTCTGGATATTCATGTTGAAGCCGAGACGCTGGAACTCGACCGCGTAGGGGAATCCCCGGCTGTCCGGCAGCTGGTGCACCTTCTGAACGATCGGCGAGGTCAGGATGTCGAGGATCACCTCGTTGTAGGCGGGGGATTGGGCATCGGTCGGATACGGGTAGTTGTCGCAGGCCTGGGCGTTGGCTCCCGGCGTGGACGGGTCGCTGTCGCCGGTGTGCCAGATCCCGGCCCCGAGGTTCTGGAAGCCGGGCAGCGGATCGCTGTCCGGGATCGCCGTCTGAAAGCCGCACAGACCCTCCCGCCTCCACTCCCACACCGGCGGGTTGGATTCCTGGTTGCCCGGCTTGCTCTTCGTCGATCGAACCGGGTGCCAGCCGCCGTCCTGGTCATCGAACGTCCAGGGCACGCGGTTCACGCAGCGTCCGCCGAACGACGCGCACTCGGTATCGGCGGCGCACTCGGCGTCGGTCGTGCACGTGCAACGGACGTCTCCCGCCGGTCCCCGGTTCAGGCACACCCCGAGGATCCCCCGGTCCAGCCGGTTGTTCGGGATGCTGTCCTCCCCCGAGTCCAGGATCCCGTCGTTGTCGACGTCCTCACCCAGCCTGTTCGCCACCAGCGTCGCGGTCGTCTGCCCGGGCAGCGTCGCCCCGACCACCATCAGGTCCGAGAACGCCAGGTCCTCGTCCGGCCAGAAAATGCTGGTGAACGGATCGAGAACGTCCGGGCGGTCGATCTGCAGATTGCGATTGAAGTCGCGCACCACCCGGCCGGTCGGGTTGGCCACCGTGGCTGAACCTCGCGGGTGGTCGGTCGAGTAGTGGAAGGTCTCGCGATTCGAGTTGATCGCGTGCCGGAAGGTGAAAATCGTCCTCCCGAGATCCACCCCGGCACGCCGTCCCGAAAGGGCGAGTTCGAGGTCCACGACCCGGTTGACGAGGGGCAGGGAGTTCGCCACGGCCGGGTCAACGAACAGCGAGAAGGTCACCGCGTTGAACAGTCCGCCCGGCATCCGCCCGATGTTCTTCGGCGAGTCGAGGACCCTGATGGCAGCCGCGCCCGGTCCTTTCGAGGTCAGGGTGGCGACCACGTCCCGAAGGTCGTCGGTCCGCTCGTAGTTGCCGAGACCAACGGCGTAGGTCAGGTATTCCCCCGCATCGAGGAACTGGTCGCCATCACAGCCGCCGCCCAGGATCGACGGCCGATCGGTGCCGCTTTCGACCGCCAGCATCGCCTGGATCACCGAGGGAGAACAGACGATCCGCGCCCGCGACTCGGAGGCCCGCGGCGTGTCGGAGTAAACCGCGACGATCGTTTGTCCCGTGTCCCCCTCCAGAACGCCGTTGTTCCGGACCGCCGGGCGGCTTCTCCCGGGATCGACCGACACCACGCCGGGCCGGACAGGGATGGGCGCCGAGGTGAAGACCCCGGGGGCCCCGGGGGTGAACGTCACGCCGCCCTCCTCATCCACCACCGCCCCCGCCCCGTCGATCACCCGGAATCTGCTGGACGCGATGACCTGCACCGCCGACGCGCCGGGATCGAGCACCGTCAGTCGCGCCGTGTCGGAGCAGGTGTACTGGAACCTGTCGAGACGTGCGAGGCTCCCGGGAAGCGCGTGCGACGCGCTGTTCCAGACCTGGGTTCCCGCGCCAAGAACCGGCCCCGAGATGACCAGGGCATAGGGCTGCCCGCCCGCATCGAGCAGGCCGTCGCCGTCGATGTCGGGCTCTCCGGTGTCACGCCGACCGTTGTTGTTGGTGTCCTCGTTCGTCCCGGTGATCAGGCCCAGGCTGCCCGGCAGGCAGGTGCCGGTGCCGCAATTGGAGTTGGAGAAGCAGCCCGACCCTGCGAAACCTCCCGAGGCGGCGTCGCACACGCAGGGCACTGCGCCGCCGCAGCCGCGCTTCACCCGCACCCGCCAGGTGCCGGCCACCAGCTGGTTCGACCGGCCGCGCAGCTCGGCGCTCAGGTGCACCGCCTCGATGGTGTTCTTGTCGTCCCGGCGCGGGTGCGGGTCGCCCACCGGACGACCCAGGCCCCACTGGCCGTTGGGCAGCCCTTCGCCGTCAATATAGATGTTGCCGGCGTACAGGACGTTGTCCCCTGCCGTCGCGAGGTCGTTGTCGGGGCCGGGGGATTCGACTTCCAGATCGAGATCGTTGATCAGCAGACCGCCGCTGTTGACCGCGTCGGGCGGATCGGGCCACGACAGGGCAATCCGGATCTGGCCCGCGGCGATCACCCGCGCGGTGGATCCGGCCGGGGCGCCCGGAACCAGGCTCGAACGCGGGACGACGACGGCGTTCAGGCCATCGACGGTGAAGGTCCTCTCGGCCAGCGGGGCCGCGTTGGTGATCGGCGGCTCACCGGTCCCGATCATGTCGTGGACGAGGAGCCCGGCAGCGGGATACTCGACGGTGTCCGGGGCACCGAGGCCGCGGGTCGGCGGGTAGTTCACCAGCGGCAGGACCTGGTCGAGGACCACACGGCCGTAACCCTGGACGTTGTTCCCCATCACCCCGACCTCGATCCCGGCCACGATCCCGACGTCGGTGCCCCGGGTCGCCGCCAGCCGGACATCGTTCGGTTGCGGATTGGCCGGGGTCGCATACCGCTCCATGAAGTTCGCCCCCGCAACCAGCGCCGCCCGGACCAGCGCTCCCGACACTCCCGGCATCCGATCGTCCGGCAGACCGTCGGCGTCGCCGTCCACCCTCTGGCCCGTCGGGTAGAAGCCCTGCGCGAAGTAGTCACGGATCACCGCGGCCGCCGCCGTGGTGTAGCCCGCCGAGAACGAGGTCCCCATGTTCCCCTCGTCCACCTCCCGATCGACCGGCGGCAGGAGATCGTTGTCGCGGCTCCGGTTGGTCGCCGCGGCGGTGAAGTAGGGGTAGCCGAACACCCCCGTGCCGTCGTAGCCGACCGCCATGACCAGGGGCGCCGTGCGCAGGGACGGCGCCGTGGCCGGCCCTTTCGACGTCATGTTGAAGTCGTCCTCTTCCTGGTTGAGCCCGAGAACCGACACGACGTCGGACTGCGAGGCCCCGACGCTGACGATGTTCTTGGCGGTCGCGGGCGGCGGGATCTGCGGCAGGAAGGGGCTGTTGGCCGGGTCGCGGTCCGCAGCCGTGCCGTTGAACAGATCGGGCCAGACGGGGGTCGGCTCGAAACGGGCGGCGGTCTCGGCACCCTGGTTCCCGACCGGCACGAAGACCATGTAGTCGCGGTTGTTCACCAGGAAGCGGTCGATGTCGTAGGAGGCCTGCGGGTAGGAGCCATTCTCCGGATTGTTGAGGATGCCATCGAACTGTGGCACTCCGAACGGCATGACGTGCAGGTGCGCATCCTCGCCCCCGCCGATCCCCCGCAGGCAGCCGGCGCCCGACTTCGGGCAGATGGCGTCGTTGAGTCGGTCGGCCAGCGAGCCCGGGTTGACGTTGCCCCCGACCTCCCACAGCTCCGAATAGACACACGCGCTCGGCAGCGCGGCGTCCTGCATGATGATGCGCGACCCGCGGGCCAGCGCGTCGAGGCTGAGCGCCTCCAGCGGCGCCCCGCTCGCCGGGTCGATCGATTTCGCGAAGGTGATCCCGGCCGCGCCGGGGTTGCCGGCGATGATCCCCGCCACCACGTTCCCGTGCGTGTTGGACCCCGACAGGATGCTGTCGCAGGAGGTGCCGTTGTCCACCGGGTTCTGAATGGAGTGGATCTTGCGGTGCGTGGAGCCGAACGGGTGCGTCAGGTCGGTCACCTGGGTCGCCGTCTGCGAGAAGTGCACCGCGTCCGGGCTGATCCCGTTGTCGGTCACCACCACGATCTGCGGCGGGACCGCGTCCGTCCCATTGTTGATCCGCTGCCCGTCGCGGTTCGTATCGAGCCCGCCCCCGTCCACGCCGAGATCGTGGTACGGGCGCGCTCCGTTGAACCCGTCCTCGGAGTTGCCAATCATCAGGGTCGTCGGTGTCTCGGAGTTGGTCAGCATCGCCTCCTTCTCCTCCG
>JANNTZ010000374.1:0-2310 GCA_031394595.1 Acidobacteriota bacterium
CTTCACGACGGTCGCGCCGGCTACATATGACGACGAATAGGGCAGGCATGTCGGACAGACCTGCTGTCCGGCACCGGCGAGAATGAAACCACCATCCCGGGCGGCGCGCAAGCCGACCGGCCAGTCCTCCGGCCCGCGCCCGTCATAGGACATCGATCGAACGATCTCCCCCGCGCCGTCCAGCTGCAGAAGCCAAAGATTCCAATCGATCGGCCGGACCCCGCCACTGGTGACCGCCCGACCCGCGAGCACGAACCCGCCCTCCTTGGTCAGAGCCAATCTGGTGCCTGCCGTAGGTCCGCCGGGGTCCGGTGCATAATAGCTGGAATCCCACTCGAAACCCCCGTCCGTCGTGAGTTTGCCCAGCCAGAGGGAGTAAGGGTGAGGGCTTGTTGGGATCAACCTGTAACCGATGACGATGAACCCGCCATCCCGCGTTGCCTCGACCTGGCCGAGATGGACCGAAGCCTCATGGATCCTGGCCCAGACGATTCGTCCGGTGGCATCCAGCTTGAAGAACAGCGGATTGGATGCCCCACCCCTAATGGCGGCACCGACAACGAGATACTCTCCATCTTTCGTCAGGACTACGGATGTCGCGGTTGTGGATTCGAAGTACGTTGACGGCGATTCGAAGGTCCTGGCCCATTGCACCTTTCCCATACTATCCAGTTTCAACACGGCCGCTTTGGCCTCGCCGCCGATCTCGACCGACACTCCCACAAGGATGAAGCCACCGTCGGGGGTCACCCGGACGTCGTCGAACCGCGAGTAGCCGTCGGTCGCATATGCCATCGTCCACTCTGGTTGATCACTCGTAGCATCGAACTTGAGAAGGAGTGGCATTCCATAGAATATGTTGGAGCGCGACAACCCAAGAGCGACGAAGCCACCATCAGGAGTTGACGCGAGGCGGAGCGTCTCCTCGTCTCCCGGGCCGCCGTAGGCGTGTTGCGAAAGCATCATGCCCTCTTTATCCAGACGGAGAATCCACATATCGGTCGATCCGACGCCACCGATGCGCGCTGCACGTGTCCATCCCGCCACAACATACCCGCTCGTGGTTTCAAGGATGTCCCCCGCTGATTCGTCGCCACCTTCATAAATGCTCGCCCAGGCAAACGGCGTCACCAACAGACGATCGGGGTCTTCCCATCTCTCGGGAAACGACGGCAGCGACGAGGGCCGTCCGAAACATGGGACGCAACCCTCCGTCCCTGGCGGAGGCAATATCCCCAAGTAGGGTTCCAAGCTGGTGGGATCGAATGGGGCGCGCCGGACGCCGAAGTGGAGGTGATCCCCTCCCAGGACCGATGTTCGGGCGATGACTTGGCCCTGTTCAACGAGTTCGCCGGCGACGACGAGCGGATCGACATGCTGATAAATTGTCTGCACGATGTCTGTCTGGGTCGCGGGGTCACCGTCGATGTCGTGTTCGACGACGACAATTCCACCGCCCTCCATCGATCGACGCCGGAATAGAGCCGTCTCTTGAGCCCTGGCGGCGACCACATGCCCGACGGCGGCGGCACGCACCGACCGGTCGGCGGCCGGGGCAGCGTCGAACCCCGTGTGGAGGAACGACCTGGGCCCGAGTGGGTCGCAGGTCGTGGCCGGAGAATGGTTGGTCATGCAGACCGGTCCGTGTCCTTCCTCCACTCTCTCATCCGCCCATCCCAATCCGGCCTGCATCCAGGGGTCGATCGGTGGGACGAAATGAGTAATCGGCGCCAAACGGAGGACCGCGGCGGGCGACGTGGGGGAGGGCGGGACGGCCACTGGCGTGGAGCCTCCGTCATCCTGGTCGTCGAACACCAGCCCTTTCTGCCCGCCGAGGGTGGGGCTTGGGAATCTCTGGAGATCCTCGTCCTGTTCGGGGGCAGGCGAGGCGCCAAGACACGTCAGAACGACAACCGCGGGAAGGGTGAGGCGCAGCGGGGCGGGTCTTTGCAAGGGCTCCCTCCAAGCAGAAGGTTCAGCGGATGTAGGTCGACTGGCCCGAAAGATACCCCAGATTCTCGGGCAGTCAATCGACTTCTTGACCGGTCGGCAGGCGGATAAAGTTACCGCCCGATCACCCCGTCCTTGCGCGCCTGCCGGTAGGCCTGCCAGCCGGGGATGCCGTTGACGCCGCCGCCGGCGTGGGTGGCGCACGATCCGTGATAGAGACCGCGGATCGGGGTGCGGTAGTCGGCGTAGCCGGGGGCCGGGCGCATGTGGAACAACTGCTCGACCGACAGCTCGCCGTGGAAGATGTTGCCGCCGATCATCCCCAGCTCCTGCTCCATGTCGTAAGGGCCGATCACCTGC